>CAYLRE010000044.1:0-22524 GCA_964385715.1 uncultured Planctomycetaceae bacterium
CACCCACGCGATCGACGCAGCCGGCGGAAACATATCGCTGACCAACTCAGAAGTTTCCAACATCAAGAGAAAAGGGTTCGACGCCCAGGCCTTTATTTCGCCGCTTGGTCTCAGCGGCTTTAACATCGAGAACAATTTCCTGGAGGCCACGGGCGAGAACATCATGTTCGGAGGGTTGGGCCGAGATATTCCCGACGAGTTCAATCCTCGTGAAATATTGATTCGCGGCAACTCGATCAGCAAACCCAATGCCTGGAAGCTAGGCCACGAAGAATTCGCAGGTACCGAATACACGATCAAGAATCTGATCGAATTCAAGGTCGGCAAACACATCGTCGTGGAAAACAATGTCTTGGACAACAATTGGCAAGCTGCCCAAGCTGGCTTCGCCTTTCTCATGACGCCCCGGGAGGCGGACCTCGACGACATTGTTGTGCGGGACAATATCATCCGCAATGTTCGGTCGTTCGCGGTCATCAATCCTCATGACCACGAGATTTCCAACATCGTTTTCCAAAACAATTTGGCCTACAACTTGGAACATCACCTGTGGGTCGTCTCGACACCCGACGGGAAGGTGATCGACAACCTTACGATCGAGAACAACACCGCCCTGTTCGGCGACACGGCAGTCCAAGATGGAGCGGGAACCTCCAATCTAACGCTTGGCGAGAACGACACCGCCGTCAGAAATCTCATCTATCGCGATAACGTCATTTCCGGAGGTCTTTACGACATCAAGGGAAACGGCGTTCGAGCTGGGCTGGAATCGGTACTCAGTTTTGTCGATGGTTTCGATGTACGCGGCAACCAAGTGCTGATCTCCGATGCAGATTTGTCAAAGATAGAGACATATCGGACCGGATCCCCGTATGAGGAAGGTGGCGACTATTACGGCCAATTCTCACTCTGGCTGACTCCAGATCAACTCGGATTCGCCAACCCGGAACTCAGCCTGCCGGAGCACTTTGATTTAAGCGGGAGTCCTTTCGTCGCGGGCAAGGGCGCCAACATCGGTCAGCTCCTGACGGCGGTGAATTTGCCGCCAGCGGCAGTCGGCGTAGCCGCCAACTCGCTCACCGAACGCAGTGTCAGTCAAACCACGGCCGCCGTCACTGGACTAACGACGCTCGACGTGACCTTCAACCGTCCCGTCTTCTTCTCTGCCGCCGACGTGACGGTCCAGCGCGTCACGTTTCCCGGTGGCGTGGAAGTCATTGGCGATGCGGTGCCAATTCAGAGCGTCCAGGGTTCCGGCTCCAGTTCCATGCGAATCGAATTCGCGCCGGGCGAAATTGTCAATACTTGGGTCAAGGTGACCCTGCACGATTCGATCGTCGATGCTGATGGCGTCGCGCTCGACGGTGAATCCCCTGCCACCAGTCGCCAGCTCGGTTTCATCTACGATTCGGCGGCCGATTTCCCCACCGGAAATCACATCGCGGGAGGGGACCTCGTTTTTTACAGTGGCAACTTGGTCGGCGACGTCGACGGAGATGCCACCGTCGGCTCGTCGGACGCCCAAACCGTCTTTAGAAACGTAACGGGAGTTAATCCCGATCCACCAGCGCTACCCTTCGCCAGGACGGAACTTGAAGGGGATCTCGACGGCGACGGTGACATCGACAATTCCGACATCGGTCATCTTTTTACGTCGTATTACAACACACTCGATCCGCTCACCGAGTCGCTAGTGCAGGCGCTCTCGCTCTCTTCGTTGTCCGACCTCGAGGAAGCGACCGATGCCGACACGGACGCAACCGACTCGATCTACTTCACTCTCGACGACGAGGAAGAAGATCCGCTGGACCTGTCACTAGGCTTCTAAGGCAGCGGACAAACGACGGCAGACGTTTGATCTACTCATCTTTATGGTCATGATCATCTTCATGGTCGTGATCGTCGTGATCATGACCATCGTGGTCGTCGTGGCCCTCTTCGTGGGCGTGGTCGTCTTCGTCATGATCGCCATGAACGCCGTCACCATGGCCGTGATCACCATGGTCATGTCCGTGATGATCGTGGGCTTCGATCTTGGTGTTGTACGACTTTTCGTCGATGTCGACCGTGAGTCGAACGACAATTTCTTCCATGTCGGACACGAGTGCCTTGGCCAGGGCCTCGCTCTCCAAGGTGAATTGCGACGCCTTACCGTCCGTCGCCTCGACCGCCTTGAAATCGTGCTGCGACGCGTTCCCCATCACCATGAGATTGATCCGTACGGCATCTTCAGCAGCAGCGACTGGCGACTTTAGTTTCTCGTCAAGAAGATAGACCGTTATGACATGAGTATCCTCGCCATGCACGAGTTCGGCGTGATACTTGCCACCACCTAGCTCCAACAGATCGCCGCCATGCTCGCCCGTGGCAGCGTGGTCGTGGTGATCGTGCCCTCCATCTCCGTGGTCACCATGCGCATCGCCACCCCCGTCGTTGCCACCGGAATTGCAACCAGCGGTGACCAGCGCAACCGAGGCCACCACCAGCAATGATGCCAACGTGAAACTCCAACCTTGCCACTTCATAACAGTCTTCCTTTCTACCGGCCAAGCACCGGCACAAGATTTATTTGCAGTTCTTGAGTCGCCGCCAAGGGGACATGGCTGCCCGCGGCGATTGCACTCATGCTACACCATTACGGAACGTCACGTCATTTTGATCGATATTTCCCCTCATCCATTTTCGCTCGGTTTTTCCTCTCCGCTTTGAGCCTCCTTATTCTTCGACGAGTTCCACGCATTCCTGGTTCCGCATAATCGCCCGCCGAGCCGCACCGACACCAAATTTCCAAAACAGTACGGGGCGGACCAAAAACTCCAACATCGTGCTGGTAATCAGCCCGCCAATGATAACCGTTGCTACAGGATAGAGAATCTCCTTGCCTGGCTCACCCGCGGCAAGGGCCAGCGGAACCAGTCCGATTCCCGAGGTCAAGGCCGTCATCAGCACCGGGGCGAGACGCTCCTTGCCGGCTCGAACGATCATCTCCCGCGACCAGGTCTCCCCTTCGTAACGCACGAGATGCAAGTAGTGGTTGATCAGCAGTATGCCGTTTCGCGAGGCGATACCACACAATGAGATAAAGCCGACCATGGCGGCCACGGTGAGTGTTTGACCGGTGATGTAAAGTGCGGCGACCGAACCGATCAACGCCATCGGCAGCGCGACCATGACCTGCAGCGCCAAGTTGGCCGAGCGGAACATGGAAAACAGCACCATGAACATTCCCAGTAGCGAAAGCGCGAACAGGAAGCCAATCACCCGTGTGGCCGACTGCTGACTCTCGAACTGACCGCCGTACTCGACCATATATCCTACAGGCAACGACGCCTCGATGGGGGCCAGTCTCTCTTGAATATCTTGCACGACGTCGACCAGGCCTCGATCGGCTGTATTGCACTGCAAAACGATCCGCCGCCGCACCTGCTCTCGGTTAATGGTGTTGGGCCCGCCGACTTCGCGAATGCGAGCGACCGATTGCAGCATCGTTCGCCCCCCGCCAGGCAAATCGATCGCCAGCCGCCGGACCGCTTCGATGTTCTCGCGATACGGATCGTCGAGTCGGACCATCAGGTCGAACGTTCGTTCGCCAATGAGAACTTCGGACACAACCGCACCATTCATGGCGGTCTCAATAAACTCGTTGATATCGTGCCGCCGGAGCCCGTAGCTCGTGAGCCTGGCACCATCGATCTGGATCTGCAGCTGCGGAATGATGACCTGCTGCTCGACCTGAAGATCCTTCACTCCGGCGACCGAACTAATGGCCGCCTCCATCTGCTTCGCCTTGCGACGCAGCACGTTGAGATCGTCGCCATAGATCTTGATGCCGACTTGGGCCTTTACGCCGGAGAGCATATGCGAAATCAAATGCGCTAGCGGCTGCTCGACGCTGACAACGATTCCCGGCACATCGGCCAGCTTCTCGCGAATGTCGGCTAAGATCTCCTCGCGACTTCGGGTGGAAGCCGGGTCGAATGAGGCAATCATTTCCGTAACGTTCACCCCTTCCGCGTGTTCGTCGAGTTCGGCTCGTCCCGTCTTGCGAACGAAGGCCACGAGATCGTCGATCTCTTGCAGCTTGCGTTCGACCATCGCGGAGGCCTCGTTCGAGGTCTCCAAGGAACTGCCCGGCGGCATCAGAATGTTGACCTGCACTGCCCCTTCATTGAATGGAGGCAAGAAATCACGCTCCAATCGGTAAAGGGCAAAACAGCTGATGGCGACTGCGAGCGTGGAAAACAACAGCACCGACGCTGGCAGGCGCAGGCTCGCGTTCATGGCCCAGGCGGCTATTTTTTTCAGCCCCCGCAACACGAACGAATCCCTCTCGACATGGCTGAATTTCGCCCCAGCGAGCAGCCAGTACGAGAGCACCGGCGTGACCGTTAGCGAGACCAACAGCGAAGACAAGATCGAAACGATGTAGGCGATCCCCAGCGGAGTAAATAGCCGGCCTTCCATCCCGGTCAGTGCGAACAGCGGCAAGAAGACCAGTACCACGATCATCGTGCCAAACACGATCGAGTTGCGAACCTCGACGCTGGCCTGAAACACAACCAGCAACGCCGGTTTCGGCTTCTCGCTATTTCGATTCTCTCGCAAGCGGCGAAAGATATTCTCGACGTCCACAATCGCGTCGTCGACCAACTCCCCAATCGCAACCGCGAGTCCCCCGAGCGTCATCGTATTGATCGACAGTCCGAATGCCGCAAAGATCAACCCCGTAATCACAATCGAAAGCGGAATCGCGGTCAGCGTGATAAACGTGGTGCGGAAATTGAGCAGGAACAGGAACAGAATCACGACGACCAACACGCCACCATCGCGCAGGGCCTCTTCCACATTGTCGACCGCGCGATCGATGAAGTCACGCTGTTGATAAAGCTCCGGGCGAATCTGAATATCGCGGGGCAAGGTCGCCGCCAACTTCTGCAATGTCTTCTCGATCCGCTCCGTCACTTCACGCGTGTCGGCATCGGGCTGTTTGTTGACCGTGAGCACAACGGCCGAGCCGCCGGCAAAGCTTCCATCTTCTCGCTTCACGAACGCGGAACTGTCCCCCCGCTTGACTTGCGGAGCCTCGACCACCTTGGCCACCTGGCCGAGCAGCAGGCTCCGCCCGTCACGAATCTTGACGACGACTTCGCCAAGCTGTTCGGCCGTTTGAATGCGACCGAGGCTGCGAACCAGCAGCTCCCGCGGTCCCTGCTGCTGCAAATAACCGCCCGTGGCGTTCTCGTTGCTCTCCTCAACCGCCGTTTTAACTTCGTTTAAGGTAACGCCCTGCCGCAACAGTTTCTGCGGATCGACCAACACCTGAAACTGTTTGCGTCCGCCCCCCATCACAAAGACTTGCGAAACCCCAGGTATGGTAAGTAGCTGCCGGCGCACTTCCCAATCGGCCAAGGTTCTCAGCTCCATGGGCGGCGTCTTGTCACCCTCGCTCCACATACCCACGACCATGATCTGTCCCATGATCGAGGAGATAGGGGCCAGTTGCAGGTCAATATCCTCCGGCAGTCGATCCCGGACCAGCGAGATTCGTTCTTGCACCACCTGACGATCATCGTAGACGTCGGTTCCCCAATCGAACTCGACGTAGATCACCGACATCCCGACACCGGAGGAACTGCGTACCGCCTGCACACCAGACGCTCCGTTGAGCGCCGTTTCCAGCGGAATCGTGATTAGCGTCTCGATCTCTTCTGGCGCCATGCCGTGCGCTTCGACCAACACCGTCACGCGAGGCCGGTTCAAGTCCGGGAAGACGTCGATCGGCAAATTCAGGATCTGCCAACCACCGTAGACCAACAGCGCGATGGCCGCGGCGATGACCAGCAGTTGTTGACGCAACGAAAATCGAATAATGGCGTTGAGCATGTCGAATCTCTACTTGTCTCTTCCTAGCGGGGCTGTGATGTCAAAGAGCCGGCAATCAGTGGCCATGACCTGCGTGCGGATCGACCGCCCCGCCTGCCTTGTTCTTCAGCTCCACCTGCAAGCGATAGGCGTTATTGCCCGCAATCCGATCGCCGGGGAACAATTGCCCGTCGTTCTTGATCACCATCTCGCGCTGCCCACGAAACTCAACATGGACCGGCACGCGTTCAAACCTGTCACCGTTCTCACGAAAGACATACGACTCGGCCCCTTCGACCGCGACCGCGTCGACCGGTAAAACGAGCCGTCCCTCCCAACGCTCGATCGGCACCAGCACGTCGATTCGTTGCCCCGGCTTGTGACGCCAGCCAATGTATTTTGGCAAAGGCGTGTCTTGGTGTGCCTCGTCCTGTTCCTTCGTACCCCTCAGGTCGTCGCCCGCCCGCATTAAGACAAGCTCGTTCGGCAACAGGACATAGAACTTCAGTGCTCGCGATTCCATGTCGACCCGATCGGCCACGCGTAACATCCGCAGATCGGAAATTTCTTCAAACTTGCTACCCGACTCGCCATCCGCCTTGCGAATCAAAGCGCTGACCGTACGCGACTCGCGAATCGCCTTTTGCAGTCGCTCGGCATCCTCCTCAAACGCCTGCCCTTCGATGTACAAAGCGCAATGGTCGGCCAGCACACAGAGGTTTTGCCCTGCCTCGATGTGTTGTCCGGGGTAGACCTTGAGCGACTGCACGTGAAAACGATGCACCGCACCGGGATACTCTTCGTCGTTCAAGAAGGGAGGTACCCGCACCGTCAGACCTTTGAGCAGCTCCCGCGTCTCGAGAATCGTGTCGATTTGCTCGGCCGTAAGTTCGTGCAGCAAGAGGGCCTGCCGCTGGGCTCGCATGGCCGCTTTGAGCTTCTGTTGTTCGTACTTCCGTTCCAGAATACGCCTTCCGGCAATGACCCCTTCGCCAACCGATTCAAGCCGCTCAATTTCGCGATTCAAGACGTCGAGTTCTTCGGCCGACTGCAAGAAGTCACGCTGGGCCGAGACCAGATCTTCGTGTGTCAGTTGCAAATCGAAAAGTGGCTGTCCCGGCTCGACCGCCTCTCCTTCTAGCGGATAGATCTTGGTCACGATTCCGGTCAGCGGCGTGTTGATGTGTACTTGCGAACGACCTGGCCGCTCGACGACCAAGGCGGGCACGGTCATCGTCCGCTGGTACTCGCCGAGAGCAACCTCGATCAGCTTCAGACCGATACTACGCCGCGCCTGCTCGCTCAATTCGACCGACTCGGTTTCTTCACCGTGGCTGCCGTGGCCCTTGTGCCCATCCGACTTGTCACCCGAGTCCGCGTCTTCATTCGCCCGATCCTCGGTCGTCACATTGGTGACCAGTGGTAGCCAATGAGTGCGCGTCGCGTAGCCAGCGCCAGCTAGGCCGCCAAAGATCAGGGCTAGCCAAAACAGTTCATTCTTTACTATCGATTTCATGACGTTCTCCCGCGGACGTAACCTCCGCCAGGATGAATGGGGCAAATTTCGGATCGCGAGAGGCGGCCTCTGTGACATGCAAGCACCGCCAACAACGCAACAGACACGCAGCAGACGGAATCACATCCTGGACTGACTGCGCGAACAGCTCAGTGTGAGCGAGAGAGAATCAGATCAAAAGGATCTGCAGAGCAAGATGCGCGCGCACTCCCAGCGCACGGTCGGACATAACTCGTTCAGCCAGCCTTCGTGCGGACCGTGCCGAAATAGAGACGTGGTCTTCAAGAGAAGTGGCGACAGCATCGGCCGGCAATACCACAAAGCCGGTCAGCGCCAGTCGTGGCAACTTGACCGACTCGTTTTCCTTAACGAATGAGCATTGATCCGCATCGCAAAGATCTTCGTCTGAGTGCGGAACCCGCTGATGCTCGTGCGGCGTACCGCGCTCATGGTGGACGTGCGTGAAAGTAGGCTCTTCCAGCTGATGCGACTCGTGATCGTGCCCGTGATTTCCCTGGTGCTGATGATGAGAAGCAGCGTGCTCATGAACCACCACGTCCGCGTGCCCCGCACAACTCGCGTCGTCTGCCTCCGCGTGCGCATGATGCCAGCAGCAGCCGAACAAGGCATGCGCCAGCATAGCGAGGACGATCGAGAGGGAAGCAACACGTCGCACAGAACAACTCTCTACGGGTTTCCCGGACCAGCGATTCCACAAACTTGTGATTCGCGAGACACCTCTATATTGAACCATAGTTCAAACGCTCGTCAATCGCGATTCTATCCGGCCGGCGTTCGCTTGTTCCTACAGAAAAAGCCGCACGACGGTGCATTTCGGGCACAATTGCGGGAATATCGCCCGGGCGTTCGGCTCGAAAGCTCTTGCTTCCTAGCCACTATCAAAACACAGGTTTAGCTGCTGGACACTACCGCCGTCGTGCCCGGCACGCCGCTACATTCCCTCTGCCAACAGGTACGCCAGGATGTCGCGTAGTTCTTCCGGCGACTTCACCAGCCCTGCCGGCATCGGCGACGTCTTCAGCGTTTGTCGCTCTTCAATCTCAGCCAGCGGGATTACTACCCGAGTGGCGTCGCCTTTGAGCAACTCCAGCTTGCCATCGACGTCGTCCGCCGCGTCTTCGCGAATCACCAACCCACGAAGCTGTCGTCCGTCGTGCGTCGTGATTAACGTGGCCCGAAAGAGCGGCGACACCTGACGACTCGGTACCAACACCGACTCGGCCAGATACTCCGTCGAGAATCGGCCGCGAGAATCGGCCAAGCTCGGCCCGCCTGAAACCGGCACGTCGCTACGCGTGGCGTGGCACTTGTTGCAACCGATGCTCTCGAACAACTGTCGCCCGCGAAGCGGGTCGCCATCCTTTACCGTGCCGACCCAATCGTACTCAAAGAAGACCGCCGGCAGCGCGATCTCCTCGCCAGAGGCCGCCTGCAAACGAGCGCTGAGCGATTGCTGTTCCGCACTCGGCACAGAAGCCACCACCGGTAGCAGCGATCGAACCGACAGATCGAGCGGCAGACCGTCGGCTCGACTGCGCACCATCCGCAACAGAATCGTATTGTTGCCTGGCTGTAGTTCCAATGGCAACGCACTCTGCATTTCGGCAATTCGTTTTAGCTGCGGTCGATCGTTTGCGTTCGATCTCGCGTACCAGATCGGCGTCGTCCAAACGACCGATCCGTTTTGCCACAACTTCACCCGAGCGCCGCTGCCGAGTTTCAGCTCGACCCGTTGCTTCTGTCCACTCTGCAAATGGAAATAGAGGTAGGCCGTCTCTTGCGATTCCTCCGGCAAGACCGCTTGCCACGGCGAGTTTCCCTCGCCCGCTCGCTTGAGGTTTCTCCATGAGACTTGGCCCCGTCCGCTGTCATGCCGCGCGGCCAGGTCGACGCTACGCCGTTGGAGATCGAAGCCGGGACCAAACAATTCGCCACTGCCTGGCACCGCACGATTAGGAAACGGGCCGATGACCGCCACTTCGGCTACCCTTTGCCACGGCTGCTGCGCCAGTTGTGTTCGCTCCGAACTACCACGTACAGCCGTAACCAGCGGATTGGAGCGCTCGTCGTCAAGCAGATTCAAGAACGTGGCCGCCTGAAGGCGCACGATCTCGTCAGCGTCATCAAGCCTGGCGATTAGCAGCGTGAACATGGTCTCCTGCTCGTCGCTATGGGGAACATGTTTCCAAACGTCTTTGATGCGATAGGTGCCAATTCGACCGAGCGTTCGCAGGTCGACCTGCTCACCATTGAGATTCACAACCGGACCGACGGTCTTGCCCAGCGGTACCTCTTCCGGAAGAACCGCGTCGGTGTCGCGAACCGTCAGTCGGCGGCCGACTGCCAACACGCCGGCCAACCGTTCGCTTGATTGATCGCTCATGCAGAGTTCTTCGAGCCTCGCCAGCGGCGCCTTCTCGGAGAGCAAGCGAATCGCCGCCTGCCGCAGATAGGTGTCGTCGCTCTGTGCCGGACCGGCGACGACCTCTTCTGGCACGGAATCGAAACGCGCGAGTCCTTCGAGTGCCGCCAGCCTCACGCGAGGATTTCGATCGGACAGCCCTTCCACGAACGTCGCTCGCGTCGCACCAAGCTGTGGATACTCGGCCGCCGTTCGATACGCCTGCAAGCGCAATGCCGGTCGTTTGCTCTTGGCGAGCGCGGCCACTGTCTTGGCCGCTTGTGGATTCTTAGAGGCAGCCGCCAAGTGCAGCAGGTGAATCGCCTGCGGCGAATTCGACTTGGTCGCTCGCAGTCGGGCGGTCGCCTCTTCCAACAGCGGCCCACCACGCCGCTGCAATTCCACGTGGGCCCGATAGCGTCGCCACCAGCTGGGAGACTGCAGTTCGTCAAACAGTTGATCGACGCTGGCGGCCACCGCGTTGTAGGCCTCGAAATGATAAGGAGCCTCGTCCTTCACACCGGTGATCATCACCAGGTCGCTCTTGTAGGTCGGCGAACCCTCGTTGTGCTTCATGTAAGAAATCGTGGCGAACATTCGCCCGTCGCGACCGACACTTACCCCAACCGGTCGGGCCAGCTTCTCTCCCACCAGCACATCCAGCTCACGCGTGCGGAACGTCGCGCCACGCTCCAACAATGGGTAGCGAGTCACTTTGCGAGCTCCCCAACGGGCCACCAACAAGTTGTGCCGAAACCGCTCGGGCAATCGTGATTCGTTGTAATAGGTCTGCCCTACCGGCACGCCGCGGCCCATACCATCGAACATCGTGCGGACGATGTCGCGGCGCTCGGGTGTCTTGAACATCATCCAACCCCGCGGCCAAACCATGTCCGAGCCTGGCGAAAGATGCAAGAGTCGCCCCGGCACGTAGCCGACCGGATTACCCTCGTGATCGTTGTCATTGGTAAATAGATTGAAGTGCTCGTCGAAGGCCAGCCCACAGGAGTTTCGCAAACCGGTGGCAACGACCTGAAAGCGGGTGCCATCAGGTCGCATACGAAAAGCTCCGCCGACGCCGTTCCAGATCGTCTTTGTTCCTTCCGGCTGGCTGAAGTACGTCCAGTAGCCCCAATGATCGGGTCGCTCGGCGTCGAGCATGTACCAGGTAGGATCACCGGTGGAGAGATAGAGATCGCCTTCCGGGCCCCAAGCCAGCCCATGAAAACACTGATGCACGTGTCCCTGCGGAATGCCATAGAGAAGACGCTTCGGCTTGAGGCCTTCGCGCTTTACGCGGGCATCGGGAATCACGTACAGGGCACTCATCGTCAGCACATAGATGTCGTCACCACGAATCGCGATGTCGTACACCCAAGTGTGATTCGGAAAACGATAGAGCAGTTGCCGCTCGCCGTAGAGGGGACCGCCAGGGTTGTTCGCAATCGGTTCGTAGACGAACAGTGCCTCGCGGCCGCCAACAAACAGGCGCCCCTCGGTATCGTGACGATGGCTCAAGAACGATTCGGTGTCGGACGAGTCAATCAACACGAACTTCAAGTCGTCGACGGCCCGATAGTCGGTGGGTTGTTCTTTCTGACCTGGCTCCTCGGCGTCTGCCGGCACGGCAAGTCCAAGCAAGAGTATCGACGCAGCTGCCACGATCGTCGCCAGAGATCGGCATGAGAAGAGTAGACAGAGTCGCTCAAGAACGAACATAAACCAAGGCATGGCAGGCGATTTCCAGTTGCAAGATTGGGGAGTAAGGAACGCCTCGCACCGCTAGTCATCCGGCAGCGTGGCGAGCGATAGCGCGAGTCGCCCATCAGCGTACCGTTGCCTCGATTCGACTTACAAGTATTCGGCCGCCCGCCGCCGCAACCACACATACGCAGGCACGCCAAGAAAGCTGCAAAAACAGCGGGGAAAACGGCCCCCCGAAGACTTTGGTCGCCCTTCATTTCCGGCTACAATAATCGAACCAGAAGAACCTCCGCGAATCCCGCCCGACCCGCTTCCTCGTATAACGCGCGCCCTCCATGAATTTGTTTGGTTCCCGAAGCTTCCGCGCCGTGTTGCTGCTATTCGCCACGACTTTCTTCTTCGCGGACGCCAGCTTCGCCGAAGACGCGGCCGTCAAGCCCAATGACAAAACGGCCGAGATTGACTTTGCCCGCGACATTCGGCCGATCCTTTCCAACGCCTGTTTCCGTTGTCATGGTCCCGACGAGGCCAAACGCGAGGCGGAGCTGCGACTCGACACCAAAGAAGGCGCACTCGGTGCGAGCGACGCCGAACATGCCGTTATCGTCCCTGGCGACTCGGGCTCCAGCGAGCTGATTCACAGGTTGATCTCCGAGGATGCCGACGAACGGATGCCTCCGGCGGATGCTGAGCGGCAACTATCGGCCGAGGAGATCGACTTGCTCAAACGGTGGGTCGACCAAGGCGCCCCGTGGGTCGAGCACTGGTCGTTCCTTCCGCCGGAGAAGACCGACCTGCCGGCAGTCAAAGACCAGGCCTGGCCCAAGGGCCCCCTCGATCATTACGTACTCGCCCGGCTAGAGAAGGAAGGTCTCAAGCCGGCCCCGGCGGCCAATCGCGAGACGCTATTGCGACGCGTGACGTTTGACTTAACCGGTTTGCCGCCGACGATCGAAGAGCTTGACGCCTTCTTGGCCGACAAGAGTGCCGGCGCGTATGAGAAGGTCGTCGATCGGCTGCTTGCCTCGCCCGCCTATGCCGAGCGGATGGCGCTCGAGTGGCTCGACGTGGCCCGCTACGCCGATACGCATGGCTACCACGTCGATTCGATTCGCGAGATGTGGCACTGGCGAGATTGGGTGATCAACGCCTTCAAGAAGAACATGCCGTTCGATCAATTCACGACCGAGCAGCTGGCGGGCGACCTACTGCCCAATCCAACACAAGAACAAAAGATCGCCACCGGTTTCAATCGCAACCATGGCATCAACTTTGAAGGTGGCGCCTTCCCGGAAGAATACCGCGTCGAATACGTCGTCGATCGTGTACACACCACGGCGACGGTCTTCCTGGGGCTAACGATGAAATGTGCTCGTTGCCACGACCACAAGTTCGATCCGATTTCGCAGAAAGAGTATTACCAGTTCTTCGCCATGTTCAACACGATTACCGATAAGGGAATCGATGGCGCACTTGGCAATGCCGAACCGATGCTCTCCATGCCGAGTGACGAAGAGCGAAAGAAATACGACGAGGCGGTCGAACGCCTAGCAAACATCGACAAGCAAATCGCCGAGCGGCGCAAGAACGCCGGCGAGGATCTTGAAATCTGGGGTGACATTCGCGCCGAAGAGCTCAAGATTCTTGGAGAGCACGGCGAGGCTCTGGAGAAGAACGTCGACCTAAGCAAGATTCGCAGAGAGACGCCGGTCGATGCCATTGTTCAGTTGGCGGCCGACAAGCGAAGCGCAGAACAGCAGAAGAAGCTGCTGCAATTCTTCCTCGACAACATCGACAAGACCTATCGCGATCTCTACGCCCAGCGGCGCAAGACCGACCGCGAGAAGAACAAGCTCTATCGCTCGATCCCCAACGCTATGGTCATGCAAGAGATGAGCATGCCTCGCGATACCTTCTTATTGAACCGGGGACTCTACGACCAACAAGGTGACAAAGTCGCCGCTGGTGTTCCGGCCAGCTTGCCACCTCTTCCTGAAGGCGCACCAGCGAATCGCCTCGCTCTGGCCCGCTGGCTTACTGACCCCGGCCATCCGTTGATGTCGCGTGTCACGGTGAATCGCTACTGGCAGATGTACTTCGGCACCGGACTGGTCGAGTCGAGTGAGAATTTCGGTAGCGAAGGGATGTTACCATCGCACCCGCAGCTGCTCGACTACTTGGCCACGAGTTTTGTCGAAAGCGGTTGGGACGTGCGTGCCTTCCAAAAGCAGATTGTGATGTCGGCCACGTACCAGCAGAGCAGCCAGATCACGCCGGAATCGCACGAGCGTGATCCCTTCAATCGCCTTCTGGCTCGCGGCCCCCGCTTCCGCCTGCCAGCCGAGTTCATTCGCGACAACGCGATGGCGATCTCTGGTCTACTCGTTCACAAGTTGGGCGGGCCGAGCGTGAGCCCGTATCAGCCGAAAGGTTTGTGGGACGAGGTCGCCTTCGGCATCAAGACCTATGGCGGTCTAGTTTACAAGCAGGATCACGGCGACGCCCTTTATCGCCGCGGCATGTACACGTTTTGGAAACGTTCCTGCCCGCCGCCGGCGCTCAATGCCTTCGATGCCCCCGAGCGCGAAGTCTGCACGGTGCGTCGCGAGCGAACCAACACGCCGCTACAAGCACTTGTGCTGCTGAACGACCCGACGTTCATTGAAGCCTCCCGGCATTTTGCCGAACAGATCATGACCGCGGGTGGTGAAACATCGGCCGAGCGAGTCACCTACGCTTATCGCCGGGCGCTCTCTCGCAAACCGAACGCGGCCGAACTCAAGGTACTCACTGCTGCTTACGAACAACGACTGGCCGCGTATCGCAAGAATCTTGACTCGGCCAAAACGCTGCTCGAAATCGGCGAGTCGAAGCGGAACGAATCGCTCGACGTGGCCGAACATGCCGCTTGGACCAACGTGGCACGCATCCTTCTAAATCTCGACGAGACCATCACCAAAGGCTAACGTATGGGCCCGCAAGACGAACTTCGACGATTGCTAACGCGGCGGCTCTTCTTCGGTCGCACTAGCAGCGGACTGGGAGCCGCGGCCTTGGCCTCGCTATTGGCGGAAGATGGCCTCGCCGCTCCACCGACCAAGTCCGCACCCGAGGCCACCGGCGAGGGACCGGCATCGATTGGACCGCACTTCGCGCCCAAAGCAAAACGGGTCATCTACATGTTCCAGTCGGGTGGGCCAGCCCAACTCGACATGCTCGACTACAAGCCGCGGCTGCCGGAACTGCACGGCACGGAATTGCCTCCATCGGTTCGCGGCGATCAGCGACTGACCAGCATGACGAACAAGCAGAAGTCGCTACCGATCGCCTCTTCCTATTTCAAATTCAAGCAGCATGGTGAGTGTGGCACCTGGATGAGCAGTGCCCTGCCCCACACGTCGAAGATGGTCGACGACATCTGCCTGATCAACTCGATGTATACCGAGGCGATCAACCACGACCCCGGCATCACGCTGCTTCAAACCGGTTCGCAGCAGCCTGGCCTGCCGAGCATTGGCTCCTGGGTCAGCTACGCATTGGGCAGCGAGAGCAAGGTTCTGCCCGCCTTCGTGGTGCTGATGTCCAACGGCTCTTCGCAGAGAAAAGACGTGTTGCCACTCCATCATCGCCTTTGGAACAACAGCTTCCTCGACGCCAAACATCAAGGCGTGAAGTTCCGCAGCGGCGGCGATCCGGTGCTTTACCTGAACGACATCAGCGGCTTGGCGCGCGACGAACAGCGACAACTGCTCGACCACGTGGCGGAACTGAACCGGCTGCAATACGAGACATCCGGCGACCCTGAAATTTTGGCCCGCATCTCGCAGTACGAGATGGCCCACCGGCTACAGCAGTCGGTGCCCGAATTGATGGACATGTCGGACGAACCGCAACACACCTTCACGCTCTACGGCGACAACGCTCGCACGCCAGGCACCTACGCCTCGAACTGCCTGCTCGCTCGACGCATGATCGAGCGGGGCGTTCGCTTCGTGCAGCTCTTCCATCGCGGTTGGGATCAACACGACCACATCCCCTCCGACCTCAGCAAGCAGTGCGGCGACATCGACCAACCGGACGCCGCCCTGCTCGCCGACCTCAAACAGCGCGGGCTGCTCGAAGATACGCTCGTCGTGTGGGCCACGGAGTTCGGCCGCACGGTCTACTGCCAGGGCAAGTTACAGCGAGACAACTACGGTCGCGATCACCACCCGCGAAGTTTCTCAACCTGGATGGCCGGCGGCGGCATCAAAGGCGGCATGACGTACGGCAAGACCGACGACTACGGTTACAACATCGTCGAGAACCCGGTCCACATCCGCGACCTGTTGGCCACCATCCTGCACACCTTGGGGCTGGATCACAAGAAGCTGACGTTCAAGTTCCAAGGTCTCGATCAACGCCTGACCGGTGTCGACGAAGAAGCCCACCTGCTGCACGATATCCTTGCGTGAAGCAAACAACTGGGAGGGCGAAGCTGCTGCTGAGCCGCTTCGTTGCCTCGCGAGCTGACAAACGGCTCGGCAGGAGCCTCGCCCTCCCACAAACTTATTCCCTCCCCCAACCGAAAAGACATACGCACGAATGCGCATCACCAATACCCGTCTCGCTCAGTTTGCTCTCGCGGTGGCTACTCTCCTGCTGCCGGTCGCATCTCACACCACACCGGCGGTGGCCGATGACCTTGGCAAGCTGATCGCCCAAGGAGCCAAAGACCCAGCCGACGCGGTGAAGAATCTCGACGTCTACGATGGTCTCGAGGTGACCCTCTCGGCATCCGAGCCCGACATCGTCAGCCTGACCAACCTGGCGGTCGATCATCGCGGACGCGTCTGGGTTTGCGAAGTGGTGAACTATCGCCACAACCGAAAAAAGCGACCCGAGGGCGATCGCATTCTGATCCTGGAAGACACGACCGGCGACGGCGTGATGGACAAGCAGAAGGTCTACTACCAAGGCCCGGACGTCAACTCGGCCATCGGCATCGGCGTGTTCGGTAACAAGACGATTGTCTCTTGTGCCCCGAATGTGCTCGTCTTCACCGACACCGACGGCGATGACGTGCCCGACAAGAAAGAACCGATCTTCACCGGCATCGACGGCTGGCAGCACGACCACAGCATCCACAGCTTCGTGTTCGGCCCCGACGGCAAGTTCTACTTCAATATGGGCAACGTCGGTGGGCAGCTGAAAACGCCTGACGGAAAGATCGTCGTCGACAAGGCCGGCAACGAAGTCCGCGACATCGGCAAACCCTATCGCCAAGGCATGGTCTTCCGCTGCGACGAAGATGGCACCAACGTCGAGACGCTGGCCCATAACTTCCGCAACAACTACGAAGTGGCCGTCGACGCCTTTGGCACGATGTGGCAGAGCGATAACGACGACGACGGCAACCGCGGTGTGCGCATCAACTACGTCATGGAGTATGGCAACTACGGCTACACTGACGAGATCAGCGGTGAGCATTGGGGTGCCCGGCGAATCAATCGCCATGAAGATGTTCGTCTGCGGCACTGGCACCAGAACGATCCCGGCAGCATTCCGAATCTTCTGCAAACCGGAGCCGGCTCACCAACCGGCATGGTCATCTACGAGGGCGACCTGCTTCCGGAAGTGTTCCACGGGCAGATGATTCACTGCGACCCTGGTCCGAGCATTGTGCGGGCTTATCCCGTTAAGGCAGACGGAGCCGGCTACAAGGCAAGCGTCGTGAATCTCTTGGAGGGAACTCGCGATCAATGGTTCCGCCCGGCCGACGTAGCGGTCGCCCCCGACGGCTCTCTGTTCGTTTCCGACTGGTACGATCCGGGCGTCGGTGGCCATCGCCAAGACGACACGGCCCACGGCCGGCTGTTCCGCGTCGCCCCGCCTGGACACAAGTACCAAGTGAAACCGGTCGACTATAGCGATCCCGATGCGGCCGCCGAGGCATTGGTGAGCCCCAACGAAGACACGCGCTATCGAGCCTGGCACGCGTTGCGAGAACCGCCCCAGCCTGCCCCCCCAGAGGTGAAAAGGGGAAATCAACCTGAGAGTCCGCGCGGAATCGAGTTGCCGGAGTTCGACTTCACTTCCAATGAAAGTTATCGTCCGAAGGTAATCTTCGAGGACACCACTCGACCTTCGCGACACCGCGTGCGAGCCTTCTGGGCGTTGGCTAAGGACCCACTCTTTGAAGCCAAGAATGACGAACACACTAAACTGGCCGTGGTTCCTTTCGTCATGTTAGTCGGACGAGCGGCGACGGATAAGGATCCCAACATTCAAATTGCTGCGATCCGACGGCTGCGTCAAACCTCACCGAGCCTGGGCAAACACGTCAAGCCAATCAAACTACTAGGGTCTCTTGCAAACGATCCTTCCCCGTTGGTTCGCCGCGAGGTTGCCATCGCCCTGCGCGAATTCTCTATGAAAAGTCCTACCGAGGCTGCCGAACTCTGGGCCAAGCTGGCCTTGCAATACGACGGTCCCATCTCGAAGAACCCGGCCGCTCGCTGGTACATGGAAGCTCTCGGCATTGGCGCCCACAACAACTGGGACGCGTGCCTCGATGCCTGGCTCGAACTAGTCGGCGACGAATTCAACACGCCCGCCAATCAGGACATTATCTGGCGCAGCCGCGCGAAGAAGACGCCGCAGTTAATCACGCATCTGGTCGTTAATGAACAGGTGCCGTTCGACTCCTGGCCGCGTTGGATCCGCGCTCTCGACTTTCAGGCGACCTCGAACGACAAGAGCATTGCACTGCATTCGATCGCTGACTACGCAATCAAGAAACGGCAGCACGCAGACGACGAAGATCTGAAACATCAACTCGATCATCTGGTCACAGAAGTCGCCAGGCGGATTTCTGATTTGAATCTGACGGAAAACGAAGAAATCCAAGCCGCCGTGATTCGCCGCCTAGGGCGAAACCCTCGTCACCCGGTCACGTTTGATCTGATCGTTCACTTCCGCATGACGGAGCAATTCGAGAAGCTTGTGGAGTTGGCCACCAGTGCGAACGACATCGGCGGAGCTGCTCGGCCGATGGCCACCATTGTGCGGCTCGACTTGCTACCGAAGCTCGACAAACGGCTCGCTTCGCTCGAACCGGCGATGGCCGCTCGACTGGTTCAGGCGGTCGGCTACCTGGCCGATCAGCGCGGCTTCGATATGTTGACGACGATTGCCCAAGACGAAGATCGCGACCCGGCCATTCGTACGGCGGCGGCCAAGGGGCTCGGACGTCAACACAAAGGTCAGCGACTTCTGCTCGACATGGCGGCCAAAAGCGAGCTGCCGGAGCAGTTGAAATTCACGGTCGCCAACATCTTGCTTACCTCATGGGACGGTCGTATTCGGATCGAAGCGGCCAAGCATCTTTCGCTGCCGGAGACCAAGAGCGCCGAGCCGCTCCCGCCACTCGATCAGTTGGTATCGCGGCGTGGCGACGCGGCCGCCGGACGACAGATTTTCCTCAAGCAAGGCACCTGCGTGAAGTGTCACAAGGTGGCTGGAGAGGGTACGGAAGTTGGCCCCGACCTATCGGAGATCGGCAGCAAGCTCTCCCGCGAGGCGATGTACGTTTCGATTCTCGATCCGAGTGCCGGCGTGAGCCACAACTACGAGACCTACGCCGTGATACTCAATAGCGGTCTGACCGCGACCGGTATCTTGGTTAGTCAAGGCGGCGACACGGTGACGCTCAAGAATAGCGAAGGGGTCGAACAGAGCTACGCTCGCAGCGACATCGACGAACTCGAGAAGCTGCCAACCTCACTGATGCCAGCCGACCTACAGAAGCAACTCACGGCCCAAGATCTGGTTAATCTCGTGGAATACCTGACGACGCTGAAAAAGGCGGAGTAGGGTCTATTCCTGGGGTGCCACGGTGCCCCTATGGTGAGCGTGCGCCAGAAGAAACGACAACAACATGCCCACGTAAACGTGGGCATGGCACCCGGCCGACGTGGTCATTTCGGGACGACTACAACCGCAACCCGAAGCGTGAGCGAGGGACACGACCATTCGGGTTTCAACAACCAATGAGTGCCTGCGTTTGCGTCACGCACATGCCGCACGACTATGGGCGAAAAGCGCTCCCCCCTACCGCACAGGGCCTTGGCGGAACGGTTTGCCTTGTTGGTAGAGAGCAAGCCGCTTCTTGTAGTACTCCAGCACTGGGCCGCTGGCGGAAGCAACCAGTTCGGTCTGGATTCGTACCGCCTCGGCAAAGTTGCCTGCCTCGGCGTGGGCCGCGGCCAACGTATCTTTGTGGTCGGCAATCTTGTACTGCGACAATTCACACGCCCGCGTGGCAAGCTGCACGGCCTCGGTACCGTCGCGATACTCGGCTGCGGGACACGTTGCCAACAGCCAGGCTTTGGCACTGAGTCCGTTAGCATACTGCGGGTTCAGGATCACCGCCTGCGTGAAATCGTCTCGCGCTCGATCAAACTGCTGCAGCGACTGATGAACATCGCCGCGCAGTTTGAAATAGCCCGGCACGTTCGGTGCCAAGCGAATCACTTCGGTGAAGTCGGCGACGGCCTCGACCATGTCGCCCTTGCTGCGCTGTGTGACGGCGCGAGCGAAGTAACGATTTGCATTCTCGGGATCAAGTCGAATGGCGGTGGAGAAGTCGGCAATCGCTTGATCGTGTTGTCCCGTCGCGAAGTAGGCGTTTCCACGGCCATCGTGGGCGTCGGTGTAGTCTTCGCTGAGCTCGATCGCCTTGTTGTAATCGGTAATCGCGCGGTCGAACATTTTGAGTGCTCGATAGGTATCGCCGCGATTGTTGTAAACGTAGGCAGCGTTGGGCTGGATGCCAATCGATCGGTCGTAGTCGGCAACGGCCTTCTGAAACTCGTTCTTGGCGTGGTAAGAGAGACCGCGATTATTCAGCGCGGTAGCGTATTGGGGATTCAATTCAATCGCTTTGTCGTAGTCGGCAATGGCGCGATCGTCGTCTCCTTTTTCGTGCCAAGCCATACCACGATTGCGATAGTGAATCGCATTGTTCGGCTCGATACGAATCGCCGACGTGTAGTCCTCGATCGCGCCGTCGTAATTCTTCTGATACCAGCGGGTAATTCCGCGCTGCAGATGATGATCGACATCCTTCGGGCTCACCGCGATCGCCTGAGAGTAGTCGAGGTCGGCGCCCGCGTAGTCGCCACGATTGCGCTTGGCAAAGCCGCGATTGGACCAAATCCAGTCCGCCTTTGGATTGAGCCGTAGCGCGACGTCGTAGTCGGCAATCGCCTTGACCCAGTCGTTCTTCAGCCGATGCGCGATCCCGCGACTGTTGTAGTGGGCAGCATTGGTCGGCTCCAAGCGAATGGCCGTCGTGTAATCGGCAATCGACTTGTCGTGTTCCTTCTTCTGTCGCCAACACCAGGCTCGATTGGTGTGCATGTAAGCAACGTCGTTCTTAATGCTGATCGCCTTGCTATAGTCGGCAATGGCGCGATCCCAGTCATTCTTATAACGCCAGGCGATACCGCGATCGTTGTAGGTGTCGGCATTGTCAGGATCGATCCGCAATGCCTCGTCACAATCGGCGATCGACTTGTCCCAATCGGACACCTGACGGTAATACCAGGCTCGATTAGTGTAGAAGTAGGCGATGCTCGAATTCAAGGTAATCGCCTTGGTGCAGTCCTCAATTCCCTTGGCGTTGTCGTTCTTGTATCGCCAACAAATCGACCGATCGCTGTAGATATGCGCATCGTTCGGCGTGAGTTCCAGCGCCTCGGTATAGTCCTTAATCGCGCTGTCGTAGTTACTCATTTTGTAGTTGCACCATCCACGCCGCCGGAGGGCATAGGCGCTGCGGGCATCGACTCGCAGGGCCTCGGTGTAGTCGTCGATCGCACCGCGATAGTTGGCCTGTTGTTCCTTTGTGTTGCCGCGATTTTCAAACGCCGTGGCGTAACGAGGATTGAGCCGGACTGCCTCGGAAAAATCACGCAGAGCTTCGACATACTGCCCCTTGCGATGCCGCGCCAATCCTCGATTGTGATAGGCTAGTGCCTGCGTCGGCTGAATACGAATGCTCTGATCGTAATCGCGAATCGCGCGGTCGTACTCTTTCTTATCGAGATAGGCATTACCTCGCGCCGTATAGTAGGCGGAGTCTTCTGAATTCTTAACAATCAGCTCGGTAAAATCTCGGATGGCAATATCGAGCTCGCCTCGCTTCATCCAAACGAGCGCCCGAGCATACAGCCAGGTTGTGTTCTCCGGATCGCTGCGCAGCTGATTCGAGAAATACTGCACACCTTGCGAGAGCGGCACGATATTGCGGCGATGAATCCAGCCAGGCGTGCCGTTGGAGACCAGCACCCACTCCCCCTGCACCTGATGTACGTGCGAGGTCATACCCGGAAAAGCTTGATCGACTTCGACGTCGACCTTCTTGATCGGAACCTTTCGCACGGCCACGATCATGTCACCCACCTTGTACTCTTGGGCGAGCGCCTCAGCGGATAATAACAACGTCAGGCAAGCGGCAAGAACAAATCGCATGGTTCCACCTCATAGGTCGCCGACTGTTCGTCGGCGAGAAAGGGCTCATAGGTCGCCGGCTGGTCGTCGGCGAGAAAGGGCTCATAGGTCGCCGGGAAGTCGTCAGCGCAAGGGGTCAAGCTTGATGGAGAGAACCTCTCACATGAAAAGGGACATTTCCGCTGGGCACACGGCGGCGGCTGGGCCAACGGAGCAATCGGAAAAGGAATCTTCCCGATTCGCACAATGCACGGCGCCACCGGGGCACACCCCCTAGAATAACGCGCTGCCAGAGAGAATCAAGCTTTCTGCTCGACTTTCAAACGGCCTGTGCGAAACGCCGATGGCCCGCACACACGGCTAGCGGCAAAGCAGGCAGTCTGCGAAGGGTCTTCGGGGCGCGCACGCATCGCTTTCAGACGGCAGGCCCTACATAGCCCGTGTTTTGAGTTCCGCTTGCCGTTGGGCTCGGAGCTTCTTCTGATAACGACCCTGCACAATGTCGACCAGCACCAACACACCGATC
>CAYLRE010000045.1:0-22342 GCA_964385715.1 uncultured Planctomycetaceae bacterium
AGTACTCGCGGGCGAACTTGGCGGGCGACTTCGTGCAGGCTTTCAAGCAGTTTGTTCGTTTCCTCGATGGTCCGGTCGAGAAGCCCATCGGCCGATGCGTCATCTTTCATGCGTTTGAGCGATTGCAGGTCGAGACTAATGGCGGTAGCTTGCTGCCCGATTTCGTCGTGCAGATCACGCGACAGGTTGCGCCGTTCGGTCTCCTGGGCGGCCAGAAGCTGGCTGGAAAGCTGGCGTAGCCGACGCTCGGAATCGGCAATCTGACGCTCGTGATATCGGCGAAACACACTCGTTCGCGCCCAGTAGTAGCAGAGCAGCGAGATCACGATCATCACGGCCACGGTCAGGTAGAGCAGCTTATGGAGCAACGGCGCGGAACGATCGCGGGCAATCGCGGAAGAAACTCGGGCCACGAGAATCAGCGAGTCGTCACTTGCCTGTTTCGTGGCGGTGGCGATGTCGTCATGGGATTCGGGAGAAGTTATCCCCAGCGATACACGCCGGACATGGAACGTCTCTCCGCCGGCTTCGATCGTCGCGCTCGATTGGTCCCGCAGTTGTCGCCAGACTTCTGGATAGTCGTCGCGAAATCGGTGATTGTGTCCGAGTAGCCAACCCCATTCGTGTTCGGCGTGCGAAGCGAGCAGATATTCCCCTTCAGCATTGAGGAGCATCGTTTCGCCATCGAAACTGCCCGCGAGGCCTTTGAGTTGCGATAGCAGGCGGGCTCCGAGGAAATTCAACACGAGGAAGCCGCGCTTCTCTTTCGATTTATCAACGACGGGGGTAACAAATCGGATCACCGGCTTGATCGGTTTTTCGATTTCGCCACGTTCGACGTTGAGATCAAATGTGGAAACGAAAATATCGGTCGATTCGAGGGAGCGGGCCTGCTGATAGTAATAGCGTGTTGCTTTCGACTGCAGGTCGCCCTGGGGTACGATCTGGGCCGTGCCGCCGGAGTAGTTCACGCGGACGATCTCTTGCCCGGCAAGGTCAAGGCAGCGGATCTGGTCGTAGATGCCTTTCTCGATCGCGAAATTGACGTACTCACGCTGGACCGATTCGGCGGCCGCTTCGTTGCCGGCTACGAACTCGCGCAGCGGCTGCTGCGAGGCAAGGTAACGCAGGTCGGACGCCACGGTCCGCAGCTCAAGCGATAGCAGTTCTTCTTGCAGATTGAGAACGTGCTGCCCCTGGCCATCGAGCAGGCTGCGTTGGTGCTCCACGTCTTGGCGGTAGAGAACGACCAAGATGATTGCGAGCGATATCGCGGCGACGAAGAACGCTATGCAGAACCGCCCCACGATCGGCTTCAGAGAAACATGTTCATTCGCTGGCTTGAGCATGTATTGATTGCGGAGCGATTCCCTTCCCAGGTGACGCGGCTTTTCATTCAAGGGGCGTCGTCCAAGCCGAACAAGTTCGCACGATGCCCTCCGTCGACGTCATTCTTCGCCAGCGAACAAATTACGCCATGATGCCCTTGACCAGGTGGCCATGGATATCGGTGAGGCGGAAGTCGCGACCTTGCGAGCGGTAGGTGAGACGCGTGTGGTCGAAGCCCAACAGGTGTAGCAGCGTGGCGTGCAGGTCGTTGACGTGGACCGGGTCGCTGGCCACGTTGAAGCCGAACTCGTCGGTCTCGCCATGCACATGACCCGCTTTGATACCGCCACCGGCCAGCCACATCGTGAAGCTGCGGTTGTGGTGATCGCGACCGTCGGCCCCGCCACCTTGGACCATCGGCGTGCGGCCAAACTCACCACCCCAGATGACGATCGTATCTTCCAGCAGGCCGCGTTGCTTGAGGTCGCGAACGAGCGCGGCACTCGGTTGATCGGTGTCGCGGCAGCGGCCCTTGAGTCCGCTGGTCAGTCCGCCATGGTGATCCCAGGCTTCATGGAACAGCTGCACAAAGCGGCAGCCACGTTCGATCAGCCGGCGAGCCAACAGGCAGTTCTTGCCGTAGCCCGGCTTCGGATCCTTGGGGTCGAGACCGTACATCTTGAGTGTCTCGGGCGTCTCTTGCGAAAGGTCCATCAGCTCCGGCCCGCTCGTCTGCATGCGGTAGGCCAGCTCATAGGAGTTGATGCGAGCTTGGATTTCCGGATCGCCATATTCGCCCAGCTGCTGTTCGTTGAGCGCTTTGAGTGTGTCGAGCGAGTCGCGTTGCGTCTTGGCGTCGATGCCCTTGGGGTTGGAGAGGTACAGGATCGGATCACCGCTGCTGCGGAACGGAACGCCCGCGTACATGGTTGGCAGGAAGCCACATCCCCAATTCGACGCGCCGCCGCTGGTGCCGTTGCCGGAACTCAGCACGGTGTAGCCAGGCAGGTCGGTCGCCTCGCTACCGAGCCCGTAGAGCGACCAGGCACCGAAGCTGGGCCGGCCGAGAATTTGCGAACCGGTATTCATGAGAATCTGAGCGGGGGCGTGATTGACCGCGTCGGTCTGCATGGTGCGGATGAAGCAGAGATCGTCCGCTACATTGGCCGTGTGGGGGAGCAGCTCGGCCGCCAGGTCCATGCCGGCTTGCCCGAACTTCTTGAACTTGAATTTGGGGCCCAAGAGCGCCGAGTCCGGCTTGATAAAAGCGGCCCGGTAGCCCTTGAGCAGTTCCGCTGGCGGTTTCTTGCCGCTCCACTTTTCCAGTTCCGGCTTGTAGTCGAACAAGTCGAGGTGACTAGGAGCACCGGCGTGGAACATGTAGATAACCCGCTTCGCCTTAGGGGCGAAGTGCGGCTGACGCGGGGCGAGCGGATTCGCTGCCGGCGCGGCGGCAGAGGCTTCCGACTGGAGCAGCGACTGCAGGGCCAGCGAGCCCATGCCGACACCACACTGCCCGAGGAACCAGCGTCGCGAAAGTCCCTTGGCGTATTCTCTACGGATTTCGTCGTTCATACCGTGTCTCTCTTCGTCTCGTTCGTACCGCGGGGGGATGCGGATGGGTGGGATTATGTTCTACGTAGCAAAAGGCTCGAGCGTTCACGTCGAGCGTGGTTGTCGTTAGCCCTTGGAAAGGGTCGCGTCGAGGTTCAAAAGCACCCGAGCGATCACGGTCCAAGCGGCCGCTTCGTTCGGCGTGGCGTTGCCTGGTAGGTCGCCGGGCTTGCTGAACTCATTGAAGGCGATGTCGGCCGCTTTGAGTTCACCGGCGGCAAGTCGCTGGCGGGTTTTCTCCAGCAGGCTGGTAATCATCTTTGCTTCAGTCTCGTTCGGCTCACGAGTCGTGCAGAGTCGGAATCCGTAGGCGATTCGTTCCGCGTCGCTGGCACCCCCTTCACGCAGCAGCCGCAAGGACAGGGCCTGGGCCGCTTCGGTAAAGATCGTGGCGTTGAGCCCGGTGAGGGCCGCGATGGGCGTATTCGATTGAACCCGTCGGACACAGGAGATGTCGCCGGTGGGAGCGTCGAAGTTGGCCATGACTGGGTCGGGAATCGAACGCCGACGGAAGACGTATAGCGAACGCCGGTAGCGATCGGGCCCGGTGGCGGTCTTCCAGAAGTCGACGTGCACGAAGCTCAAGTCAAACAGGCCTTCGGGTACAGGCGGGAAGATGCTCGGTCCGCCGATGTCACGATTGAGCAGGCCAGAAGCAGTCAGCGCGATGTCGCGAACCATTTCGGCATTGCCACGTACGCGGGGGCCGCGAGCCAAGAGCTGGTTCTTAGGATCTCGCTCGAGCATCTTCTTGCTCGCTCGCGACGATTGCTTGTAGGTTGCACTGGTCACGATCAGCCGGTGCAAGTGCTTCAGGCTCCAAGATGCCGGCGGTTCGCCTGCGCTCGTGGAGAGGGTCGGTTCCATCAACTCCACGGCCAGTGTGTCGAGCAACCTCGGATGCGTCGGAAGTTCCGCTCGCACGCCGACATCTTCACTCGTGGCCACCAGGCCGGCACCGAAGTAAGCCTGCCAGACGCGATTGACGATCACGCGGGCGGTCATCGGCGAGCGACGGTCGACCAGCCAGCGAGCGAAGGTGAGACGGTTCGGCGGGGCATTGGCTGGTAACGGATGGAAGGCGGCCGGAACGCCGGCCGTGACTTCGTCGGTCTGCTTCTGCCAGTTGCCACGCTCGAAGAGATAAGTCTTACGACGGTGTTCCGGCTTGCGATCGGCCATGTTGAGTACCGAGTCGCCTTCGGGCCAGTTGTTGTAAAGATCGTTGATCTTGTTGGCGAACGCCTTGCCCTTTTCGTCACTGCGAGCCCATTGGCGGAGCAGGAAGCGACGGTCTTCGTCGGTCCGCTCGGCGTCGGTCTTGGCGAGTGCGCGACGGACTTCCGCCGGCACCTCGGCCGCTTTCGCTTCTTTGTCGGACGAGACGCTCATCCGGAAGCGTCCGATGAAGTTGTTCTTGCGACCGTGGGCGTCGCCACCACCGTGGCGGAAGGCCATTTTGACCTTCAGGCGGGTGCCGCCTTCGTGCGAGACCGGCTTCTCGAATCGCAACACCGCTTCACTCTCTTCGTTACGGAATCGAGGACCGCGATCGGGATACCAGGCGGTCTTGTGATCGCCATCGGTGAGGAACTTGGCCCCGCCGACGATGCGACGATCTTCGCTGTTGTGGCGGAAGAATTTTTCGATTAGCCCTTCGTTCTTAGCCACATCGGCCGTGGTGCTAACGATCTTCAAACGCTCGTATTTCTCCGGATCGGAAAGCGGGGCCGCGTCGACCGACATCTCACTGATCGCGAAGCAGCCCTGGTGATTTCGACCGGGGCCGCCGAAGATCAGGTCGCCGTGACGGAGGGCCTCCAGCTTGAGGGCCGTCATGTCGGTCTCTTTGGTATCGATGAGCACCGTCAACACGGTCGCCGTCGGGCGGAAGCCGAGGTTCAGTACGGTGCCATCATCGAGCAGTTCCGGATGACAGATGCCGTCAGGAACTTCGGCACTATGGGGGCGGATCATGGTCCACGACTGACCTGCCAGCTTGGCGGCTTCAGCCGTTGTCCATTCGCTGAGCTTCTTCTGCCAGTCTTCGACAGTCTCCTTGAGCTTGGTCTCCTGCTCGGCGACTTGTTTCTCGATCTTCTCCATCTGGCTGAGGTGGTCGGGCGAATAGACCTTGGAGACCGACTCGTAGTTGTTATTCAGATAGGCAAAGATCTGGTAATACTCTTTTTGCGTGAAGGGGTCGTACTTGTGGTCGTGGCACTGGCCGCAAGAGAGCGACATGCCGAGGACCGCCTTGCCGACGCAGTCGATGCGATCGACGAGACCCTCGATGCGGAACTCTTCCGGGATGATGGCCCCTTCTTCGTTGACCATCGAGTTGCGCAGGAACCCGGTGGCGACCCGCTCGTCTTGTCCAGCGTTGGGCAACAGATCGCCCGCAATCTGTTGGATGATGAACTGATCGTAAGGCAGGTCGCGGTTGAAGGCCTTGATGACCCAATCACGCCAGGCCCACTGTTGCCGCGGCAAGTCCTTTTCGTAGCCGTCGCTGTCGGCATAGCGAGCTGCATCGAGCCACCAGCGGGCCCAGCGTTCGCCATAGTGGGGCGATGCGAGCAGGCGTTCGACTTGCTTCTCGTAGGCGTCGGGCGATTTATCGGCTAAGAAGGCATCGACCTCTTGGAGTGTCGGTGGCAATCCGGTCAGATCGAGCGAGAGTCGCCGCAGCAGGGCGGTCCGCTTGGCTTCCGGTGCGGGGGCCAGCTTTTCCGTCTTGAGCTTGGTGTGAACAAAGGAGTCCACGACGTGCTCGCCCTGCGGTACTTCATAGCGGACCGGTTCGGTGAAGGCCCAGTGGTCTTGGTATTCGGCCCCGTCGGCGATCCATTTCTTCAGCAGTTCCGCTTCCGCTTTGGTGACCGGTTTCTTGTGTTCCGGCGGCGGCATGACCTCGTCGGGATCGTCGGAGAGAATGCGGCGGATCAACTCGCTCGCGTCTGGGTCACCGGGGACGATCGCCTCGGCCTCGAGGGCACTCTCACGAACGTCGAGCCGCAGATCGGCTCCTCGATCGGCTTCGTCTGGACCGTGGCAGTGCGTGCACTTTTCGGCCAGGATCGGTTGGATATCACGGGCATAATCGACCTCACCGGCTGGGGCCGAAAGAGCCGATCCGAGGGCGAAAACAGAACTGAGCGTGGCGAGCGAAGCTCGCAAAAGTGGTAGTTTCATACCACTATGCTACACGCAAAAAACCGGGGGTGGAATTGCCTGGTCGGCCACCGGAGAGCGGGATCGCACAGTCCGAATGCGTGGTTTACCGGCGACCGCGTCCAACGGCCAGAGAGCGGCATGTACGGCGATCAAAACGGTGTGCTGGGGGGCACATCGAAGGGGCTTAAGAAGGCCTCTGAGGGGCTCACGTGCGCTGCTCTGTCGCTTGCTCGGCCGACACTGGCCCAGGTATCATTAAGGCACGTTCGCGTCCGCCCCTCGCCGCTTGTTCTTAGTGGAAAGTCGGCAGTGCGAATCCCACTCCCTCCCCGACTCATTCCGCCCTGTTCGCGCCGCCTTGCACGACATTCCGCACCGATCCAGGCGGTGCCCCGTGCCGACGCGATGGTCCCGCCGTGAAGCGATCTCACCATGACGCATAGTTGTCGACACCATTATTGGAACCGTCTCATTGCTCCGCTGCGGCGGCTGGCCTCGTTAGCATCCTTGGTGATGCTCATCGGTCTTCTGCCGCTGGTTGCGAATGCTGCCGACCCGGCACCGATCGATTTCAATCGCGATATTCGCCCGATCCTGTCCGACAAGTGCTTCTTCTGTCATGGGCCGGAAGAAGAAAATCGCGGGGCCGATCTGCGGCTCGATACCCACGAGGGATTGCTCGGCGAGGAGACTGGAGAGCCGGCCGTCGTGGAAGGCGACGCTGAGGCGAGCCTGCTGATCGAACGCATCTTGGCCGAGGATGAAGACGAACGCATGCCGCCGGTCGAGTCTGGTAAGAAACTTTCTGCCGAAGAGATCGAGCTGCTAAAGCGCTGGATCGATGAAGGAGCCGTGTGGCAACAGCATTGGGCCTATGTCCCGCCAGAGCAGCACGAGGTGCCGACCATCGCCGACGATCGCTGGAGTCGGAACTGGATCGACAAGTTCGTTCTCAAACGGCTCAAGGCGGAGAGGTTGACGCCGGCCGAAGATACCGATCGGGTAACCCTCGTTCGCCGACTCTATTTCGACATCCTTGGTCTTCCGCCGACGCCGCAGCAGGTGGAAGCGTTTGTGAAGAGCGACGATCCCCAGGCGTACGAGCGCCTAGTCGACGAGCTGCTGGCCTCACCTCACTTTGGCGAGCGAATGGCCATGTACTGGCTCGACCTGGTTCGCTATGCCGATACGGTTGGCTACCACGGCGACCAGGATCACAACATTTCGCCCTATCGCGACTACGTGATCGACTCGTTCAACGACAACAAACCGTTTGATCGTTTTACTGCCGAGCAACTGGCAGGCGACTTGCTGCCCAATTCGACGATCGACGATAAGATCGCCTCCGGCTACAACCGTATGTTGCAGACTTCACATGAAGGTGGCGTGCAGGCCAAAGAATACCTGGCCATTTACGCGGCCGATCGGGTGCGGAACTTTTCGGGCGTCTGGCTCGGCGGCACCGTGGGCTGTGCTCAGTGCCACGACCACAAGTACGACCCTTACACAATGAAGGACTTCTATTCGCTGGTCGCCTTCTTCTCGGATATCGATGAGACCTCACACTTCACCAACGCGACCAATGCAGTGCCGACGCGGCGACTGCCGGAGATCAAGGTGCACACCCGTCGCGAACGGGAGCGGCTCGCGCAGCTCGATGAACAGATCGCACAGCTCGAGCAGAAGCTGGCCACCGGTAATACGGGTGCCCCGGCCAAGATCGGCAGCACGGAGCAATTGCAGAAGCAGCTGGCGGGCGCCAAACAGCAGCGCGATCAACTGGCCGCCGCCAAACGGGCGATCATGGTCACCGTGCCGGTCAAACCTCGCACGATTCGCGTCTTGCCGCGAGGAAACTGGCTCGACGACAGCGGGCCGATTGTGGAGCCGGCCGTGCCGGAATTTTTGGCTGCAGAAGAGACAGACGCGCCGTCTACCGCGAACGAGCAGGACGCAACCGACCAGAAGCCGCGGCTCAATCGCCTCGACCTGGCGCACTGGCTGTTTGATATGGACACCGGTGTCGGAAAGCTAACGGCCCGCGTGCAGGTCAATCGTTTCTGGTACCTGTTCTTCGGAACGGGAATCGCCAAGGTGCTCGACGACTTTGGTGGTCAGGGCCAGCCGCCGGTGCATCCCGAGTTGCTCGACAATCTGGCGATCGAGTTCGCCGAGAGTGGTTGGGACATCAAGCACATGGTCAAGCTGCTGGTCATGAGTCGCGCGTATCGACAGTCCTCGGTCGCCGGCGCAGGACTCTTGGCCCGCGATCCTTACAACCAACTGTTCGCACGGCAGTCTCGCTATCGCCTGCCGGCCGAGTCGGTGCGAGACACGGCGCTTTCGATCAGTGGGCTATTGGTTAAGGATCTGGGCGGGGCGAGCGTGAAGCCGTATCAACCGGCAGGCTACTACCGCCACCTCAACTTCCCTCAGCGGCGTTACTATCAGCACAACGACCAGCGGCAATGGCGACGCGGCGTTTACATGCACTGGCAGCGAATGTTCCTGCACCCGGCGCTCAAGGCGATGGACGCCCCCAGCCGTGAAGAGTGTACGGCCGAACGCCCCCGATCGAACACGCCGCTCAGTGCGTTGGTGCTCTTGAACGATCCGACCTTTGTCGAAGCGGCTCGCGTGTTTGCGGAGCGAATCATTCGCGAGGGTGGTGATACGACTGAGCGGCGAATCGAATTCGCGTTTCGGAAGACGGTGTCGCGTTTACCCGACAAGGTCGAGGCGAATTTGCTCGCCCGGCTGCTTGAGCAGTCGCGAGCCAACTTTACGAAGAACCCGGCGGCCGCCGAAAAGCTATTGTCGGTGGGCCTGGCCGAGCGATCAGACGACATCGACGCGGCGGAACTGGCCAGCTGGACTTCGGTCGCCCGTGCGATCTTCAACCTGAACGAGGCGATTTCGCGGAACTAGATAGACGATCAAACACTGGTAGCAAGCTACCGGTGGCACCCATTCGACCGCATGCGGAATGAGCAGACCACGATGAAAGATTTTCACGCAGCACAAGAACGCCTGGCAACGCAGCTCAAGCGACGGACCTTCTTGGCCCAAGGTGGCGTCGGCGTTGGTTCCTTGGCGCTCTCGTCTTTGTTGGCTCGCGACGCCGCTGCTGGCACCGACAAGCCCGCAGCGCGCAACGACATCGCCCGGGCTGGCTTCCCGCATCTGCCGGCCAAGGCGAAGCGAGTGATCTTCCTCTGCATGGCGGGCGGACCGTCGCATCTAGAAACATTCGACTTCAAGCCCAAGCTCGTTGAGCACGATGGGCAGCCGATGCCGGAGTCGTACACCAACGGCCAGCCCATCGCCCAGCTGCAGGGGCAGAAGCTTAAGATTCAGGGGCCGCTCGTTCGCTTTGGCAAGTACGGTCAGAACGGGCAGACGATTAGCGACTTCCTTCCCTATCACGGTCGCATGGCCGATGATATTTGCATCATCAAGTCGCTGGTCACCGAGCAAATCAATCACGATCCGGCTCATACCTTCATGAACACCGGCACGGCGATCAGCGGTCGCCCGTCGATGGGGTCGTGGATCAACTACGGGCTCGGCAGCGAGAGTGACGAGTTGCCTGGCTTCGTCGTGCTCACCAGTGTCGGCGGTCGCAACCCGCAGCCGATTGCCTCGCGTCAGTGGTCGGCCGGTTTTCTGCCGAGTCGCTACCAGGGCGTGGAGTTCAATTCGGCCGGCGACCCGGTTCACTATGTCGGCAACCCAGCCGGCGTTTCACGTGAGCAGCAAGCCGATGTCGTCGACACGATCGGTGCTTTGAATCGCCATCGAAATGAGACGATTGCCAACCCTGAGATCGACACACGGATTGCGGCCTATGAGATGGCCTTCCGCATGCAGACTTCGGTGCCAGAGCTGATGGACGTTTCCGACGAACCGCAGTCGGTGATGGATATGTATGGCGCCACGCCAGGCGACGGCTCCTACGCCTCCAACTGTCTGTTGGCTCGCCGCCTGGCGGAACGGGGAGTGCGATTCATTCATCTTTACCATCGCGGTTGGGATCATCACGACGGAATCGTGAAGCACATGGATACCTGTTGCGGGCTGACCGATCGTGCCACGTGGGCATTGATCACCGATCTGAAGCAGCGCGGCATGTTGGAAGACACGCTGGTAATCTGGGGCGGCGAGTTCGGCCGCACGCCGATGTCGCAAGGCAACAGCCGTTCGCCGGGCCGCGACCATCATATGAAGGCGTTCTCGATGTGGATGGCCGGGGGCGGGGTTCGCGGTGGCATTTCTTACGGAGCGACCGACGAGCTGGGCTACAACTCGGTGGAAGACGTGGTGCACGTTCGCGACCTGCACGCCACGATGCTGCACCAACTCGGCATCGATCACCGACGCTTTTCGGCTCCGTTTCAAGGCCTCGATGTGCGGCTTACCGGCGTCGAACCAGCCCGGGTGGTGAAACCGATTTTGGGGTAGAGAGGCGTCGGGTTCGTTTCAGGGCAGGATCTTCTCGGTGGTAGAACTTCGGAGATTTGAGCCATTCAGAATCTCTGGGGTGTATCGCACGCACGCCTGTCGAACCCAAGGGAGATTGGCCGCAAACTAGTTGACTCGCCCCTCTCTGTAGTCACAATGGCTATAGAACTACAGACGTTTGGTATTGCTAATTACGCCACTTAAAAAGCTGCCCGGACACTCCTCTGCATCGTCGCTCATGCGGCTGTGTTTTCGGTGAGGATCCTGGCAGTTTTTTTGTTGGCTGCGTTCGGATGACAATCGCAACATTGACATGAGCATCTCAATAAATACTTTTAGCCGCCCGCGATCACGTGAAAACGTCAACACACAACTGAACGAACCAAACGGACACCCCATGAAGAAACTCTCCATCAACTCCTCGCTCGCGGTGGTAGCAGCCGCGACGTTCCTCATGTTCGCCTCGGCCGCCCAGGCGGTGATTGTTCCCGTCGGATTGAACCCGGGCGACACTTACCACTTGGTGTTCGTGACGTCTGGCGGACGCGACGCGACCAGCTCCGACATCGACGACTACAACGACTTTGTTCAAGCGCAAGCGGCACTAAGTCCGGCGATCACGGGAACCGATTTAGGAGTCGAGTATCTTGCGATTGCGTCTACCGCGACGGTGGACGCAATCGACAACGCTCCGATAAGCGGCCCCGTTTATCTGACCGACGGGACAACGCTGGTAGCTACCGGATCGGCAGATATGTGGGACGGTTTCCTTTTGAATACGCTTAACAAGACACAATACGGTGGCATACACACGGAAGACCACGTATGGACGGGCACGCTCGGTAATGGCTTAAAGGGCGGCGCAGGGAACCCGGGCAACCTCTATTTGGGAAGCACCGTTCCACCCGTCGTCGGTGCCGGCGTAAATACTCACACCACGTCGCTTTGGACGGAGGGAACGTTCTTCTCGCCCGACAACATACTCGCGCTCTACGCAATCAGTGAACCTTTGAGCGTCCCGGTCTCTGCGGTCCCCGAGCCCTCGACCTACGCGATGGCCCTAATCGCAGTGTTGGGCCTCGGTCTTTACGGCAGGCGAAGGCATCGCAGCACGCCAGTGCAGTAGATTGCAACAACTCGTTCGTTGCTAGCCTGCGCGGGTGATGGCGACCTCAGTGGATTTCCGCCTTCCGCTTCGTGCTCCGGGTGGTGTCGCCCCAAGCAGATAAGGCCGGCGAAAATGGCTTGCCTTTCCTTGAAGCGATGGGCAGAATGGAAATCTAACGATTGGCACTCGCCATTCACGCGCAAGTGAGGGCAAAACGGGTTCCCCTTCTTGTGGACACGACGACTAGAACTCCGTTGGGCGAACGATGAACGAATCAGAGTTTGTGGCTGAATTATCCTCGACGCTTGCCCACCATTCGGATTCGGCACGCCAACAACTGCAAGGGCTGCTTGCATCCCTTCCGGACCGCGCGACGCGACTAGACCTTGTGGTTTTCCCGTCCCAGGATGAAGACGGCTTCTTTACAATCCGCGCATCCGTCGATGGCCCTGATTTGTACGTCATCAACAAGGCTATCGACTCGCATGCAGACCTCTTTGATGCAAAGTACACCGAGACAGGAGTGGAACCGCCAATCCCGATTATCGATCCGTTCGATGTCGATTACCCTGTTAATGACCTTGTCGTTGATTGCGCCGCAAAATGGTTGCAATCGCTGTGGCAATCTCTCGGTGAGGTTGAATGCTCCATCTCAGTAATGGTGGCTGCGGACGAGGGCTACGGAACGACAACTCCATTCGAGCTTCACTCCGGCATTCCCGCCTAACAAATATTGCTTGCTGCGTCGCCGGCGTCTTCGTGCCCCGGGTGGTGTCGACCCGGGTAGCTAACGGCATCCAACTAAAACGCGTCGGTGATGGCGACCGCGGCCGATTTTGACCATCGCTGTTTCTCGGCCCTGTTCATATATCTCGGCCTTGTTCATTTATTTGGATGGCCGCTCACGCAAGGCAATACTGCTTTGTCCCTCAACGTATCCAGCAGAAAAGAACAGCCATGACAAAGCACAAGATCTACAAAATGGACTTCGCCACCGTCTATTCATGCCTTCTATTCATGCCTTGTCGACAAGGCGGAGAAGAAGGAACGTACCCAGGCCGAGGTGGACCAGGTCATTTGCTGGCTGACTGGCTACAGCAAGCCTCAGCTAAAGAAAGTTCTCAAGAGCGACATCGACGTGGAAACGTTTTTTGCCGAGGCACCCAAGCCGAATCCGGCTCGAACGTTGATCAAAGGGGTCGTATGTGGTGTTCGCGTGGAAGAGATTGAAGAACCGATCATGCGCGAGATTCGGTACCTCGACAAACTGGTCGACGAACTCGCCAAGGGAAAGGCGATGGAGAAGATTCTGCGCAGCGAGTAGGTGGGTGCGAATTTGAGCCCTTTGAAGCACGTTCAATATGCCTCGAATTGATTTGCACCAAAGCAGTTAAGGCCTATGGACCGGCACGCCGGGGCCTATTGCGCCCCTGCTATTAGATCGCCTTATTTGCTGGGGGAAAATTGGTTGAAACTCCTACTAATCTGGTGGAGAATGTGGGTTATTAACATCTATCAAGGGGCTTGCCAATCGGCCAACAGAAAAGCTGTCTGGAATCTCCCACGCGAAGCGATAGCTTCGTCGAGGTTCCTGGCAGCTTTTCTGTTTTGCCGACCAGGTGACGAGATAGCTAGACAACTGGGCACAACAACCAAGGACAAAACGCAATGACGATCAGGAATCTCGCGACCATCACTCTAGTCTTGGCCGTTTGTTTGCTGCCCGTGAGCGGCCAGGCTGTGACCTTCGATTGGGCCACAGTCGGCGACGTTGGCAATGGCGGTGACGCGCTAAACTGGGCTGGCTACGGCGGTGTCGATTATGAATGCCGCATCAGTAAAACCACGGTTACCAATGCACAGTACGTGGAGTTCCTTAACGATGTGGCCGCCAGCGATCCCTTCAAGCTGTACAACTCAAGCATGAATGCTGATACCCGCGGCGGAATCACTCGTCTCGGTTCGCCTGGTACGTTTTCGTATGTCGTTAAAGCGAACGCCGTGGGACAGGGACCGGGTGGAAGCGACTACACCTATGCCAACAAACCGGTGAATTTCGTGTCCTGGTTCGATACGATCCGCTTCGCCAACTGGCTAAACAGCGGAACCACGGAAAGCGGCGCCTACACGATTACAGGTGGTGGAGCGAACTCCGGTGTGGTGACCATTCCGGATCACGCGACACTGGGTGCCGGTACGTTTTATCTGCCGACGGAGAATGAGTGGTATAAGGCGGCCTATTACGACGGGGACACGGACACCTACTACGACTTCGCGACGGGGACCGATACGACTCCGGACAACAACCTACCATCAGCCGACACTGGCAACTCAGTCAACATGTACGACGGTGGCGACTATACGACGGGGTCTCACAGTTATCCCTTGACGGACGTCGGTGCCTACAGTTTATCGGCTAGTCCCTATGGGACGTTCGATCAGAGCGGCAATGTATGGGAGTTTACGGAGTCTCCGATCAATGCAGCGGATTGTGTTACGCGAGGCGGTTCATGGGTCAACGGCGATGGATATCAGGATGCGCAAACCCGGAGTAACTACACGACGTATAGCGAGGCCAGTAACATCGGCTTTCGTATGGCGATTACAGCTGACAACGTCGTCCCGGAGCCGAGTACCTACGCGATGGCCGTGCTGGGCTTGCTTGGGTTTGCGTTCTACGGCTGGCGACGCCGGATTGCGTAACACGCGTCGCTAACGACACCCTCGCCCTGTGACGTGATCTAAAACGCGGCGTGGAACCGCAGGCCGAAGAGATTCGATTCGCCGTTCTCCGTGGTGCTGGGGACCACACTACGCGCCCAGATATGGTTGAGCTGGATCTTCACGTTCGGGTTCAGGTACCACGTCAGACCGGTCGTCACGGTTTGCAGTCGTCCGCCGTCGACACCGGGATCGTTCAGGTTGACGTTGGAGTAGCGACTCGCCAGTTCCCAGGCACCTTGAAATAGCCAGAACCCGCCTTCGCCTGGGTGAACGTTGTCGGCCGGTACCAGCCGCGCGAAGGTTCCGTTCGCACGACTGTAGTTTCTCTGCTCGCCCGTGAGCAGGTAGGCGAGCAGAAAGTAGTATCCATCGAACTGGGCGGAGCCGAGATACGGACCGCCACCGGCGACCGAAGCATCGTGGACTTGCGTGTAGATATACTCGCTTTGCATGAGTAGCGCGCGATGTTTGAAGGCTAACTCTCCGCCGACAAATGTCACACCCGAGGCTTCCATCGGCCCGGTATCCACGAACCGCGGCGTATTGCGGATCTCGGGTCGGGCACGAAATCGGACGACCTCCAATCCACTATTCGGGTCGAGATTGCCGCCGTTGTTGTAACGCGATGCGATTCCCAAGTGAAGCAACGAATCATCGCACTCGGTGGCCCAGGGAACTCCGCATACGCGAGCCACGCCGCTGTACTTACCATTGCCCGAGGCAAACCCGGATTCTTCCGGATCAAAGCGGACGACTCCGAACGCCCAGTGCATCGATTTTTCTTCGTTGTAGTTCCAGATCACGACGCCCGGATCGTATTCCTGCAAGAACGCGTCGTGGACGGCGTCGCGCTCGAGGAAGATCAAGAACTTCGCGCTCGTTAAGCTCTCCATCCCCAACGGGGGTTTCAGGTGACCGGCGCGAATATGCCCCAGCACCGGCAGGTCGCGGAGCTGAACCCACACGTCCTGGTAAACGATGTCTTCAATGTCTGCCGTTTCAATTTCCAGATAGTAGTCGACGGATCGATAGAGCGTTCCAGCAATATGCATTCGGGCGCGACGGAAAAAGACGGTGTCCTCGATGCGGCCAACGCGAGCCTCTAGGTCTGGATCGACTTCCGCCCACAACCAGTCTTGTTCGAGTCGACCGCCTACGTTGAAACGGAACTCGTCGTCGGGCGTGGCAAACCAAAGCCCGTAGTCCCACTCGTTGCTGAAGTAGTCCGCGTCGGCGTTGGTGCCGTAACCGTGGGTCAGTGCGCGTTGACGCTGCATCTCGCCTGTGAGTCGATCGAGTTCCGCCGCCTGTGCGTTGACCTGTTGCTGTAGCTGCTCCAAGGCAAAGCTGGTATCGGATGCGAGCGGTGCATGCGTTGCCGGCATTGCGTGCGAAACTGGTCTAACACCGTGTAGCACAGCGGGCGGCCAGGTCGCAGCCGGCGACTGGGCCGCTGTCGGTTGCGACAGCACAAATAGTCCCAGCAGGGCGACAGAAAGTCGAAACAAGTTGTGCAACTCGTTGGTGAGCATCGACTGGAAGAGTGCCCGCAATGTTTGCCAAGCTTACGTAAACGGAACCGTTGTCATCTGAAGTCGACGTTTCTATTTTTGTTGCTTGAGCAATTTTTAAACTCGCGAGAACCTGTGCGTCTGTGTCTCACTGGCGTTGCCAGCTTGTGCACACCTGGGAACAGCCGGCTTCTGGCACGCGGCGTGCCGGTGACTCTTTCTGGACTTTCGTCTTCCGATGCTCAGGTCGGCGGATCGAATTGGCAATCGCGTGGAAGACGCGGCCGCGCCGAGACCAATTTTGAAAAAGGAAAGTAGGTCAGGTGTAGGGAGATGAGTCGCGCCGCCACATCGCGGTCCGTGAAGATTCGATGCTCACCGCAGGCATCGTCATGTTGTCGAAGGTGGCTGCGGCGACCGCGAGAGAGCGTGCCACCGCAGTGGTCTAGTACTGCGATTTCACGTGTTTCAGCCGGCGCTCCAAGGTTGTCTGAAGGCCAGGGCTTGGCGTATTCGCAAATCAAATCACGTCAAATGCTTGTGGTGCCCCCGCGGCCGAGGTAACATGGGCGACTGCGGGGGTGGCCGCGAAAGGGGCTGCGATTCTCCTCGTTTGCGATAACGGCGACACCTGCTTGCACCCCTCCAAGAGATGAACACCATCATGATTCGATCCATACGAGTGCTGCCTGCTCTTCTGCTGCTGGTGGCGATCAACGTCGGTTCTCTGCTACATGCCCAAAGCTATAGCTTTCGCCGGGTCGTCGACTCTTCTACGACCGTGCCGGGCACAAGCATCCCGTTCGGTAATCGAGACGTCCTCAATATTTCTTCGCCCTCGATATCGGGTTCCAACGTCGCGTTCGGCTGGGTTAACCGAGGGGATTTCCTGGAAGAGAACGGATCGCTAGGTACGCTTCTTCAATCGCCAGTTTCAGATAGATTTGCGCTCTCGGGATCATCCCATGTTACGGGCGGCTCTGCTATTGTCCGCGAGACAGGCGGAAGTTTGACCACCCTGGTCGATGCGTCTGTCGATCTCCCAGGAGTCGTGGATACCATTCAGGGTTTCGGACCTACTCTAGCGGTGTCGGGCGATAACGTTGTGTTTACCGCAAGTGAGACTGGCGTCGGCGGTGGTATCTATACCTATATCGACGGCGTGATCTCACTCGTCGTCGAAACGGGCACGGTAACCTCGCTCACGACATTTACGGAAGTAACTGAACAGCACACTGAACAGCACTACAAGGTCGACGGTCCGTCGATTTCCGGCGACAACGTCGCTTTTGTAGCGGAGGATGAAGACGGCCTTCAGGGGCTCTACACCCACATCGCCGAGTACGACGGTAACGGCAATGTCGTGGGGCACGAGATCGAGCGAGTCTTGCATCCGCACATGAGTCATACAGGGATACGTAATGGACCAGGCGGCGTTATCGAAACATTTGCAATGCCTTCCATGTCAGGCACTGACCTCGCCTTTTACGGCGTAGATTTAGGGGGGAGTCCAGGCATTTACGCGTACATCGATGGCGAGTTGGAGACCATGGCCAGTACTTTCTCGAATGTTCCTGGCGGGGGCGGAGTGAAGTTTAGCGACTTCGGCGAGCTGTCGTTTGTCAATGGACAAGCTGCCTTCATGGGAGCGGACGCGAACGGCGGGAAGGGCATCTACCTAGGACCGCCGGGCGCACTCTCAGGAATGGGGCCTGGCTCGGTTTTTCAGGTGAACGCCCTGCCGGTTATCCAGAAAGGCGACCTGCTGGACGGTCGCATCGTGGCCGATTTGGGCTTTAGTCGGTTCGGCTATGATGGCACCTCCGTCGCGTTCTCCGCGGAATTTACCGACGGAACAGCAGGCATTTACGTCGCCTCGATGGGCAGCGCAGTTCCGGAGCCGTCGACCTACGTGATGGCCGGAATGGGCCTGGTGGGCTTAAGCATGCTGGTCTGGCGGCGCCGACGGCGTATTCGGTAATTCGCCGATCCAATGGAGACGGCGGTGCGACTCTGGTCTCCCCCGCTGCTCCGTCATCTATCCCCAGGCCGCGGATTCGCCTGCTAGATAGCCGGTACTGAAGGCGGCCTGGAAGTTAAAGCCGCCGATGGGGCCGTCGAGGTCGAGGATTTCGCCAGCCAGGAACAGCCCCGGCACCAGCTTGCTCTCCATCGTCTTGGAGTTCACCTCCTTGAGGGAAACGCCGCCGGTGGTGACTTCGGCCTTCTCGAAGCCGAGCGTACCGGTGATTGGGATTCGCATCTCCTTGAATGCGGTCGTCACCGCCGCCCGATCGGCCTTGGACAATTCGGCCGCTCGACGTTCGCCATCGACGCCCGCCTGTTCTAGCAGCGACTCCACCAGCCGCCGCGGTAGTTCATCGGTTAACAAGCCGGCGATCTGCCGCTTTCCTTCCGCGGTGGCCAATTGTTGGAGACGCTCGATAAACTCGTCTTTCGGCACCTCCGGTAGGAAGTCACAGAGGAGTGTGAGCGAGCGCGGACGGGGATGTAGGGCGACCGCCCGACTGACATCCAAAATCGCTGGACCGGAAAGTCCAAAGTGCGCGAACAACATACCACCGCGACGCTGTTCGAGCGGACCTCGCTTTCCGCCCTTACGTTTTCTAGAAACGCTGCGGGCCGGCTTGGCGTTCTTGCCACTCCCGTCTTTGCTCGGCCCGTTCGCTTCTGTGTTCTCTTCAACCACGCTGACCGCCACGTCGGGAATCGTGACACCTCGCAACGCCTTGGCCCAATCGGCCCGTGTCTTGATCGGTGTTAAGGCCGGCCGGGGCGGGACGATCGTGTGGCCGAGTTTCTTGAGCCAGTGATACCCATCGCCGGTCGTTCCGCAGCCGGGATACGATTGTCCGCCGGTGGTGACAATCACGGCCGCGGCCTCGACAGATCGCCGATCGGTGTGCACGGATATGCGAGCCGCTCCTTCGTCTGTTTCGTCGTCTGTTTCGATTGCGGCGATCTCGACGACCGCTTCCTCTAAGGCCAGTTCTGCCCCGCTACGCCGGAGTCGTTTTAGGAACGCCCCCAACACGTCGGCCGCCTTGTTGCTTGCCGGAAAGATCTTGCCGGTCTCTTCGATCTTGGTGGCGACCCCTTCCGCTTCGATCAACTCGATCAGCGCTTCTGGAGGTAATGCCGCTAATGCGGAATGCAGGAAGCGGCCCTGGTCGCCGAACTCGTCGATAATGCCTCGGCTGTCGACCGCCTGCGTGATGTTGCAACGGGTTCCGCCCGACATCAGGATCTTCACGCCCGCCTTGCGATTCTTTTCCAACAGCAGCACGCACTTGCCCAACTCCGCCGCACGGGCAGCGGACAACAGCCCGGCCGCACCGGCGCCAATCACGATGACGTCGAAACGTTCTCTCTTCGATCGATCGGGCGGGGAAGCTGCGGGCACGAGTGACTGCTGGAAGGTTGTCGGGCTAGTGGTGGTGGGCTCGGACCGGAACATTCTAGCAGAGTTGGACTGCTCGTAATCCCGCCTCGGTGGCCCAACGTCTTAGGATCGCGCGTGCATTCTCGTCTGGCGAGGCGTTGTGTTTGCCCCGTGCTTGGCAGATCACCTTGTAGCGAGGATCGACCTCGACCGTGAGCACCTTCTTCTTGCTCAGAAAGGTTTCGAGTTCCATGGCCCAGATCGAAGTCCGACGCTTCGCACAGGAATGCGCGTAGCTGGCGACACAGTGTTTCATCTTGCGACCCTCGGTCACAAGCGCCTTCGTGGTCAATAGTTCGCGAATCGTCCACCGCTTGAGGCTTTCGGTTCCTTTGCGACCTTCGATGAACGTGAATTCCGGGATGTCGGTGCGAGGCCAATCGAGACTCGAATCGTTGAACTCATGGGCCAGCTGGCGATGCCAACGCTCGACTTGTCGGAGCAGTGCGAGCGGATCGCGTCCTTTCATGCTCAAGTTGGCCTGGGGCGGAGGCTGACGCTGGATAACGCCTGGGGCTACGAACTCTTGAGTCGCCTCGAACCGCTGATGCTGCAAAAAATCGATGATCGGACCGTAGTGAACCGTGTCGAGCATCGGGTGCGCGATGAAGAAGCGGATAACGGTGATCCAGAAGTCGTCGTTCTCGAAGGCCTGTCCGATCCGAGTGGGTCGGATCGCGTTAGCCACGCGAGCGTTTCCGCCGAGGGCATGAATCTGTCCCCAGCGGAGGGCGGCGTGTGCCGAGTAATCGTCCGGCGCCGTGAGGAAGTGGTGAGCCATTCGCTTGGTGTAAGGAATCGGCAGACTCGCGGTGCGAATGTTGTGGCCCTGGCCGATGTGCTTGAACCAGGTTTGCGTCCTGCTCGCTCGGTTGTCCTCGAGGTCGCCATCGAGATCGAACCAGACCGAGTCCATGAACTTGGGGATTGGGTACTTCGCGAACAGGTGTCGCACGAGCGAGCTGAACTGACGAGCCGTGTTGTGGGTGCGGGGGCGCCAATCTTCTACGGGGCGAACCCAACCGTAGCGACTGCGGGCGACGTTGATCAGGGCGTGCACGTAGCTCGCCATGATGTCGACTCCGCCGCCAGGAACTGAACGGGGAGCGGTCATGAAATCGGTCAAAGGTTCCACGTGCTGCAGCAGTCGCAGAGTCGTGTTCTTGGTGAGGCGATCTTTCTTGGTCGACTCGTAGGCGCGGCAGATCGCGCGAAGATGGGGTTGGTCGACGTCTTGGTCTCGCACCTGCCCACGAAAGATTTGGGCAATGATGTCGCTGGTCGTGCGGCGTTGTTTCTTTTCTCGTTTAAGGCTCGCGGTTGCCAGTTCTCGTGTGACGATCAGGCGTTCTTTTTCGAGCTGAGTCCAGGGCTTGTGGATGGTGCGGCGGAATCCGCGGTCGGCGCACCACTGCTTGTAGGCATCTTCGTTTCGGAGGCGAAGTGCCTGGAGGTGCTCACGCAGCAAGACGTTAGCCGGGCAGCGATCGGTGGCAAGTTTGCGTTTCTTCCTTTTCGACATCTCTGGTTACAACTTCCTGCGGGGGCACGAGAATCGCCACGTGCGCTCGATCGACGGCGACGGCGGTTCTTCGCGATTCGGCTCTCTCTTGTAGGACACGTTCCGGGGCAGCGACCATAATTTTCTGACTCCTATCTTTGGGGGGCTGACGTGAATAGAAATACGTACGGCAACAGACAACGACACGCGAGTGCGAACTTAGGTTCGCTTGTCATTGGCGGCGGGAGCGGGAGAAGCTCGCCCAAAGAGACGCAGGCCACGTCTATAGAGAAGGAGTCGACGAGCGGCCGAATTGTAGTAGGGCGGGCAGCAGAAGTACGACAGTGCAGCGACAGGACGAGAGGATCGCTATGTCGCCGCGCCGTCTGGCTGTTCGTCACGCACCATCCGGCAGGCGAGGAAGGCCAGGCAGGCGCCGATCACCGGGGCCGCCAGGTAGATCCAAAGGTGCGTCAGGTTGCCGCTGACCAAGGCCGGACCCAGCGAACGAGCCGGGTTCATCGAGGCCCCGCAGATGGGACCGGCGAAGGTGGCCTCAAGGGCCACCACGCCACCGATGGCGATCGCAGCCGTGATGCCTTCTTCTTTCGCCCCGGTTGAGACATTCAAAATCACGAACATCAACATGAATGTGAGCAAGATCTCCAGCAGGAACGATTGCATGACGGGACCGGCCGGTAAGGTTGCCCCCAGGTTTCCGTGCTCCGTGAACATCGCTCTCACCAACAGGCTGGCCGCGATCGCCCCCACGCATTGACTCACGACGTAGGGCAGAACGAGCTTCCCCTCGAAACGTCGGGCGAACCAAAACGCGATCGTCACCGCGGGGTTGATGTGAGCGCCAGAGACATCGCCAAGTGCAAAGATCATGGCCATCACGATCAGACCGAACGTCAGCCCAACGCCGACATTTGTCACGGCCTGTCCGCCTGTCACGTCGTTGATGACGATCGCCCCCGTGCCGGCGAAGACGAGGCAAAACGTTCCAATTGCTTCGGCAGTGTATTTCTTCAAGGCTTCGCGACTCCAGGTCTGGCGGACGGTCTCTCCGGCAACCATGTCGAAGATGCCGAGGGAAGTCAAGGTATGCCGGCCGACAGTCGATCCAAACCCGTTTGTGCCGAGGGATTTAGAAAGCCCCGCCCTAAGAGCCATCAGCCTGGTAACATCTGCTTGAGCCTGGAGGTAAAAACAGGGAATCTGCCGCTTGGACTGCAGCATCTTTTGGGCGGTTATTTTCTGCAGCTTGTTGACTCGTATCGTCGCTCCCGGTTTTGCCTCTTCTGCCGCTGTCACCTCTTCAGGTGGTTTCGAAGCAGCTTCCTTGACATCCTGCTCGGTGATTTTGCCCGCTGGCCCCGTGCCGGTCACCGTCGCCAAATCCACGCCTAAATCTTTAGCTAATTTCTTTGCCCTCGGTGAAACTCTTATCT
>CAYLRE010000046.1:0-11732 GCA_964385715.1 uncultured Planctomycetaceae bacterium
CCAGTAGATGATCCGAATATTGAGCGCGTCGCGGTCGAACTCGCTTAAGTACACCCTGGGCGGATAATCCTCTTCCATGCCTTCGTGATCGGCTAAGACGCCGCGCACGATTTCGACCGCCTCTTCGGCCTTCTCGGGTGTGGTATCTAACGGAATCTTAATGTCGGCGATGCGGCGAATGTGGGGGCGACGGCCAATATTCTCGATGTCGCTACGGGCCATCTCGTCATTGGGAATCGACGTTAGATGCCCTGTAAGCAGGCGAATCTTGGTGGAGCGAAGCCCAATCTCTTCAACAACGCCGTCGTAGCCCTTGATGACAATCCGCTCGCCGATACGGTACGGCTTGTCGAGAATAATCATCACGCTGCCAAAAATGTTCTTAAGCGTGTCCTGGGCGCTGAGCGCGACCGCCACACCACCAACACCGGCACCTGCCAACAGCGTTGTTAGCGGAATGCCCAGGTACTGCCCTCCTTCCAGGAACACAATCACGGCGGTAATCAGGCTGACCACGCGTGAGACGATGCGAACCAGCTGGGCGTCGAGGCCTTGGGGATGAATTTTCGGCGACGAAATAATGACTTCGCAGATGCGATTGCCCGCGCTCATGATGACCACCACCACGGCGATCAGAAAGACGATGCCGGACGCGAACTTAACGATCGCCAGTGTGGTCCCCGAAAGGACCAATTGTTCCGCCGCGAACTTCTCCACGTAAATCGGCACCAGCATCGCCGCAATGGGGAACAACAACGTAATGCAATATTTAATGACGTTAGCGGCTCGCAAACCGGTGGTCTTCAGACGCCCCATGCGATAGGCGGTGAGCATCACGATCAGCCCCGCCAGAGAAATCAGGAACAATCCAATCCATTGCCAGATCGCCTGGCCGGCGGTCCGAATGCGCATCCAGGCGGGCAGTCTATGAACAAGATTGGAAAGCCACGCCGACCCTGGCTCAGAGAGAAACCATTCGTACAAGCCAGGGGAGACTGGCGGGTCGCCTTTGTGATACGGCAGATGCTTCGCACGTTCGTAGAATCGCTTGGCCCGCCTGACCGTGTCAGGACTGAAGAGATACTCGCCCTGCCGGGGCCCTTCTACGACCCTTGCCAAGACAACATCGGTGGTAGGAATCCGCCAAAACTTGAGGGGCTCGCCGGTCGTCTCGTCTTTGAGATGCGAGGCGTCCGGTATTTGATACTCGAGTGGCAAATCGATGCGATCAAGAACTTCCTTAAGGCAGACAGCCGCCTCCCGCCCGACAGATTCGCGTAGGTACTCCGGCGTGTCACTGAGATCGAGACAGCGCATGATCCGGTCAACGTCGGCCAACACATGTTGTCGTTCCGCCGGTCGCCGACCGGGGCCCATTATCTGAATGTGGTCGTAAACCCGATTACACGCGTTGATGAAACTCTTCAGGGTCGCCTTAGGGCTGGAATTGTCCGCCGGTTGCAGCGGAAACTCCTGCTTCGTCTCCGTCGGCTTCATCCCGTAGGTTTCGGCGCTGGTTGGCGTCTGCTCCTCAGCCTCGCCGACCGTCTCGTCGTCGCCCGTCGCTTCACCGACTACCTCTTCACTAGATGCCTCTGCATCGGCCGCGGCGTCTTCCGCTGGCTGCTCGCTTTCTTGATCCGCCGAGGCGTCACTGGTGACCTCGTCACTTGATTGAACTGCCTGGGAATCTGACGCATCGTCCGGCGTGGCATCCTGCCCCGCTTCCTCGGCGGCATCCTCAACCACTGGCGGCGAATCGTCATCTTGTGCCAGTGCCGGAATCGTGAGTCCAGCAACGCTCAAGAAACCTGCGAACAGCGTAACGCAGGCGAGCGAAGCAACGAAGGTTGAAGTACGAAGAAACGGCATCGGCCAAACTCGAATGACTATCGATCGATCCAAATCGCGAAGTGCCAATCGCGGAATAATTGCCCCCTATTGCCGTTATAGCACGAACGGAGCAGCGGCGGTGTCAAGCCGGCAAGCGTTTTTCCATACGACGCGTTTTGTCACGCAAGAAACCGACAATTTTCTCGCAAATTTCCTCGGAACTTTCGTTGCTTAATCCGCCTGATCCGGTTATTTTGACACCAGCGTTAAATACTTCGTTTCCGGGGCGTGACGCGGGGCAGTCTTCTGCGTGTCGAGCACGCCTTCCAACAGCTTGCGACCACGGCAATTACTGACGCCCTTAAGCCCGACCACAACAGAATCACACAATCGCTCGGCGGAGTGAGCAACCCTGCCGAGCAAGCCATACACCCAGGGGAACCTCAATGACTTGGAATTCACGGACTCTCTTTTTCGCACCCGTAGCGATCGCGGTTCTCCTTATGACCACGGCAACTCAGGCGGGAACCCGCGCCGATCTCTCCGGTGACCTGGTCGTCGACTTCACAACGACCATGGACATGCCGTTCATGGACATCGGCAATCTTGGCAACGGCAACGGACCATACGGCAGTGGATATGGAGCCGTCGACTACGACTTTCGCATGGGCAAGTTTGAAGTCACCGCCGGGCAGTATACCGAGTTTCTTAACGCCGTCGGCGCGACCGACACCTACTCTCTATACAACGACCGCATGTCCGATCCGGTCCATGACGACAATCACCCCCTCGACCTACCATTCGGTGGAGCCAATATTCAGCGGAGCGGCTCGCCCGGCAGTTACACCTATTCTGTGGCAGCCGACTGGGCCGACCGACCGGTCAACTACGTCAGCTGGGGGGACGTCGCACGATTCGCCAACTGGATGACCAACGGCATGCCGACCGGTGCCCAAGACGCCACAACGACGGAAGACGGATCGTATCCGCTATTGGGCGCTACCAGCAGCACCGATCTGAAAACCGCCATCGCAGCCAGAAAAACGCTCGCCCAGGGCGGCCTGTACTTCATGCCTTCGGAAGATGAGTGGTACAAGGCGGCCTTCCACAAGAACGATGGCGATACGAGCAACTACTTCGACTACGCAACCAGCAGTGACACCCTCCCTGGCTACATCGCCGACGGCGGATCGATCACCGATCCCGATCCAGGCAACGTCGCCACCTTCGATGGTGACGCCGGCGTCGATGGCATCGGAGCTCCCTACTACCGCACAGAGGCGGGCGAGCACGAGAACACTGCCAGCCCCTATGGCACGTTCGACATGAATGGAAACGTCGGGGAATGGACTGAAGGACTTGGATTCGGCTCTTTCGCGATTGTCCGTAACGGAGAATACGCGTACGGCCAAACCAATCTACACGCGGACTTTCGACGCATTCGCAGCCTAACGCGTGAGAGCGGCGATATTGGTTTCCGTCTCGCCAGTCTAGTGGCAGGCCCGACTTGCGCCATTGGCGACGCTGACTGCGATGGTTATGTCTCGAACCTCGAAGATATCCAAGCGGCGTTCACGAACTTCACAGGTCCCGGCACCACCAACTGGACGACGCCCAAGACGCGTGCCCAGGGTGACGTCCACGGGGACGGCACCGGCGCCACTACGAACCCCGCCGGACACGACCAGGACGTCGACAATCTCGACATCCAAACGATGTTCACCAACTTCAACCCGGCTCCCGATGCGGCAGGCGACGTGCTGGGTTCCTCCGGAGACGGCGATCCGGCAATCCCGGATTTGATCTACGACCCGGCCACCGGCGAAGTGGTGATCGACTGGGAAGGCAACACGCTGATCTCGTACGTCTTGAAGAACGGTACGAACAGCTTCATTCCAGGTAATCACAGCACGATTCTTTTGGGCTCGTTCCCAACCGCGACAAGCAACGAACTCTCTGAGTCGACTTCATTCGCGGAGCCAGGCGTAACGACGCGCAGCATGGGCAACGTCTTCCCGACCGGCCTGGACCTGGCGGGACTGCAGAGCCTGTTGACGGTGAACTCGATCATCCTGAGCTTGGGTGGTCCGCAAATTCCGTTCGACCTGGTTGTCACCGGTCCTCCGGTTCCCGAGCCAGCCAGCTTCGCCATGCTCGGCCTGGGCCTTCTCGGCCTTGGCTTCGTTGCCTATCGGCGAGAACGTTAACCGCCTAGCGAGCCCGACATTATCACGCTTGCCCATCCCGCTTGGGTTACGTTCCGCACAAAGATCGCTCTTGGCGTACGTCAGCGTGCCGGCAATAACAGCGGGATGAATCGTTCCGCCTTGCGCCCGTCGCGTCAGTTTCCCTCCGTTCAAGCTGCGATCCTCGCGATCGCCGTGCTCGGTACCTTTGCCACCGCACTGTGGGGCGATTTCGTCTGGATCGACCGGGCTGAGATTCTAGATGCCGGCTACCGAATCGCCGACAAAGGCGACTTTCAGAAACTCTGGACGCTGACGCTTGACCAGTACCTCGACCGCGAACAGGGGCCCATCGAAAGTCGTGGCGGCTATTGGCGACCGGTCTACGCCCTGAGCCTGTCGCTCGACTGGCTGCTCTGGAACGACAACGCCTGGTGCTACCACCTGGAGAACGTTGCCTGGCACCTGACCGTCGTTATTGGACTGCTACTGCTCGGTCGGCGGCTACTTCAACAGTATCCCAACGGCGCTGCGATCTCGTTCTGGGCCACGCTGCTGTTCGCCGTTCATCCGCTCGGTGTCCATTCCGTCACCTGGATCTCCGGTCGCAAAGACGCCATGTGCGCGGCGTTCGCGGTGTGGTCATTGCTCTGCTTTTGTCGACTACTGGATGACGTATCTGAAACGCGGCGGCGCCCGGTTTTACACGCCCTGCTCGCAACGATACTACTCCTGCTCGCCTTGGGGACGAAAGAACTGGCGGCCGTGGTCCCGTTGATCGCCAGCGGCCTGCTACTGTTTTCCGCGCGACGACAGAGACGCGAGCGAAACGCAACAACCGCCCCGAAACGCGCCGCCCTAATAACGCTCGGCCTGCTCTGGGGCTGTGTGTTTCTGGTAGCCGCTTATCGATCCACGCAGCTGGGGGGCTTCGGCCTCAACGCGAGTTACCCAGCCGACTCCCTGATGCAGAATGTGGCCACCAGCGCGACACTGTTTTGGCACTACGTTGGCCGGGTGTTCGCGGCGGTTCATCCAGCCATCTCCGACGCCTGGCCAATATCCCAAGAAGTTACCGTCCTGCAAATCCTTGCCATCGCCAGCCTCGTTCTGCTTCTGATCGGCGTGGCCATTGGGCTATACCGCCGTTGGGCGATCGCCCTGGCCCTGGCCTGGTTTTTCATCTGGTTACTGCCCGCCTCGGGCATCGTCCCGCTGCGACACCTCAAGGCGGAACGATACCTGTACCCGGCGTCGTGGGGCCTTCTGCTGGCATTCACTGTCGCGCTGTTCGCTGTGTCCGCCCGTTGGCCGCGCGTCAGCGCAAAGTATCTTCAGACTGGACTCGCCCTACTGGCGGTCGCGGGCGCCGTCACGACAAGCTTCGCGAACCTGGCTTGGAAGAACGAAGCGACGCTCTTCGCAATTTCGCTTGAATTGGATCCCAAGCACGTCGAAGCCCGACTTGGCCTGGCCCATTTGGCGCTCCAAGACGAGCGTTTTGAAGATTGCGTCACGCTGTCTGAGCAGGCCATCGTCGATGGCTCCAACGATGGTTATGCGACCTTCTGGTCGGAGGCCATCGCCCATAACAACCTTGGGCTGGCGCTATTGCAACTCGATCGAGCCGAGGACGCTTACGTCAGCTTCCAAAGGGTCGCTCAGCTGCAACCTCAGCGGGCAGCGGCTCACTATCACCTGGGACGAGCGGCGTTCGACGCAGGCAGGCTTCCGACCGCAGAGAAACATTACCGGCGGGCGATCGAATTAGCACCAACCGATTACGAAAGTCGTAGCAACTTGGCGTTGACGCTACTACATCGGAAACAACTAGTGGCAGCCATCGAACTCTTTACAACGCTACTTAAAGAGCGCCCCGAGGACACGATTAACCTAGGCAATCTTGGCGCGGCCTTGCTGGCGATGGGCAACTTTCGAGCCGCTGCCGGACCGCTAAAAAAGCTGCTGTCAATCGATCCCACCCAATCGCTGCAGCGGGCGAAACTCGCCTGGTGTCAGTCTCGCCTCGGTAAGACGGAACTCGCTCGCGAGAACATCGAACGAGCAATTAGAGAGTCGCCCCGCGATCCTGCCATCCGTGACATTCAGAAATTGGTACAACTTCCGGGCGATCAGTAGTTACACGTCAGGGTGAACGGCGCTCCCGCATCACATACCGACGGCGAACCGTCCTACTGCTATGCGGGACACATCCTTCGCGTTACGCTCGACAGACCTCAAGCGTCTTGCGCACGGCGGCCGCGGCATTCTGAAAAGCCACAACTTCGTCTTCGGCAAGCGGCGGCTGAATCTGCCGTGCGATTCCGGCCCGCCCCACCACGCTCGGCACCGACAGACACACGTCCCGCACATCCAAGTAACCGTCGATTACCGTCGAAACCGGCATCGTTCTGCGCCAATCTCCTGCGATGCTGCGAACAATCAATAGTGTCGCCATCGCGATCGCGTAGTTCGTGTGCCCCTTACGACTGACGACTTCGTAGCCGCCACGGCGAGTTGCGTCGAACAGCCGCTGACATGCTTCTTCATAGCGAATGCTCATTCCGCCGACCGTTGCCAGGCTGAGCGCTGGGAACTGGCTGTCGCCATGCTCCCCCAAAATGTAGGCGCGGACATCGTCCGCGTGGACCTGAAACTCTCGCGACAACAACGCCCGATAGCGAGCACTATCGATCAGTGTTCCCGTACCGATAACGCGGGAAGCGGGGAAACCCGACGCCTTGAACGCAATGTACGTCATGGCGTCGACAGGGTTGGTAACGACCAGCAGAATCGCCTGAGGACTTTTCTCAGCAACCCGCGGAATCAAGTCCTCAAACACCCTGTAATTGCCGGCGGCGAACTGGTCGCGGGATTCCAGTTTCTCCGGCATCGGAATCGACGCACACAGAATTACGATATCGGATCCGGACGTGTCATCCATGTCGCCCGCGCGAATATTCACGGGCTTCGCGGCAAAGGCGCTGGCGTGCATCAAGTCGAGCGCCTCGCCTTCGGCAATCTTATGCGTCCGATTAACGAGCACCAACTCTTCGGCGACACCTTGCTGAACAATGGTCAGCGCGATCGTGCTTCCCACACGACCGATCCCTACGATCGAAATCTTCACGGCTAAATCTCACTATCGGTTTCCAAACTTCTAACTGTTCGAAAAAGCCGGAAGAGAGACTCCCGGCCCTGCGATCACCTAGCCGCCCGCAGCGACCGCTTTGTCGTTCTTATGCAGGGCCAATTTTATCACCGCCACGATTCGCGGCCTATGGGCAAGACGCTCGTCGATGGCGTTACAATGAAAACCGCACACCGACCCGCTATATTAAACCAGACATGAATGACCCAAGTTTCATGAATCAGAGCCCGTTCCAAGCGACTCTCCGCAGGAGATACTCCAGGTGACGAAACAAACCTACTTCGGCATCCTCGCCCTGTGGATGGTGCTTACGGTGGTGGGAACGATTACCGGCATGGGCGACAGCCCGTCGTCGGCCAAACCACCAGCGGCGGAGGCGGAATCGAAATCGAAAGGTGCGTCGAACAGCGCGGTCGAGCGCCCCGGCGAACCGCTCCCGGTGGGGCACCCCTCACTCGGCAGCCCGCACGCGGCGCCGATCGCGATCTCAGGAGACCACGTTTTCGTCGTCAACACACCGGCCGATACGCTCGACATCATCGATCGCAAGTCAGGCGAGATCGCCGCTCGTGTTGCAGTCGGCATCGATCCGGTCTCGGTCGCCGTGCATCCCGACGGAAAGGAAGTTTGGGTCTCCAATCATGTGAGCGATTCAGTCAGCGTCGTCGACATCGACGCGCAAAGCCCGACGTATCTGAACATTGTCGCCACCATCCAGGACATTGATCCGAAGACCAAAGCGACCCGTTTCGACGAACCGGTCGGAATCGCATTCGCCAATCCCGACAAGGCCTACGTCGCCCTCTCCTCGGAGAACCTCATCGCGGTCATCGACGTACCTTCGCGCAAGGTGACCGGGCGATTGAACATACCGGCCCAGGACCCGCGAGCGATCGTCGTCCGTGGCGATCGCCTCTACGTGATCCCCTTCGAGTCAAACAATCAGACGCAGCTCTCCGGCGGTACCGGCGAATTGGACGGAGACCTGGTCACGTTCAATGCCTGGGAACATTCGGTGGCCAACAACAACGTGCTCTCCTTGGGCCACGTCGTCGATATCGTCAAACACCCCAAGGTTCCCGATCGCGATCTATTTGTCTTCGACACAAACTCAGACGAGCTGGTCGCCACCGTCGAAACCCTTGGCACTCTGCTCTACGGGCTGGCGGTCAACTCGCAGGGCAACGTCTACATCGCTCAGACCGATGCCCGAAACGAAGCCAACGGTCGCTCCGGCACCAAGAAGCACGGCCTGGCCGAATTGGAGAACCGGGCCTTCTTGAATCGCATCACCGCTCTATCGTTGACGGATGACGAGGCGCAAGCCCCTCGTTTCTTCGACCTGGAACCGCTCCCACCTCAGCACCCCGCTCCGGGCAAAGCACTCGCTACGCCGTTCGCGATTCAAGTCACAAGCGATGACTCCACACTGGTCGCCACGGCCGCCGGCTCCGACAAACTATTCACGCTCGACGCCGACAGCGGCGAGTTGCTCGGTAGTGTTCAAGTTGGCGCTGTGCCGCGTGGAATTGCCCTCGATAGCGGCAATGACGGCCAGGCCGAACGGGCTTGGGTCCACAACGCGGTGGAAAATTCGATTTCGCTGGTCGATCTGGCAAACCTCAAGCAGCCCCGCGTCCTGAAGACGATCGCCTTGGAAGATCCCACGCATCCGACCGTGAAGCGAGGACGCATCGCCTTCAACACGGCGGCCGCCTCGACCACCGAGACGTTTGCCTGTGCTAGCTGCCACCCCGACGGACACACCGATCAACTGCTGTGGGTCCTCAAAACCCCGATCGTGACGGGCGGAAATCAAATCATGCCCCGTTCGACAATGCCCATTCGCGGTCTGCGCGACACGGCCCCCTACCACTGGGACGGCATCCCTGGCGATCCCTACGGCGGCAACAACAGCGCCAACATCCATGGCAGCGACCCTCCGAACAGTCACGTCGACGATCCGACCAGCACCACACGGCATCTCATCGATGGCGGACTCGCCGCGACGATGATGCTCGAAGGAAGTGGCATCACGAACGACGAAGACAAGGCAGGCGCCCTCTCGGCCGCCGAGCGTGACAACATGGCCACGTTCTTGCTTAGCGTCCCCTATCCGCCGGCCCAACGCCGCAGCTACGACAATGTCGTTTCGCCCCGAGCCGCGGAAGGCTTTCGACTGTTCCATATCGACGGCGATCACGACCCCAAACAACCGACGCCCAACGTTTGCGGCAACTGCCATCGCATGCCGTTTTTGGTCAGCACCAACACGCCGGGCACTGGCATGGACACACCCACTTGGCGAGGCGCGTACGACCGTTTCCTAATTTTGCCGCAAGGTCGACTCAACATCATCGACTTTGATTTCTATCGCCGCGTTGCGGAGCGCGGGGCCCCGGAACGTGATATCTGGCAATTCTCTTGGTCCGGTCGACGGCGTTTCGATCCGGTCTGGGATATGGTCCTGGAAGCGGGCACCGGTTTTTCAGGTTCCTTCGCCCGCCAGACGACGCTCAACGGGCAAACCACCGGCGACGAACAGACTCTTGATCTCATCGCCGCACTGGAACGCTCCGCAGCCGAAGGAGCGATCGTGCTGGAATGCGATGGCGTGCTGCAAGGCGACAATGGCCCGCAGCCCTACAAACTGCAATTTACCCCCGAATACCAGGGCGGACGTTACGTCGACACACACGTCTCCCGCGCGGTCCACATTCGCAAGTCCTTTGGGCGAGACGAGCTCATTGAGCTGGCCTCTGCCGGCCAGTTCATTGGCACCTTCACGGGTCGTCACGGCAGCAACGCAGACGTCGATCACCCGCAGCCGGCGATCTGGACACTCGGTCCGCTAGAAAAACAGAGCGGCCGACAGAAGTTTCCGATCCTGCATCCGCAGCAGCCGAACATGACAGTGAGTGTTCGGCATCTCGACGAAGGGGCTCAGATAATCGTCAACGGGCGGCGGGTCGATGGGACCGTTACGCTCGATGGCGACACCGCCCAAGTCGAACTTACCGAACTACCGAAGCCCGGCCTACACCTACTACAGCTTCAGAATCCTGCTGGCCTGCTGAGCAACGAGTTTCTGTTTCACGTCGTCGAAAGCGACAACGAGGCGGTCGATTTACAAAAGCAGCTCGACAACGATCACGTGGATCATTATTCCAAGATCACGCGTGCCATCACACGCGGCAATGTGGAGCGAACCGCGAAACTTCTCGACGAGCGGGTCCGCGCAAGCAACGAGTCCGACCGCCGCCGCATGTTTTCCATCAACGGTCGCCGCCAGCAGACGGGAGCGACGCTGCTAAGCACGGCCGCCCTTCACGACCAGCTTGACAGCGTTAAACTTCTGCTCGACCGCGGCGCCGACGCCAACGCCACCAATCGCGATGGCAACACGCCGCTGCACGTGGCGACCTTCCTTTGCCGGCAAGAGATCGTCGAACTGCTGCTTGCCAACGGAGCTTCGCTGGAAGCAAAGAACGGCCGCAGCGAAACGCCACGCGACGTGGTATTGGCCGAATGGAGCAAGGCACTGGCCGACTTCTATCGCGGCATTGGTCGCAGCACCGGGCAGGAATTGGACCTCGAGCGGATCGAGAAACAACGCCCGCAGATCGCGAAATTCTTGAAACGACATCAAGAGACATCCGGCAACTCAGATGACTAGCGGCCCCACTGCCTCATGCTCGCGATAGGACTCGCACTCACATCTGTCGGCAGCTCTACAGATTCGGCAGGTTAGGAATGCCTCCCCCTGGTGTCGGCGGGGGTGCGCCGCAGGAGCCGCCCGTAGGGGCAGCAAGCATCTGCTGTTCGATTCGTATGCCGAAGTCGGAATCGAGTTCACGCTGCGCCCAATACGCCCAGGGCGTGTCGAGATTCTGATCCAAGCAGCGATTTAGCAGTCGCTCTGCCTCTTCGGCGCGTGCTTCGGTCGACGGTCCCGTCTTGAGCGTCACCGACGGTTCCAACTCTATGAAATTCGTCTCGCTACCGAAAAACCCCTCGCCGGCCGCCGCGGCCCGACGCATGGCGATACAGCAAGCTCGATATTCGCGGAAGCGAACGCTCATTGCCCGCAGCCGGCCCCGCGTCAGATCGTACCAGGCACGCCAGCGGGCCGACTCTTCCCTCTCGTATTCCTCTACCATTCCGTCTTCGCCAAACTCGCTGAGCGCCTCATTGATCGTTCGCAGCGCAACCTCGACCTGTTCCTGGTGCTTCGACAATTTGGCCTCGAGGTTCTTCCGAAAACGGCTCGGCGACAAGCAGTACTTCGTGATCTTGTCCGGCTTGCCGGTCGCCGGAAGTGCTTTCCTACGTTTCACAAAGAACGACATCTCCGGCGGCTGCACCGAGTCGGGCACCATGCTTAACAATTTCACGACGTTCACAATGGCCTGACGCAGCTTGTGCTCTTTCACCGAATCGCCCACCACGTTCATGGCACGATAATCCGGTCGGTACTGTCGCATCTCCGCGGGCACGAATGGGCCTCGGTCTGCCCGGCGATCGAAGATGGTGTAGCTGCCCCCGGTCGCGGCGGCCAATCG
>CAYLRE010000046.1:11742-22211 GCA_964385715.1 uncultured Planctomycetaceae bacterium
CAATCGCGTGAGCACGTACGGCCCAAACCCAGACGCCAAACCTTCCAGCTAGCGTCCACCAACACAGTGCGGTAGACCGCTAAACAGATGGTCGTTCTCCGTTGATTCCGCCCAGTTAGGCAACCTCGTCTCCCCCCAATACGGCAGCCGCAATCGCTGTGGTACGGCCGAATCGGGCCCTTTTTTCATCGGAATCCAGTACGTTTTCTTGGTCGGCTTGTGAAGCCAAGCATGCGTCCCCATCTCACGCCCCAATACGGCCGACGGCCCCGCCACGGAGACCTGGACTTCGGCCTCACGACAGCGGCGAATCACCGGCTCCAGACGCAACAGATCATCCCCCGATTCGTCCGTCCAAACGACCAGCTTCAACTTGGCTGGCTCCGGATGCCGCATCAGCTTCTCGTGATAGCGGTCGATCGCTCGTCCCACGGCACCAAGCACGTTCTCCATACCACTCTCGTCGATCGGGATCGTACGAATCGCGTCGATCACGCGTGAACTCCGGCGGGTCGGCGGAACGACCTCGCGTGCCACACGACCGAAAGCAATGACGGCGTTGGTCAGGACGTGCTCCTGATCTTCGCTTCGTTCCTTGAGGTCGTTGAGCAATTCCTCGAGTCGCTTGGCGACACGTTGCCGATCCCCCAACAGACTGATCGAAGAATCGAACAGCCAGACAACCTGCACATCCCGCTCCGCAAGATCCTCTTCAAGGTCCGCGAACAATCCGTCGACCGCCTCTTCCGCCGAAAGCGCATAACGGAACGCGAAATCATCGGGCACTCCCGCCGATTCGGCCGCTTTCTTTTCGGCCGCCGCCTTCTTACGACGACTGCGGACATACGAATAGGGAAGGGCCTTGGCGAAGTCTTCGATCTTGACCGAATCGACCACCGGTTCCTCCGGTGCCACATATCGCTCCGGCGACTCAATTACCGGCGGTTCTTCGAGTTCACTTAAATCCTCAAGGGCTTTCTCCGCGGCATTCGCCACGCCATCCCGATCGAGAGTCCCTGCGTCAGCGCCAGGCACCTCCGTCAGTTCGACCGACGTTGCCGACTCAATCACGTCCTGTGACAAGGGAACGTTGACCACGATCATCTTGTCGTCCCGCTGTATCAGTGGAACGACGAACAGCGACAAGATCACCACGGCGATCGCGTGCACGACCATCGAGGTCGCCCAAGGAGCCACCGCTCGACAAAAAGCGCTGACGCAGCCGCGAATCCACAGCTACAGTTGGGCGAGTAACCCAGTCTATTCTTGCTCAGCGTGTACTACCGCCTCAGCATCCATCCCGGCACCGTCGCTGGCAACCTCCGAGAGCGGCGGCGGCGATGCTTCGTCTCGCCAGGCGGGGAGAAACGCCGCTAACAAGATCAAGGCGAAGCATTCGATTCGACTTATCATAGTGCCCCCTTCATCAAATTTCCAATTTCGTGCCGTCCAGATCGACACTCATCTCATCCCCCAGCCAAGAACGACTGCACGCCACCTCAATGCAGAGACCGACCAGCCGGGGCGTGACGACCGGACCACAACGGGCTGGCCAATTCACGAACAATACATACTCCGGATTCGACTCGGAACGCACCGTCAACTGATCGGGTGCCCAAGACTCGTCAGACTGCACATAGCTTCGAGAAAACTGCTCGGCCGGCTCATGAAAATCGACAGCCCATCGAAACTGCCGGGCACCGACAGTGATCGAACGCCACCCCTTCCATGTCCGTGCCATAGAATTTCGCACCCTACATTGTCATCAAGGCCTGGACAGAGCCAACGCGGCACGCCCCGCCGGAACGCTTGCCTCAATCCGTGGCTTCACGCGCCCCGCTGTCGAAACACCATTCTGCCCATGTCCCCGGAATAGTCAAATCGAATCATTCAACAAGAGCCACCTTTGCCCGAAGAACTTTTCTTGATCTGAACACCGACCTGTGGATACTTAGTGGGAGCGCTGTTGATTGCGTTTGTCGGGCGGTCCTCACGATGGAGCGGTCAGAAGACCACTCCACAGCCGAAGCTCGCCCTCCCCGTAGATGCCCGACTTTATTGGCGTCACCGCGAAACCGGACCAATCAACTCTAACAACCAACAGGGCAACACTTTGCGACGAGAACCAGAAAACCCGCTCACCGGCGCAAGTCACAGCAGCACAGCGACTTGGAGTTTTTTGGCCCCCACCTCAAATATCCGGCTTTCGGCGAAAAAAGTCGCGAGTGAATCGACGACAACAACGAGCCGGCGGCGCCGGCAGAGCTTAGCCGTTACCGTCTTGAACGCCGGAGAGCACACCGGCGAGGGAACTCTCCTGCCAGCCCTCAACAGAAACCTCGAGGCTACGTCTGGCCCAACCACTTTCGATGCGGTCCGCCGTTTCGCTCCACACCCGCACGCCACTTGTGGAGTCAGCCGCTTCCACATTGCAGGCCCCCACGGCCACGGCCGCCGTAACGGCCGCCTCGGGCGAATCCCCTCGCAGCAAAGCCGCCAAGAAACCGGCAATCGTGGCATCGCCCGAACCGGTCGTGCCAACCACGTCGACTTCAAAACAGGGCGTGATCAATTCACGATCTGCCCACGACGAATCGCCCAGCGATTCGTGAATCGAAGCGAGCCGCTCAGGGGCATTCTTTGCGGTACGCAGATAAAGCCCTTGATCGCCGAGCTTCAACCCGACCACCGCGGCTCCCATCTCGATCAGCTCGTCGGCCACATCGGCCAGGGCTGCGTCATCGACGTGAGCCGCCAGATCGGCGGCACCACTCGCGGTAGCAGCATCAAAACGCTCACGACGGAGCATGAACAGAATCTCTTCCGCGCTCGGCAAGAAGATGTCCACGTGCGGCAAGGCCTCAGCCATCCACGACTTCCAATCGACACGCCCCGCGGCCGATTGAGGATCGGGCATCGCCATGTCGAGCGACGTCGCCACGCCTGCTTCTTTCACGCGAGAAAAGACGCGGCTCATCGGACCACCACCCTCAGCGAACATTCGCTCCATCAGCGGCGGATACCCAAAATGAAAGATCTTCGCGCCCGCGAGCTTGTCATAAGGAACATCTTCCGCGGCGAAAGTGTCGTTCGCCCCGCTGCAATGCAGAAAACAACGGTCAACGCCCGGCGGATTCATCACCAACGTGTAAGAACTATCTTCACCCAGGACAACCAACATTCCGGCGGCCAGTTGCGGATCGTGCTGCGAGAGAATGTCGAGCATCGCATGGCCGAGAGCGTCGTCTCCAACCTTGCCCATCAGACTGACCGGCACCCCCAAACGAAACAGCGACAAGCCCGTATTGGAAACCGGACCTCCCATCGCCATCACCGCCGGACCAATTTGCACCAGTTTGCCAGGCACGATCAATTCATCGAGCCGGGTTTGATCGGCGTTGAAAGAAGGAATAATGTCGAGACAGATGTGTCCCGCCACGATAATGTCGGCCGGCGTGTTGCTCATATTTCCGTGCAAGATTGCCCGTGCGATAACAGAAAGTGTTGGACGAATCGTGCGATCAATATCGTGTAGAATGAAGCCGATGACAAGTGACCGACGACTAATTCGACTCCTATCCGCCGCGACGTTATTGATAGTCACGTGGGCGCCCGCGTCACTTCTCTGCGGCGAAGAGACATCGCCCGACCCACCACCGCTGAATCCGCGCGATTCGCTTTCCGCGATCGAACTGACTGACGGCTTTGCTGTGGAGTTGGTCGCCGCCGAGCCCTTCGTCGCCGATCCGGTCGCCATCGACTGGGGACCAGACAAGAAGTTGTGGGTTGCCGAGATGGCCGACTACCCCAAAGGGACGGATGGCAAAGGCAAAGCAGGCGGGCGAATTCGCTTTCTTGAAGACACCGACGACGACGGCCGCTACGATCGGTCGACGGTATTCCTAGAAGGCGTCAACTTCCCGACCGGCGTAATGGCCTGGAAACGAGGCGTGTTGGTCACCGCAGCTCCGGAGATTTTCTACGCCGAAGACACCACCGGCGATGGCAAGGCCGATCACCGCGAGGTGCTCTACTCCGGATTCATTACGGCCAATCAGCAACTGCGGGTCAACGGGCTGCGCTACGGGCTCGACAACTGGATCTACTGCGCAAGCGGCGCCCACACGCCCGACTTCGGCAAGGATCGCGGCATTCATTCGGTCAAACTCGACAAGACCATCCCGCTCGGCAGTCGCGACTTCCGCATTCGCCCCGACACCGGTGAACTCGATCCGCAGTCGGGCCCCTCGCAATACGGCCGCGTCCGCGACGACTGGGGCAACTGGTTTGGCGTGCAGAACGCCCATCCTCTGTGGCACTACGCACTCAAGGATCAATATCAGCGCCGCAACCCGCACTATGCGTCGCCCGACGCGCGCGTGGAAGTGATTGCCGGCGAGGCTCCACGTGTCTATTCGGCCAAAACGCCTCAGAAGCGATTCCATAGCTTTCGTTTCTCCAACCGCTTCACCTCGGCCTGCGGCATCTCCATCTATCGCGACGAGTTGCTCTATCCGCGTGGAACGGAGCAACACGGTTTTACTTGCGAACCGTTTCACAACCTGGTTCATCATTCGGTGATTAAGCCCGTGGGCGTGACGTTCCAGGGACAACGCGCGGAGAACGAGCTGATGAGCGAGCTGTTCGCCTCGCGCGATCGCTGGTGCCGGCCGGTGATGACTCGCACCGGACCCGATGGCGAATTGTGGGTCGTCGACATGTATCGCTACATGATCGAGCATCCTCAGTTTCTTGGTGACGAGGGCCGCAAAGAGCTCGCTCCGCATTACCGGGCAGGCGAAGGGCTGGGCCGCATCTATCGAGTTCACCGCAAAGGTAATCGGCCACGAGCCTGGCCGCGGATCGACAAGTTAGATGCTAACCGCCTTGTCGAAACTTTGGCACACCCCAACGGAATCGTGCGTGACCTGGCTCAGCGGGAGTTGATCGAACGCGATGACAAAGAGGCACTTCCACTATTAACAGCGGCGTTGAGCAGCGAATCCCGACTGGCGCGTCTTCACGCCCTCTGCACGCTCTCAGCGATCGACGAGTTAGACACCAAGCTGCTGACACTAGCCATCAAGGACGACGAACCTGCCGTGCGCCGTCAGGCGATTCGTATCGCCGCCGAGATGCTTCAGCGGCGAGAGCTAGTAGACACGGACAAAGAAGCGCTCGCTAAAGTTGTCATGGCCGGACGTCGAGACAAAGACGCCAAGGTGCATCAGGAATACGCCTCGGCCTTGGGCAGCCTGCCCGATTCCGAGACCACTCAGGGTATCGCTCAAGAGCTATACGCTGCCAGGAAAGAACCGTATCTAACAGCCGCCTACATGGCCTCGATCCGCCCCGATACGATTGAACGGATCATCCAAGAACCTGTGGCCGTGAACCTGGACGATTTACTTGAGTCCAACGAACAGGCACGAGAACGAAAGGCGTCTCTTGGAGAAGACTACAATCATGCCCTGTTGCGCATGGCGGTCTCAATGGGGAAGGACAGTGAGGCCCTTAAGAAACTAAGAAACGCGGTACGGCCCAGGTTGAGTCGGAATTACTCACTACGCATGGCGGCCACGATCCTTGACGCCTTTGCAGAACGTGGCGACAACGTTCGGGAGATGCTAGAAGGAGAAGACCTCTCGAATTTTGATGCAATTATTGCAGGTGCGGCTCTCATCGCCACCGATGAGAAATGGCCAATTGACCAACGTGCCGGGGCCGTGGCGCTTATGCTACGCAGCGAGGCACATCGCAAGCAAGACATCTCCGCCGCGGTGTTCTTGTTGCACCCCAAGACGCCCCTCGATATCCAAGCGGCGTTAATTGACCGTCTTGCAACACAGAACGATGCAGAGATTGCAGGTCGCATACTCGCAGCCTGGCCCGAGTATGGCCCGGCGGCGAGAACGGCCCTCCTCCACCACATCCCCAGCAATGCGGCGTGGGTAAAAGCCCTACTTGATCAAATCGACCAAGGAAACTTGGCACGCAGTGACATCCCCGTGCGTACGCTGCAAAAGCTGCGATGGTCGGCCGATCCGGCCATCGGCAAACGGGTTCGAGCATTGCTCAAAACGATCAACGACAATCGGACCCACGTTATCGATCGCTACCAGCGAGCCTTACAACTCCCCGGCGACATCGCACGGGGCCGGGCCGTATTTACGAACAAGTGCGCCACCTGCCACCGCGATGTGGACGAGAAAGGCAACCAGTTCGGCCACGACGTCGGTCCCAATCTGGCTGCAATCACCGACATGTCACCACAAGGACTGCTACGATCCGTACTCGACCCCAACGCGGCGGTCGAGCCTAAGTTTGTCACCTACAACGCGGTGACGAACGATGGCCGTAATTTCAGCGGCATTCTCGCCACCGAGTCGAGCACCAGCGTCACGCTTCGCGAGGCCGAAGGAAAGGAGCAGAGGCTCCTACGCAAGGATATCGACACCCTGCAATCGACCGGTCGCTCGCTCATGCCGGAGGGCTTGGAAAAGGAACTCTCGCAGCAAGACGTGGCGGATCTGATCGCATTCGTATCCCGACCGCGCGGCCGGACACCACGAACTGACGATTAACGCACTTCCTCCCCAGCGGCTATGACGGATTCGGCACGAACTCGCCGCCGCGGCATTCTTGCAAGTAACGCAGGGCTCGCACCTGGCCGGTCATTTCCAATTCATCGCGATAGACCGGATCGTGCCACCCTTCAATGTCGATCGCCCCTCGGTACCCGCCCATGCGAAGCGTCGTGATCAGGTCAGACCAATTGGTATCGCCGAAGCCAGGCGTTCGGTGGTAAACGAATTCGGTTGGTCCGCCGATGCCTTCGTTCTTGATGACGTCCCACATGATGGTCGCGTCTTTGCCATGCACGTGATGCACCTTGGGCAGCCACGCGCGCAGTTGCGGCAGCGGGTCGATCAGTTGCACCATCTGATGACACGGTTCCCACTCCAGGCCCAACGCGTCGCTCGGCACCTCGTTAAACATCCGCTCCCAGGCCCGCGGGTTGTGGGCAATGTTCCAATCGCCACGTTCCCAGTTACCCCCCATCGAGCAATTCTCAAAAGCGATTCGCACGCCTTTGTCTTTGGCCAGCTTGGCAATCGGGGAGAAGACTTCCTTGAACCTCGGCAGCGAAGCATCGATCGATTCGTCGGTTAGCCGGCCGGTAAAGCCGCCAATCACATCACAACCAAAGTCGCTCATCGCCTCGATCAGCCGCGGCCAGTCGGCTCGCGTTTGCTCATCGGTCAGCGGATTGCCGTAGAGCCCAATCGCACTGAGCTTGGCTCGACCATCGGTAGCCTCCAGCACCTCGCGAACTTCGCGGGCGGTCTGCTGCAAATCGACATCGCCAATGTGATGCCCAAACGTGATCTGAAAGCTCTCAAACCCGTGAGGGGCGATCTGCCGAATTGTGCTAGCCGCGATCTCGGAAAAAACGATCGTCCCAACGCGAATATCCTCGTGTCCCTGCATGCTTTCCTCGATTGCTTGACTCAGTTGCGATAGCCAACGCGGCCGTATTCCTGACGACGACCCGCCGGCGGCTGATTCTAGCAACTTCAGGCCACAGCAGAAGAGGTTTTACCACGCACGACTTCGGTCAGCGCCGCATCAACACCCGGATACTGAAATTCGTAGCCAGATTCCTGAGCAACACGGGGGACAATCTGCTGCGACTCAAGCAACACTTCCGCAAACCCACCCACCGCTGCACGCAGCGCGAACGCCGGCACCGGGAATATAGTTGGCCGGCCGAGCACGCGGCCGAGCGCCTTCGTGAATTGCAGATTCGTCGCACTTTCGGGCGCCACTCCGTTCATCGGCCCAGAGAGCGACTCCGTATTCGCACCGTGCATCAGTAAGCCGACCACGTCGTCTAGGTGAATCCAGGGCATCCACTGCTTCCCGTTACCAAGCCGCCCACCAACTCCCATCTTGAATGGAGTGAGCATTTTGCCCATCGCTCCCCCACCCCGGCCAAGCACAACTCCGATTCGCAGGCAGACAACGCGAACGCCCAACTCAGCGGCCCGCATCGCCTCGCGCTCCCACTCCACGCATACATCGGCCAAGAAACCGGTCGCGGGCTCGGCCGATTCATCGAGAATCGTATCCCCACGGTCGCCGTAAAACCCAACGGCCGATGCCGAGACAAGCACCTTGGGGCGATCTTCTCGGGCGGCGATCGCGTCGACAAGGTGCCGCGTGCCAACCACTCGGCTGTCGCGAATGCGATCGCACTTGGCCGCGTTCCAGCGACCTTCGGCCACCGGTTCACCCGCCAGATTAAAGATGACATCGACACCATCGAACGCCTCTGCCGGTGGCGGTTCCTGCGTCGACTGCCAGCCGAACGCCTTAACCGCGTGTTCGGCCAACTTGGACTCAGCCGCGGCCGCATCCCGGCTCAATACCACAGCTGGCTCCCAGCCCGCGGCCCCAAGCTGTTCGAGCAACCGCCGACCAACAAACCCCGTGGCCCCCGTAATCAATGCTCGCATCGGATCACCTCATCATCTTGTACAGAACCGCGCATGCGCATTCAATCTATTGTTTAGTGCTATTCGGAAATGACAAGCCGAGAAAATAAGATTCCTCTCGGCCTGAGGATCGAGCACCTTGCGACCTCTCACGTCCCTATCCACGGCCGCAGCCCATCCTCCATATCAACCGCATTTGTGGCGTCTTCGCAACATGCCTGCACAATTTGTGCACCGATCTCCCCGCCCTAGGGCACACAACGGCCGATTCCGCGCAAAGTGAGGGCAAGACAACCCTCACGACGTGCCTTGAGAGCGTTTTCTTGCGGCAAAACAGGGCCTCACAGTTCGTCGTGTAGTAGGTTTCAGTAAAGGACTTCTGGCCGCATTTCGTGCTCCAACCCAATCGGATAATTTGATGAGCGAGAGTTCGCTTGCCAACCTGATCACCTACAATCCGGCCACCATCGGGGCCAATGATTTGCTTTCCGATGCGCTCGGCCGCTTCGAGGCGGAACACCTACAATTCCTGCCTGTCATCGAAGGGCAGAATCTGGCAAATGGACAACGTCACGTTGTCGGCATGTTGTCGCTAGCCGCGACCCGCCGCGAGCTACTCAAGGGTGACAAACGTTACGTCCGCGACGCGATTGAGGCCGATGCGGACAGCGGTAGCCGAACCAGGGGCATCAACGGACAAGCCGGCGTGGCCGAACCACTGCGCGTCATGCGGACCACCGGCAGCCGATCTCTACCAGTTGTTGAGAACAACAAGCTACTCGGCGTCATCTCAATCGCCGACTACCTGCAAGAGTTCGCTTATGGCAATGACGCATCGCTAAGCGATCTGGTTGGCGAACACATGCTCAAGCCGGCACCGCAGGTGGATGCCGACGATCCGCCACAGGATGTGCTGGAATTTCTCTTGCGCGACGACTTGGCCGCGGCCGCCGTAACAGCGGGCGATTGTCCCTTGGGCATCATCAGCCGGCTCGAACTTGGCAACGAACCCGACATTGCCGGCACACTTGGCCAACTTCTAACGCCCGACGTTACCACGATCGGCAAAGCCGAGAGCATTGGTGATGTCATTTGGCACTTCATCGAGTTCCAAGTGCCGGCACTTCCGGTCGTCGATCACGGCAATCGGTTGATCGGCCTACTGCCAGAAGACGCGATGCTGGATATGATCGCGGTGCAACTGAGCGAAGACGCCCACGTCTAATTCTTAAGGCGGCCCTAGTCCAGTCCATCAGGCTAGCGCCTGCGATTCCGGCGCAGAACCGGAAAATACGCAATCGCTGCCCCGGTCGCCAAACCCGCGATGTGGGCGGTGTTGGCAATGTTTCCTATAACCCCGCTAATGCAGAGCACCAAGGATATCAGGACGAACGCGATAAACATTGGTGAAAGAAAGATGCCCGCGGAGGGATCGAACATCGACTTAAACCATGCGTAGCCAAACAGCCCATAGACCACGCCGGAGATCCCTAGAAACTGCACCACATTTGGGGAAAACGGCCCCCAATAGAATCCGCGCACATACTGAGCGCAATTCGAAATGACAGCCGCCGCTAAAACCAACCCTACATATCGCCAGGAGCCACGTCGCGACTCGACGAGTCTTCCGAGAATAAACAGCCCGACCATATTGAACAGCAGGTGGCGCATATCACCGTGCATGAAGATCGGGGTAATCAATCGCCACACCTGACCTCCAGCGATGAACTCAAACGCTTCCGAAGACAAGAGCAGACCACCACCCCAATGAACGACCAGCGGTGCGAAGAAAAGCCAGTCCGCGATGACGATCTGGTCTCTCGTCCATTGGTCCGCCAGTCCGACAAATAGAGCCAAGCCGAGACAGATCACAATTAGGGCAATCGTGACTGGAATAGGGCCGCCGGCGTGCCCGCGCCATTTGCTGCGAACGTCCACCACATTGCGTCTGTACTCTTCATGCCGCTTGCG
>CAYLRE010000047.1:0-21923 GCA_964385715.1 uncultured Planctomycetaceae bacterium
GTCAGAATCGCGGCCAGAATCATGTAGATCACCAACGACACCAGGGCAAACTCCACCAGCGACTGGCCGCGTCGGGCCCGCCGCTTCGCGCGACAGCGCAGCGACGCCGCGACGTGATCAGCTGGGTCCGGCGTTGTACGAAGGTCGAAGGTCATCAGAATTGAAATATTACGCTTCAAGCTTGGAACAGATGCTGCCAAAGCCCGCCTGGATAAAACAGGTAGGCGACAAAGCCGGCGGTGATCGCCGGTACATACGCGTAATCGCGTTGCCCCCGCGCGGCGGCCACGAGTGCCAACGCGCCGCCGGCCAGGGCCATCCAAAACAAGACGAAGAGCAAGGCAACCGGACCAACAACAGCTCCCGTCGCTGCGATCAGCTTCACGTCAGCGCCACCGAGCCCTCCCAAATAGAACACAACGGCACTAATAGCAAAGCCGAACAGCAAACCTAGCAGCAGGCCAATCCAGCCGACGTTGTTAATCCCGAAACTTGTCGCGGCGATGCCCCAAGCCAACATCGCCAGCGAAACCCAATCGGGGACTTCGCGGTTGCGCAAGTCGCAAATAGTTGCAACCAACAACAACGTCAGCGGAATGGCAATCACTTGGACAATCATCAACTTGCTTTCATTCAACGACAAACACCCTCTGCGCCCAAAATGGGCGCAGAGGGATGGCTGCCATGCCAAGGGTCGACCCTAAACGAATCGACCGCTCAACTTTCGGGCTCAGTCGGCCTCGACGACCAGACCACCGAATTCGGCCGGGGCATCGAGTCCGACGTTGGTGCCAAGACGGTCACCACCAGCGGCGATCGTTGCGGCATCGAGTTCAATTTGACCGTCCGCGTTCTGAACGGTCTCGATGATCTTGCCACTTTCGATCGGGGCATTGTCATCGTCGTGGGCACCGGGCAGAACCGCGGCCGTGGCCGAGATCATGTCGCTGACCTTGTGTCCGAACACCGAAATACCGACGGCAGCGATGAGCGCCACGCCAGCAATGATCAGACCGTACTCGACCAAACCTTGGCCCTTCTTATTACGAAATAGTTTGCGAAGCATGTTACTTCTCCTATCAATAAAGTGAAAATGAAAATTACAGGTTTAGCTGCACTTGTTCCGGAGGCTGGTGGCAACTCGAGCCAGCCGTATATCGCGATTGCAATCGCATTTATCGGGACGCAAGCGTCATGCCTTGGTCCCTGACCAGTTCGACTTAGGGCCGCTGCGCGCGCGCCGGATCAACAGGACTGGTCGGGCCTCGTTATCTCCAAACGCGGCGCGCAGCGGTGAACGCTGAACGACATAACAACGGATGGCGAGGGAATACGAGGAGGCACTCGCAGGGGATAACCGTTTCGGTCGCGATACGATCTTCGTGATGCGACGTCGAACAGCCATCCATAACCGGTCGATCGATGAATCGTGTGCGCACAGACTGCGCGTCACCGATCAGCTAGTTGGCTACGAATGGGACACTCCTACGCTTGCAACAAAGGCGGAGCGCGGGAGTGAAAGCCAGAGCGGCTTACAGAGGGATAGAACTCTGGAAGGTCGAGAACGGTCGCTGGGACGACGACCGCAGATGCGGCCACCTCTAGATCAACCGGGGTATCCTGAGCCTGACCAAGAATCTGACAGATCGAGCATGACGACGGATCATGCCGATGATTGTCGTCTTGTGTCGGAGCCTGCTGTTCCGTCTCCGTATGTTCAGCGTGATCAGCGTGCTCATGATGGCCATGTTCGTGACCACCATGACGATGCCCGTGGTGCTGACAATGGCCGTGCGAATGTCGGTGCCTTCGTGGAGCCGGCTTCTCGCCAACCTGGCAGAGCGATTCGCCGCAGCATGCATCACCCGCCGACAAATGCAGCGCCATGTGCAGAGCTTGTCCACCCACAACTTGGGCGACATACAGTGCCAGCAAGGCAACGGCAAAGATCTGTCGGGTAAGACGCATAGTGCGTTCCGATTGGCAGTTGGCAACGAATTTACGGAATATCAGGTACCCGACCAGTCCTGTGGCTGCTAATTATTGTCAGATCGCGCACCGGCGTCAATGGCTTTCGATTGGATTTGCAAATCAATTGCAAAACAAGGTCCTCCGGCGTCAATTCAAGTTTCGGGGCAATTATGTCAATGGCCGTGTCGGTGGCTCCCCTGTCCCAGAGTCGTAAGCAAGGATGCTGTGAGACATTCCATTCCCCAATTACTAAACGAAAACTGTTTGCCATTTGGATTGGCCGCTCCGCTTTGCCACACAATTCCATTTCATACCAAGAAATGCACGAACCGATGACACTCCTACGCGTCCGCCGAGCACCCGCATTACCTCGCCCCACTCTTGCGGCCCCCGTTCCGGCCGAGCGACGGAGTCGATTCGGACTCCAACGATGGTCCGATTTCCACAGATCGATTTTCGCTCGCTACTTGCCCGCCAGACGCTCTTGCCTTTTCCTGACGCTTCCGACCTCGCGACGGCCTAGCGGCACATATGCCGGAAAAGCAAGATCAAACGCTCTGTAGATTGCTCCTCAGTAGCGTTCGGTGGTCCACTACTTGGCCGCATGAGTTCACCCGGCGCACGAAAAAAGCCCCAGCAAAATGCCAGGGCTTTTTTGTCTTTTCCACCGGTCCGACGACTCGGTTCCGGGGTTATAAGTGGCGGGGACAGGATTCGAACCTGCGACCTCGAGGTTATGAGCCTCGCGAGCTACCGGACTGCTCCACCCCGCGTCATGTTTGGGTGTCCGTTTACCATCGGCCAGTGAGTCCGATAGTGATTAACGAAAACGCTATTTTAGCGGCTAAGTCCACAAAGTCTAGCGGGTACAAATGGCCATAGAGTGCAGGATTTCCGCGATATCCTCCGGAAAATCTTGGAAAAGAAGCGGCGAATTACTAGAATGAAGAGCGAGTTCGGCGGAGTGAACGCCCGCCGAACTTGCGTGAGGTCCGGGGTGCACATCAACCGTGTCGCGTGGGATCCAGCAGAGAGGCCATAAAACACATGTCGTCGGACCCCCAGAATTCGGGACGGGAGCCGCCTCCGCTGCCCGCGTGGCAAGGCGAAGCCTGGTATGTCGGTGGTGGCATCACGCCACCTAACGCGGCGGAGTCGGCACCGCCAGAAATCTCGAAAGCAACGCCAACGGCCCAGCCTACGTCTGCGCCGGCAGTACCTCCCCCTTTCACTCCAGAACACGTAGCTGCTCCGCCATCGGTTACCCAAATACCGGCATCAGAAGCGGCTGCCCCCGCGTCGCCCGCAGCTGTCGCTGTCCCAGAACAGGCGCCCACGCCACCATTGGCTAATCGACTGGCCGAGACTTGGGTCATGCCAACGGCTCCTCTTCTGCCGGACGGCTCCACTGACGATTCACTCGGCATCGATTCTCGACCAGTGGAAGCGCATGCAGCGACGTCGACCGCACCGGCGACGCCTCCGCCCCCGCCGGAAGAAGAACTGATCGAGGAGCCGTCCCTGCTCGAACTTTATCTCGCGGCGGCGCCGGCCTGGCTGTCCAGCCTGATCGTGCACATGCTGATTCTAATCGCGCTCGCCGCGATGATGTTCGCTATCCCTACGAAGCAAGAGCCAATCGTCATAACCGCCGTTCCCTATGAATCGGACGAGATTATCCCGGAGGGGGAAACCCTTGAGTTGCCGCCGGAAGTCCCTGAAGAACCGGTCGATCTTGTGGATCCCGAGCCGGCCGAACTAGAGGAGTTTGAAGCAATACCAGAAGACACCGATCTGGCAGCTTTCGAGGAAGTCTCACCAGAGCCGATCGCGGAGATCGGAGAGTTTGCTCCCCATGGCCTGAAGGCGTTCGAGCCGGCGGAGGGTCGTGCCCCGCGCAATCTGCTTTCTGGCCGAACGCAAGGGATGAAGAAGCGACTGCTCATCCGCCACGGGGGTACCGGCGCCACGGAAGGAGCCGTCAATGCAGGACTACAATGGCTCGTCCGCCAACAAGGGCGCAACGGCGAGTGGCGGCTCAATGGTCCTTTCAAGGACGGCGCCGCGAAAAGGAACGGCAACGCCGCCACCGCGATGGCGCTCTTGGCATTTCAAGGCGCCGGCTACACTCACCGAAATCGCGACAACAGGGAATTCCAGATCCCTGTGCGGCGTGGCTGGAAATGGCTGCTTCAGAAACAAGATGCCAAAGGCAGCTTCACTCGTGGTGTTCCTTCGCATCATCATTTTTACACGCACTCGCTCTGCACGTTCGCTCTCTGCGAGCTGTACGCAATGACGGAAGACTCCCAGTATCGCGAGCGAGCGCAAAAGGCCGTTGACTATCTCGTTCGCAGGCAAGACAAAGCCGGTGGCTGGCGCTACGCCAGCGGGGGATCTGATCTCTCCGTCTCTGGCTGGGCGATGATGGCACTACAGAGCGCCCGCATCGGTAAGCTGCGGGTTCCGCAAAGCACGCTCAACCGGCTCAGTGGTTTCCTGGACGAAGTGTCTCGTGATTACGGAACTCGATACGGATACACCCGTGGCTCTGGAGTTTCCCGGACAATGACTGCTGAGGGGCTACTCTGCCGACAATACTTAGGCTGGAGACGCAAGCACTCCTCTCTGGTAGGAGGCGCCAAGTACTTACTCGAGGAGCCGATCAATGCCCGGCAAAAGAACGTCTACTACTGGTACTACGCGACGCAAGTTCTCCACCACATGGAAGGCGATCTGTGGAAGCAGTGGAACAAGCACCTCTCCACTAAGCTACCGGACATGCAGGTGAAGGAAGGAGCCGAACGGGGCAGCTGGAGTCCCCACGGCGATGAATGGGGAGGCCAAGGAGGTCGTCTCTACACCACTTGCCTTTCGATCTACATGCTGGAAGTTTATTACCGACACCTGCCGATCTATTCCCATCACGCCACACTTCGGGCACAGAATCGCAAGGATCGCCAGCGTCAGCGAGATGCCGAACAGAATGAAGCGGAAGCGTCCACTGACTCCGAGGATGCCGACTCCGAGAATGCGGTTGAGCTGGATGGCGAACCTAGCGAGAACGTCGATCCTGAAGGGGATACAGGCGAACTCCGCGAAGAGAAAATCGACGCGGCAACCCTCGATACGGCCGACGCCTAATCACCTCGCTTTCGCTCTGCTACTACGAGCTAATGTCCGTGCCAGAGCCGGCCTCAACACCGCCCCATTGCCGCATGGCTTCGTAGGCGATCACCGCCACGGAGTTGGATAGATTCAGGCTTCGCACCGCCGAGCGAACCGGTATTCGTAGAGCATTCTCGGCAGTTATCATCGACTCCGGCAGCCCCTGCGACTCGCTCCCGAAGACAAACACGTCTCCGCGTTCGTAACTCACATCGGCGTACGAATGCTCGGCCTTCTTGGAAAAATACCACCGTGGCGGCCTGGGCAATTTTCGCAAGAGATCGTCCCAGTCGTCGACGACCTCCCACTCCAGGTGCGGCCAGTAATCGAGCCCCGCGCGACGCAGTTGTTTGTCGTCTACCGTGAACCCTAGCGGGCGGACCAACCAAAGCTTCGCCCCAACGGCCACGCAGGTGCGACCCACGCTGCCCGTGTTGTAAGGGATCTCTGGCTGGTAGAGGACCACGTGAAACTCAGGATCGTACTTCACGCGTGTCGCTCCTCACGCGATTTCGACACCGCCGAGTAGCGAGAGCCGAAATCACGGTTCACCGACAATCGAAGATCGCCAAGCCGACAGTGGCCGGTCCTCTTAGTGACCGACCGAGTCACCGACAAACAGCTTGTCGGGATCTTCTTCGACAACGCGTCGGAGCCACTCTTCGTCGTATCCGACGCCGGCGGCACCGCCACCTTCTTGCTTGACGTAACCGTCAATATTCTTGGCAGTAATGTCATCGAGTAACTGTGACCAACGCTGGAACAGACCGTCTCCGGTGGTGACGCAGTAGTTGGTGAGGAACTGCTGCATTGCTTCTTCACCGTCTTTGTCGAGTCGATCCTTCGCCATCTTGTCGATAATCGGCTGCATCGCCACGTACATCTCTTCCTGATCGCGTTGCACCTGCTGGATGTCTTCGATCACTTTCGAGTAACGCTCGTAGGCGTAGTTCGAGACCATGTTGAAAACCCACCAGGCGGAATCGCGAGAGACCTCTTCGTAATTGCCGCTCTTGTACGCCTTGGGCACGTCGGTGATGCCAACGTAGAACGGAGCGTAGCAGGAGGTGAATGCGTCGTCGGGCGTGAACCAGTAGACGCCACCGATCTGATCCGGCAGCCAATCACGGCTCTGCGAAATCCAGGTGCAGGCGGCCTGCTGGCTGGAAATAGGTCGTTCCCAGGCATAGTTCTTGCCATCGACCTGCCACATCAGTCCACGATAACGATAGGGCGACTTCCACGGCCCAGCACCAACACCCTTGGTCATGTCCCAAGGGGTACCTTCGTAGTGATCACGCATCAAAGCCATGACGTCGGAAACCGTGAGCTTCTTGTCCGGCTTGATGAACAACGGATAAGGCTCGGCACCTTCTGCAACACGATAGAAGTCGCTCGACAGATTCATGCTCGGGGCGGCACGACGGAAGATGCTCCAGACGCGGCCGGCACAGGCTCGTTGAATCAAGCGGCTGACGTTTGGCATGTAGGCGTCGGCAAAGCTGAACGGCTTGCCCGACTTCGGATCGTAGAAACCCTTCTCTACCGCAAAGTCGACGACGTCGTCCGAGAACAGCCAGTTTTCGGGATCGTCCATCGGAAATTCACGAATCCGGCTCATGTTAGCGTGGGCACAGATGTAGCCATCGGGAACGCGACCGGCGACCCAGACGGCCCCTTTCTCTTCACCCTTACCCATGATCTCCATAATCCAGACTTCGTTCTTGTCGGAAACAGAAAGGGTTTCGCCGGTGCTTCCATAGCCATAGGTCTGCATCAGGCGATCGATCTCGGCGATCGCTTCACGAGCGGTCTTGGCTCGCTTGGTGGCCAAGAACATCAGGCGATCGTAAGTCAAACCGCCATTGGTGCTGGTAAGCTCTGGACGCCCGTTGAACGTCGTCTCTGCCACGGCGACCTGAAACTCGTTCATGTGATTGACGACCTTGTAGGTCGGGCCCTTCCAATCACGAATGGCCGGCTCTTCCGCCTCCAGATCCTGTTCGGTCGTGGCGGGAGAAATTCGCACCTGCGAGAGTCCCGTTCCGTCGACCGAGAAGCTGACCATTACCGAGCCATCGGCACTGGCCCCCTTGGTTACGAGCAGGTTCGTACAAGCCCGGGAAACTTCCGTGGTCAACATGACCGCGACAAGGGCAACAGCAATCAGTAGGCAAAAGCGCTTCGAGATTTGGTGCATGGAGTCAGATTCCCTGTTCGTTACGAGTCGAAAAATGGATTCGTCCGGCTCAAAAACCATCCGCACATTTCAATAGCTGCCAGGCACTCGCGGCGAACGATCACCACGGTAGGCTTCGGGAGCAGTGCCTCGGTGGTCAAAAAGCCAACGAAGGCGTCAAAAAGGGCGGGATAATTGGTAGGATGTCGAAGATCCTCATTTTATGCGTATCTTCTCGTCTCCGCAAGCGAAAACGAGCCGCCCGTCTCAGCCCCCAATGGGACATTCGCGGCGGAAAACCGCCTATTTCCTCGCTCGCGTGGCGGAGCTGCTCGTCCATGCACTCGACCACCAAGTATGCGGCTGCGCTGAGCCACCTTGCATCACCCCCGGCCTACCGACGACAACGGAGGGCTTCGATCCCTGCCATTACCCGTATCCAACAACGGCGACGACCAGCTTTCCTGTCCCGCCCGTTTATGAAACGACCACCTACTTATCCAATACACAGAGGAGTTTCCGTGTCGAACGATCGAGTCACCAAGTACACCGACGCCTTGAAGTTCGCCGAGGGCCAAGTCGCGGCGTTGATTGAAAAGCACCCCGACTTCTTTCCCATCTACACAACCGATGGCAGCTGGCACCACGACGGCGAACTGTGGACCGATTGGACCGGCGGTTTTCTTGGTGGCATGATGTGGCAATTCCATATCCGCAGTGGCGATGCCACCTGGCGTGAGCGAGCCGAACACTACTCGAAGCTGCTGGAGCATCGCCAACACGATCGGGATGTCCATGACCTGGGCTTTATCTTCCTCAGCACCTACCTTCGCTGGTACGAACTGACTGGCGACAAGCAACTGCACGACGTGTTGATTCAGGCCGGGCAAACTCTGGCGATGCGATTCCGAGACAAGGGACAATACCTCTGTTCCTTCATCGGCCCCCAATCTTTATTCATCGATATCATGATGAACGTGCCAATCATCTTCTACGCCGCGATCGAGACTAACGACGCGGACCTGATGCGCATCGCCGAAACCCATTGCCGCACCACGCGTGATCGCATCGTCCGAGAAGACGGCTCCACCGCACATGAAGGTGAGTTCGACACCGAGACCGGCGAGTTCCTTGCGCAAACAACCCACCAGGGCCTACGTGGTGACAGTGCCTGGGCACGTGGACTGGCCTGGTCGCTATATGGATTCAGCAAGGTCTACGCCCTCACACAGAACGAAGAATTCCTGCAAGTCGCGGAGCGGAACGCAGCCTACTGGCTGAAACACTTGCCGGAAGACAAGATTCCTTACTGGGACTTCGATGCCGATCTTTCGCAGCCCGCACCCTGGGGAGCCCAGAAAGACACCTCTGCCGGGGCCATCGCCGCCAGCGGTTTGCTCGACCTGGCCACGCAAACGAAAGATCCGGCCCGAGCGAGCGAATACCGTGATACGGCTCTCGCGATGCTCGACGCCTTGGTCGAGCCGGAATACCTTGGCAGCAGCGTGAGCGGCTACGAAGGTATCCTGCGACATGGTGTTTATCACACAGAAAAGAATCTAGGCGTCGACGAATCGGTCATGTGGGGCGAGTACTTCTTTGTTGAAGCACTCACCAAGGTTGTCCGTGAAGCTGCCTCCTAAGAGAAAAATGCTGACCTCGGTCAGGCAGAATCAGTGACATTGCCAGCGGCCCTGCGGTTAGGAAGAATAGAGACGGCGAAGCGATCGCCACATCCACCACCTTTGAAGGTGTATCCACGCCCTGCAGGTGGCCACGAGATAAGGAAAACATCGATCTTGGAAATCACGCGTAATCCAACCCGTAGCGTTCGTATCGGTTCGGTCTCCATCGGCTCGGCGTACCCGGTCGCGGTGCAGAGCATGACGGCCACGTCGACACAGGACATCGATGCGACGGTGGAGCAGGTCAACGCCCTGGCTGCCGTGGGAGCCGACGTCGTGCGGATCGCGGTCGACTCCAAGAAAGATGCCGAATCGCTTCGTTCTATTCGCGAGCAAACAACCGCCAATCTGGCGGTCGATCTGCAAGAAAACTACCGACTCGCGGAGGTCGTCGCCCCGTTTGTCGACAAGATTCGCTACAACCCGGGACACCTTTATCACCACGAACGCGAGAAGCCGTGGCAAGAAAAGGTCCGCTACATCGCCGGCGTGGCCGTGGACAACGACTGTGCGATGCGTGTGGGCGTGAATTGCGGAAGCATCGACCCGGCAAAGACCGATCAGTACGACGCCGACGACTCGATCACGCCAATGCTCGAGAGCGCGTGGGAGCACTGCGAATTCCTGGAATCGATCGACTTCGAGCGTTTCTGCGTTTCGCTCAAGGACTCTGATCCCGAAAAGGTTATCGAGGTTAATCGCCGATTCGCCGAAAAGCGGCCTGAGATTCCTCTTCACCTCGGAGTCACCGAAGCAGGCATGCCGCCGGACGGTATCATCAAGACGCGAATCGCTTTCGAGCAATTGATCAGTCGCGGCATTGGCGACACGATTCGCGTTTCGCTCACCGTATCGAATCCGCGTAAGCCGGAGGAAATCGAAGCTGGACGTGGAATTCTGGCCGATATCGCTGCCGGGCGAGTGCGGAGCGTCGTCGACTACGGGCTCTCCACTCTCAACATCATCAGCTGTCCCAGCTGCTCCCGCGTTGAGAATGACGCCTTCGTCGATTTGGCCGAAAAGGTCAAGGAGATGACCCGTTACGCTGAGGAAGAAGACATCACAATTGCGGTGATGGGCTGCCGCGTGAATGGCCCTGGAGAAACCGATGACGCCGACCTAGGACTCTGGTGCGGTCCAAATCACGTGAATCTCAAACGCGGCGAAGAACTTCTCGGGGCATACCCCTATGACGAAATCCTGCCCCGGCTGAAGCAGGAGCTCGACGCGATCTTGGCCACCAAAACCGCCGGCTAGACTGGGCAGCTTTGCTATTCTTCCAGCTGGCCTCCCCTGCTAGAATCTCGCCACGCTATGCATACTGCTGACACACCTGCGCTCGTGTCGGCGGTTTCTTCTTTGTGTCCATATTCACCAGAACGTGCCTGAATGGACGGCCGACGTACAGCATTCGTGTTGCTGCTCACCCTGGTATCAGGCTGTGCTAGTTTGCGCCCGACACCGCAACTCCCCGTCGCGAACAGTGTCGCGCTGGACCAATTGGTCATCTACGGCGACTTCGAACTGCCTGAAGAACATCGCATTCTGCGACAGTTGAATCAGATGCGGGGGCAGATTGCAGGGCAGCTTGGCCTACAAGTCACGCAGGAACCGATCCACGTCTACCTGTTCAAGACACCCAAGCGTTATCGCGCATTTCTAAACTCGCACTTCCCTGGCTTTCCGGACCGGCGTGCAATCTTTGAACAAACCGACACCCGCTTGGCCGTGTATGCCCATTGGGGCGACCGCATCGCAGAAGACCTGCGTCATGAAGTGGCGCATGGCTACATCCATGCCGCCGTCCCCTCGATCCCTATGTGGATCGACGAAGGCTTGGCCGAGTACTTTGAAGTTGCCGGTCCGCGGCCTGGCATGAACCGGCCTCATCTCGAGCAGCTACTTACGGCCATGCGTAACGGCAGCTGGCAACCAAACGTGGCGAGACTGGAACGCCTCCGCGAAGTCCAAGACATGCAGCAGATCGAATACGCGGAAGCGTGGGCCTGGGCGCACTTGCTGCTGGAAACATCGCCCGAGCGGCGTGCCTTGCTACAGGGCTATCTTGCGGATCTGTCATCGGGCCGACCAGGCGAGGCGCTGTCGACAAGAATCCTACGAAGCGAAGCCGATCCAAACGGTCTGCTCTTGGCCTACTTAGAAAAGTTGGCGCCTGCGTTGAACTCAGCTGCTGGTAACAGCGAGTAAGGTTCCGGCATCGGCGGCAAGCGAAGAGGCTGATCCAACGCGTCTAGCTTCAATACCTCGCCTACGATTTGCGTAGCACCGATCCGGCGTCGCTCTGAACGAACCCCAATTTTTCGATGAGCGCGATCGCGCCAGCGTTCGACTGCACTGCGTGGCCTTCGATGAGGGTGAAACCACGCTCGTTGAGCTGCCGAATCGACTCGCCAAGTAGATAGGTTGCCATGCCAGATTGCCTTTGGTCTTCAGCAACCTCGACGTCGACGAGCCCTAACGCGTGCACTCCCCAGCTCTGACTGAAGGGATCCATGCACCAGAACTTGGCCGAGGCAATAGGTCCCCCCCCGTCGCGAGGTTTGAGTTCGACGCCAATCTGCTGAAAACAGCCCAGCGTACACGCCTCCCACCAATTCTTTGACGTCGCGTCTTCGACGACCTCAACCGTGGTGCTGCGGCGAATCTGCATTTGGCTACGATCGACAACCGGTCGAAATGCGGCCGGCTCACACTGATAGACCAACACACGGTCGGCCTCGTCGTATCCGTGCTTCCGAAAGAACTCTTGACTTGCCGGTTGCGAATCGGGAACCCCTGGCAATTCACTTCCACCGTAAAGACCGACATAGAAAGGACAGATCGCCCCTACCCCGCCTGCATAAATATCTTTTGCGCCAGAGGAACGTAGATACTCTTCCCCACGTGCAAGCAGCTCTGCAGCCGTCTGCGCTTTGTCTTCTTCCGGCCGTACGATCAACATGCAGATGGCACCCTGCGTGTGATCCAAGCCCGTCCGCTCGGCATTAGGACCAAAACCGGCATGAACAAAACCGAGCACTCGTCCGGTCTCTTCTTCTTCGGCAACAATTAATCCTTCTGGATCGAAGTACGGCTTGGCCAGCACCAACTCTTCAAACAGGTTGGGCGTAAGCAGCTGTGCTAGTCGGCGAGACGGAGGACTCCGACGCCATACGTCGACAAGCCGTGGCGGGTCGCTATTTCGAAATTTCCGATAGTGAATCAAGGCACGCCGTCTCTACACGTCAGTCGCCAGAAGCCGCTCTGGGTCGGCAGTAGCCCCCCAGGTTGGCGGAAGTACCGCCTACCAGTTTCGCTCAATCATCACGTCTTCGTCCACCACCCGCACCTGGTACCCCGGCTGACAGATGGTTTCAGTGAGCTGACTCTGCCCACTTCGGACATCAAACTGCCAGCCATGCCAGGGGCAGGTCACAATGCAGCCATCCAGCTTCCCCTTGCCCAACGGCCCACCATTGTGCGGACAAATGCCGTCCAGGGCGTAGAACTCGCCTTCAACGTTGTAGAGGGCGATGATTCGATCTTCGACAACCAGCTCCAGGGATGTCCCTGCGGGACACTGAGCCTGTTTTGCAATCGTGATCCAGTCAGACATGATTCATACCATGGAGCGACGAAACCAAAGCCTGGGACGCCGATGCGCGAATCGCTCAGGCCGCCTTCCGCTGCTTGGCGACGCGATCCTCGTTTCCCTTCCAGCGACGATGGACCCACCAGTATTGCTCCGGATCGCGGCGAATCGCCCCTTCAAGGCACTTGGTAAACCAGGCAGTCAGGCCGGGAATCGTCTTGAGTTCGCCTGTTTCCTCTCGCGGATCCATGTCGCCACAGAGTCCAATTTCGATCTGAAGTGGTTTGTTATTAAGCCGCCTCGAGTAGCTAACCATCATTGGCGCATCATAGCTTAAGGCAAATACGGCCATCGCCTTGTTCGTCGATGCTGGACGACCAAAGAAATCGACCCAGCAACCTTTTCGGCCCGCCGACTGGTCACAAAGTACCGTCAGCGTTCCGCCTTCGGCCAACATCGCCTCCACTTCGGGACCACTGCCTTGTTTCGGCAGGATCACCTGACCATTGCGTGTGCGAGACTCTTCTACCATGTCGTGTAGGAAAGGGTTATCTAGCGGGCGGGCGACTGTGAATGTCGGCAATCCCAATAAGCCCACGACCTGCCCGGCAACCTCGAAGTTCCCGAAGTGGCCTAGAACGATCATCGCTGGTCGCTTGCTCAACATATTGCTGACCAAGCAGCGGTCGTTTCGCAGGTGGATATGATCGCGCCAATTTGTTTGATGTATCTTTCGCGGTGCGTGGGCGATTTCGACCACCATCAGCAAAAGGTGTTCCCACGTACGGCGAACGAGCTCGGTCCGTTCCGATTCCGGCATCTCTGGAAACGACAGAGAAAGATTCTCATGCAGAACTCGATGCCGGACCTTGAAGACGTCGGCCACAAGCCAGACGAGTGGTCGCGTGCAGCGATGACATGTTTCCAGCGGCAATGCCTGTAGGACCGCAATCATGATGCGGACAAGCAGATAAACCAGATAGTCGCCAACAAGATTCCAACGCACGCGAGTCGATCCTTCGATTTCCCGAAACTACATCCCCCAAAGCGTCATGCCATTGGGGCAGCCAACGCCCCTGACAATTTTTGGACGCCGGCCGGACATTGTCTCAGGATGCTCCGCCGCCGGCAACGGCGATTTCACCGGTGGGCAGCCGACTATTTCTGCTTTTTCTTACGTGCCTTCAGCACGGGATCGCTCTTCAATGGCAATTGGATCGACTTGCCCGTCTCGGCCGCCTTGTAGATGCCTAGGATAATTTCAACGGCTCGGCGTCCTTCGACTCCATCAATGGCAGGCTTCGTCTTGTTCTTGATCGCCTTAAGCACATCGCGAAACTGTGCGGCGTGACCGTGATGGCCAATCGCGGACGGATCACTGGCGCCTCCGCCCGTACTCTTAGCCTCCTGCATGCGTTTCAACACGGCGGCGTCGCGGCGGTTCTTCTTGGCGAAGTCCCAGACCTTGATGTCCTCTTCTTCCATAACGGCGGTTCCACCGCTGCCATGAATTTCAATCCGCTTCAGGTAACCGGGGAATGTGGCCGTGCTGGCCTCGATCACACCGAGTGCTCCGTTGGCAAACTGCAGCGTAGCAACCGCGGTATCTTCAACGTCGATTCGCTTGTGTGCGAGCGTCGCAGCTTGCGCCCGGATATCGACAACCGGCCCCATAAGCCAAGTCAACAAGTCGACGCTATGAACCGCTTGGTTCATCAATGCGCCGCCACCGTCGAGCTCCCACGTCCCACGCCAGGCACCACTGTCGTAGTACTCCTGAGAACGGAACCACTTCACGTATGCGTCGCCAACCGTCAGTCTACCGAAACGCCCGTCCTCGATCGCCCGCTTCAGCTCGACGCTCGATTCGTGAAATCGCGACGGAAAGATGGTCGACAGCGTGACCTTATTCTTTTTGCACTCTTCAATGATCTTGTCGCACCGCTTGAGAGTAATCTCCAAGGGCTTCTCGACGATCACGTGCTTGCCGGCACGGGCCGCCGCCACGGCTGGCTCCAAATGAGCCCCACTCGGCGTGCAAATGGTAACAACGTCAACCTCGGGATCAGCGAGCATCTCCTTGAGATCGTGATAGCCACGAATGCCCTCCGCCTTGGCAAGCCGATCGGCCGACTTAGGAAATGTGTCAAAGCAGGCGACCAGCTTCGCCCCGCGAACGTCCTCGATCGCTCGGGCATGAAAGTTCGCAATCATCCCGCAGCCAATAATCCCAAAACCAACGGCCATCGCAATTTACCTTTGCGCTATCTGTGTCGATGAAAAATGTAGGAAGCCGCGATTATAGAAGCGTCGCTGCGAGGCGAATAGAACCCACGCACCGGCGGCCGCCTTCCTCGAATAGCCTCGCGTCAGAGGTTCGTGACCCAAATTCACGAACCGGCCCAAAGAATCGCCATGCTAAACGCATTCAGCGACATGTGTGCGACAATACACGGCAACACGCGATGCGTCCGCTGGTAGACGTAGCCCAACACCAGAGCCAAAAAGAAAATCGGAATTGGTGCCGGGCCCTGCCCAATATGCACGACCGAGAAGAGGGCTGAGCTGACCAGAATTGGTAGCCACGCCGCCCAGGAACGTAGAGCCGGCTGCGGGGATTCGACATCTATCCGAGTTACGGTCGGGTGGTCGACCACCGGCGTCGTGAACGGGTTGTATTGCGAAGCCGCTTCGGCATCATTCGTGTCGACCTCGGCGCTGGTCGAATGTGCGGCCGGCGCGATTGGATCATCTCTCAATGCAGGTGAGTCAGACGTCTCCGATTCGGTAGCGACGACCGTCGCTTTAATGACGTCGCTCGTTTCAATGACGTCGGTGTCGCTCTGCGAGTTGAATGACGCCAGCCAAGGTGGGATAACTCGCTCCAGCCAACCCTGCAACACCACGCGAAACATGAACTCTTCTACAATTGGTGCCAACAAGACCGCATTCGCTGCCGCGAACAGAAACAGCTGTGGATCCGAATCATTCTGAATCGACTCGATCATGGGATGCTGCTCTGGAATGTACAGCGAAAGCAGCCAGTTCAGTCCGTAAATCCACGGCCCAATCGCCGCAAACGCGATGACTCCTAGGGCCACGTCCCCTTCGGAATCCGCCCCCGAGAGCCCCAGGTCTGGCCACGTAGGACGAGCGATGGCCTGAAACGTTGTCAGACCAAACGCTCCGGCGACAATCGTCGCGCAAATCAGAGCTTTTAGCGCGTTGATGTCGAGAAAGTCGACCGCCTTGTCCGCATCGATTTGGAATAGCTCGCCGAAGCCGGCCAACGCCGTAACTAAGGCGAGCATGAACAGAAAGAACCCAGAGAGCACATGCCAGATCGTCCACGGCACGGGCGTCCGAGCCGAGAAAGGAATCAGCGTTTCACGCCGGACCACGCGGCGCAGGACAACTACCGTCGAGACAAGCCATCCGACCAACAGAAGGCCGAACAGAAACATCTCCGCTGTGCTCAGCGATACATCAGTCGTCGGATCACCATTCATAAGAACAAGTCTACTGTCGACTACGCATCCCCGGACTTGCGCAGCAACTTCGCCGCAGCAACAACGTATTCCGCACCCGAGTAGACGGTAATCGCGATCGCCGCCCAAACGGTGTAGAACGCCACTTCGCCAAGCCACTCAGGATGCTTAGCGGTTCCGACTTCATACGAGAGAGTCCACAGGCAAATCGCCGCGGCCGCACATTGCACCACCATCTTCAGCTTCCCTGCCTTACTGGCCGAGAAGTCCGTGCCACGCTGCTCAAAGAAACCACGTAGCGCTGTAACGAGCAGCTCGCGACCGACAATGACCACGGCCATCCAAGCCGTAACGCCGGATGCGGGATCGCCGACCAGCGAAATAAACACCCCGCAGATGATCACTTTATCGACAAAGGGGTCAAAAATACGGCCAACGACCGTAACCTGACCGTATCGCCGCGCCCAAAAGCCGTCGAGCCAGTCCGTGCCCGCGGCTACCACAAAAACGATGGTGGAAATGAAATAGAGCTGTCTCGCAAGGGCAACCGCTTCGGGCGAGTCACCCTGCCCCTGAGCCACGGCCATCAGCACGAACAACGCGATCGCCAGAACCAGTCGAGCAGCGGTGAGTTGATTCGGAACGTTGAACAACGACTTCGACATAGAGTTCGACCTCTTCCCCTGCGTCCGAATTCCCGGCGTCCCAATCCTATTGGTGCCCAATTCCACGTGGCGTGCCGCACCTCCCCGACCAGCCGTAGCCATCAGGAAACTAGCGAGCATCGCCCGTGGCGACCGCAATCAAATCGTAATCCTGAAAACCGACGACCTCACAAGGCACAATCTGCCCCGGAGAAAGATTCTCACCCGTCACGTAGATCACCCCGTCGACATCGGGCGCGTCCGCGTGACATCGACCGATCCAAGCTCCGTCCGCCTCAGAAGCGACCGCATCGATGATCACGTCGACGCTGCGCCCTACCTGGCTCTCATTCCAAGCAAAGGCGACCTCTTGTTGAGCCGCCATCAGCTCTTCGCGACCACGGTCCTTCAGGTCCTCAGGCAAATGATCGGGCAGCTTCGCCGCCGGCGTATCCTCTTCCAACGAATAGGTGAAGACTCCAAGTCGCTCGAACTTCTGCTGACGAACGAACTCGACAAGCTCTTCATGCTGCTCGTCGGTCTCACCAGGAAAACCGCTAATGAACGTGGTTCGCATGACGAGATTGTCAATCTTGTCTCGCAACTTGCCCACGAGTTCGACCGTCGACGCGCGGTCAACCCGGCGCTGCATGCGACGCAACATCGTGTCGTTTATGTGCTGGAGCGGCATGTCGAGGTACGGCACGATCTTGTCGCTGGCGGCAATCGTGTCGATCAATCGGTCCTCAAAATACATCGGGTATAGGTACATCAGACGGATCCACTCCAGCCCGTCGACCTTATCCAACTCGGTGAGAAGCTCCGTCAGTCGCGGCTCGCCATAGAGATCCTTGCCATAGTAAGTGGTGTCTTGCGCGACGATGATCAGCTCGCGAACTCCGTCGGCAGCCAACTGTCGGGCTTCGTCAACGACATCCTCGATCGGCTTAGTGGCGTGCTTGCCTCGCATTTTCGGAATCGCACAGAACGTGCAAAGTCGGTCGCAACCTTCGGAAATTTTCAGATAAGCGAAATGACGAGGCGTGATCCGCATTCGTCCGCGATCATCGAGCGGCCGCACCGGGGCCGGCCGAAACACGCTTCGCTGCTCGTCTAGATTGCCGATCAAGCGATCCGCAGCCCGCGTCACATCATCCCGGCTGAAGACGCCGACAATCTGATCGATGTCAGGACAGCGCTCTAAGAGTGCCGCCTTTTCGCGTTCCGCCAGACAACCTGAAACGATCACTCCCCGCAGCTTACCCTGACGCTTGAGCGCGAGCATCTCCTCGATCGCACCGTACGACTCGTCACGGGCCTGCTCGATGAACCCGCAGGTGTTCACAACCGCGAAATCGGACCCAGCAGGATCCTGAACCAGTTCGTAACCGTCGATCTTGAGCAGCCCGAGCATCCGCTCGCTGTCGACCAGATTCTTGGGACAACCGAGGCTGACGAACGAATACGTTCCCTTGCACTCGGTTTCGTTCGTAATGACGTTCAACTCAGGATTCAAAACAGTAGCTCAGGCAAGACAGGTAGGAGGGGGACGAAAACGCGTAAATTGCATTACAGCAATCGCTTCAATCGCTTCACCGCGCATCAGAACTACCGCCATGGTACTGCAATTTGCAGTAGCTGACGAGACCGTGACCACGATAGCCATTGGAATTCAAATCAAGCCGCAGTACAGTATACATATACACACTTCCGAGCGGCTGCCACCCTGCGATCGCACCACTATCCATGACACCCCATCAAGCCCCCGCCAAAGTCGCCAGCACCATCGACAAGCTCGTCAATGAGATGACCGCAGAGACGGGCATCTCGGAACCACCGGTCGATGCGATCAGGATCGCGAAGTCGCTCGGCATGGAGATCGCTTGGGACACAACGCTAACAGGTCGTGCTCGCATGGTGCAGTTGAGGCAACATCATGGCCCGGCGGCGGCGAGCGCGATCTTCCTCCGCCCCGAACCCCGCGGCGAACGTCGGCAGTGGGCTGTTGCCCACGAGATCGGCGAATCGATCGCGCACCGGCTATTCGCGGACATGGGAACTTCCGCCGATGATGCCGGCGAAGGATCCCGTGAACAGGTGGCCAACTTGTTCGCGACTCGCCTGCTGGTTCCGTCCACCTGGTTCAAGGAAATGGCATCTTCCTGCAACTGGGACATCACCGAACTCAAGACGCCTTTCTCGACAGCCAGCCACGAAATCATCGCTCGACGCATGCTCGACTTTGAGCCTCGCGTCGTGATCACCATTCTTGACCAGGGAAAGCTCACATTTCGCGGTGGCAACATGGGTGGTGCCGCCCCACCTTTGCAAGAGCTTGAATGCGCATGCCAACAGACCGTTCAAGAAACCGGGCAGCCTTGCTTCCTTTCGTGTGAAGAGTTCAGCGTGCAAGGTTGGCCGATCTATGAGGGCGACTGGAGGCGGGAGATCTTACGCTTGGAAGCGAGAGACTCGTGGGACTAAGCCACGCATCGCGAAAAACGGGTCCGCGCGGATACAGAAATCGGCCTAAACAATTTCGTTCGCCTGAACAGCACCTAGCGCGACGCGGCAACCTGAGCGGCGGCACAGTCCGCCACCCGTTCCAGCTCGAAGAAAAGATCCTCCAGCCGTACTGGTTTCGCCAACACGGCAGATGCCCCCAGGCTCATGGCCCGCTCCACATCGTCGATGCGTGGAAAGTCGAGAAGCGTCACGATGGGCGCCGCGGGAAACTCCTCTCGAACGCCCTCGAGCGACGATAACTCGTCGGCCGATCCGTCCCACAGAACAACCTGCGGACCTCCAATGCGAACCGGTTGCTGCGGATTCATCCAAATCGCCGAGTAGCCAGCAGCGACGCAGGCCTCGACGAGATAATCCCCGCGGTCCATGCTGGAACTAAACACGGCAACCAAGCCATCTCGCTGCGGCCACGGAGTTTCGGCCGCCTGAATCAATCGCTCTTCATCCCCAGCCGTGTCTGGCAACCCCCACCAGCGCAACTCACCGCTGACCGACTGGCCAAGATCCTCCCCACGCCGTAGTTCGGCCGCCCAGCGAGCTAACCATTGGTGCCAATAGGTCCGAATCATTCCCGGCCAGGGCTGGCCTGTGCGCTGCTCGCCCTCGCACCAGGTTCCCAAAAGCGCCAGATAGCGTGCCAGTGGGGCAACCCGCCGCAACTGCTCAAGCTGCTCGTGTGCGAAGACTCCCGGTCGATCCTGCACGAGCACAACCGCATCGGGAACCAGTTCACCAGATTCAACGGTGGCGATCGCTTGCTGAATGCCTGACACCTCGAAGAGATCAGTCGCGTCCCGCAGAAACTCCGCGATCGGACGGACCTCGACTCCGACCACGTCTCCTACCAGCAGGATTTGCAATGCGTCAGTCTGCGTCATGCTTGTCGCATCTCCGCCGAAGCTCCGTCAGGCCACTACCAATGCCGCGGCCAGAAACTCTCTGAACCGCCTATTCTCCAAGGCTCGCCTCCCGTTCGGCGATTAAGCGATGCGTCTCCTTCGCATCCGCCGCCTCGCGAATGGCGACCATCAGCTCTTCGTCACTAATCAACCGACTGATCCTGGCCAGGGTGCGCAGATGCTGTGAATCGTCCGTCGAGCAGATCAAGAAGAACACATCGGTGAGCGAATTCCGGCCACCACCGAAGGGAATCCCCTGCACCGTCCGACCGAAGGCCAAGAACGGCTCACCGAGAATATTGGAGAGCGGCCGCCTGGGATGCAACAACGCTATCCCGCCGGGCAGTGCGGTCGGATGCATCTTCTCACGCGATCGAACTGCGTCGACCATCTTGTCAGGATCCCATAACAACCCTGTGTTCATCGCCAGGTCGACCATGGCCGTGATTGCCCGATCCTTGGTCTTGGCGGCCAACGGCACCGCCATCGCTTCGAGCGATAACATTTCTGCGACCGAACCACCTTCGGCGGAAGAAACCTCGCGTTCGAGGGCCTCTTCGACCTCGGCCAGCTCCGTTTCGGACAGCGTTCCCATGCGTTCCTCCATCCAGTGATGGATTTCCGCCCGAGAGAATCGCCACTGGCCGCCGATCTTGCGGCCTGGCAATTGGTCGCGCTCCGCCAGCTTGGTCACCTGCTGAGGTGATAGCTGGAGGTATTTTGCTAGCTGAGCTGTATCGTAATCGGCTTCGGCCATGCGGTTGATCTTTCCGAAATCGGCTGCGGCTGTCCAGCCCGCTTGAGCAACGGCTACGTTTCCTAGGCTTATTAGCGTTTGCGGTTGCTTCGACCGACTATTCTCACCTCAAAAATCGCCTCGCACCCTGCCTGCAGCCCGCAAAGCAAGCAGGGGTTGGCCTATCGATTTACACAAAACCACCTTGACTTCGTCGGGCATATCCACAACCATGCCGCCGACATTCGCGTCGCCCGCGCTAATCTCTGGCATGGATGCTAGCAGATGTGGAGCGACGGCACGGCAGGGAGGCCAGTGCAGATGTTAGATAGCCTGCAGAAAATTCGTGGCGTCGACCTGACGCGACTTCTTCGCGACGTTCGCTTGTTCGGCGCCGATGCGATCGGTGTAACTTCGTGTTGCAGCGACTCGCGTGCTTGCCGCGAAGGCGATCTCTTCGTTGCCATTTCCGGCACCCGCACCGACGGACACGATTACGTCGAGGAAGCAATTGCCAACGGAGCGACAGCTGTGTTGGCCGAACGCATCCTGCCGCTTGCCGATATCCCACAGGCGATCGTCCCCGACAGCCGCGAAGCTTACGGCAAGATCTGCCACGCCTTGGTCGGCAATCCCACCAAGCGACTCAAAGCCATCGGCGTCACCGGCACCAACGGCAAGACGACCACGAGTTGCCTAATCGCCGCCGTGCTAGAAGCGGCCGGACAAACCACCGGCCTGATGAGCACCTTCGGCTACTACGACGGTATCGCCACGGCGCCGCCGACTTTGACCACACCCGCCGCCCCAACGCTGGCCGACACGCTCGCCCGTAGCGTTGCCAACGGCTGCAGCCACTCGGTCATCGAGATGTCGAGTCACGCGCTCGCCCAACGCCGCACCGCTGGGATCGATCTCGACGTGGTCTGCGTGACGGGCGTGCAGCGAGATCACCTCGACTTCCACAACACCCTCGAAAACTACCACGCCGCAAAAGCACGCATCTTCGACCACTTGTCTGGCGATGGTTTTGCC
>CAYLRE010000048.1:0-21873 GCA_964385715.1 uncultured Planctomycetaceae bacterium
CGGTCCCATCCTAGCGGCAAAGTGGCTCATTTCCAAATAAAAACGCGGGTAACCGCAAGTATGGAGTCGGGAGAGGCAGCACGATGTGCACTCTCGATTTCCTGGCCAGATGGCTACAATTAGGGGCCTGCACCGGTTGGGGGCAAACGTATATTCTGCGGCTATAAGATGGCCCATGCCTGACGTGGAACAACTGATGAACAATAGGCAAAAAAGGACGCCCTATGGATTCCTGGACCGACGGTTACGTTTCCGAAATTCCCTACGTCAATCGCTTCTATCCGGAGCTGACGCCACAGCTGATTCGCTACGCGCTTCGCGCACAAGGGTTTGATGCGCCGGCCTCGCCATTCCGCTACTGCGAGTTGGGTTCCGGCCACGGGCTTTCGACAAACGTCAATGCGGCGGCCAATCCGGATTCGCAGTTCGTGGCGGTCGATTTTCTCACCGAGCATACGCAAGCGGCCCAGGCACTCGCCGCCGCGGCCGAGCTAACCAGCATTGCCTGTTACGACGATAGCTTTGAGCAATTCGCCGCACGCGACATTGAGCCGTTCGATTTCATTTGCCTGCACGGGGTCTATTCGTGGGTGAATGCAGAGAATCGGCAGCGGGTGGTCGACCTGATCGACAAGCTCCTAAAGCCGGGGGGCGTGGTCTACATGTCGTACAACAGTTTGCCGGGACGAGCGCCGGCGATCCCGCTCCGTGATCTGATGTGGTTTCATCAGGAGACGTCCGAGGGGCCGATTGTCGATCGGATTAACGACGCCATTCAGTTTGCGTCCGATCTGTTCAAAACCCAGACCGGTTTCTTTGCCGACAATCGTGGCTTTGAGCGAGTCTTGAAGGCGATGCAGGGCGAGAACCGCAACGTGCTGGCCCACGAATACTTCAATCGCGACTGGACGTCGTTTTATCATGCCCAGGTGGCTTCAGATTTAGGGGCAGTCGGGCTCTCCTTTGCCGCTCCCGTCAGTCTGATCGATCAGTACGACGCGTTGACGATTCCTCCGGCAGCCCAAGAACAACTGGCCAAGGTGACCGATCCGACGCTACGTGAGACGGTACTCGACTATCTCGTCAATCGACAGTTTCGCCGAGATCTGTTTGTTCGTGGACCCAAACGGCTCGGCCCTGATCAAGCTGCCAATATGATGGATCAGCGATTGGCGATGACGATCGCTCGTCGCGACCTGAAGTTGCGACGAACACTGGCGCGTGGAGAGGTGCAGTTAGATGCTCGTGTGCACGAGCCGATCGCCGACGTACTAGCCAAAGGCCCGATGACCGTCCGCGAGCTATTGGCGGATCCCGGTATGGCTGCCGTGGGTGAGCAGCTTGTGTTGCAGGCTCTCAACATTGGCATTGGCGTGGGCTACGTGCAGCCGGCGTTGCCTCTTGAGGGAGAGGACGCTCGTCGCGATGTCACCAACCGCTTCAATCGGGCGGTCTGCGGAACTGCCGGACGGTCGGCCGACAATCAGGTCTTGGCGTCGCCTGTGACCGGCGGTGGCGTACGGGTCAACAGTTTCGACGCGACTTACCTGGGGGCGATTTACGACGGCGTCGATCCCGTTGTCGCCACCTGGCAGTGGCTCAAGGAGCGGGGGCGGCGCATGCGGCGTGGGAACGAGCAGTTGATGACCGAACAGGAAAACGTGGCGTACATCGGTGAGAAGTACGCCGAGTTTGCCGAGCACAAACTGCCGGCGCTCAAGCTGTTGGGATTGGCCTAACCCACCATGGGGGCCGTCGGTTGGCCCTGGCCCTTGGCATCAAAATTCTTGGCCAGCTCTTCTTCGGCGATCGCCTGGAATTGGGTCGCGTAGAGGTTGCGGATCAGCGAGCTGTAGACGATCTGGAATTGCCCGAACGGTTCCTTGGCCCGCAGGATGGCGGCCAGATACTGGGTTTTGTGATTGTGGTAGTCCGCCGGTAGGTCCTTCCAGATCGCTTCTACGCTCTCGCCGATCACGTCCGTCAGGTCGACGATGTCCTGCATAGTGAAGCGATAGATGTCGACTGAGGAATCGAACGCGAGCCCTAGCTCGGCTTCGTAGGCTGCTTTAGCTTCCGGGCTTCTCTGGCCCAAGATCCCACTCCGTTCGTAAATGACGAAACCTCGCTTGTTGAGTCGTTGGGCTTTGCCTTTCGGCTCTTTGGGACGGAAGCAAGGGTCGATGACCTTTTGCACCGAATCGATATCTCGGGTGACATCGCCAAGGTCGAACATGACCAGCTGTCCGTCGGCCGTGACGCCATAGTTGCGCAGGTAGTTGTCGGAGACGTAGCAGCCGCGGGCGGTGATCTGACGATCGAGCTGGGCGATGTCGCGTCCTAGTTTCTCGATTCCAGCCTTGTCACCACGGGCAGCCAGATCGTCGAGGTAGGCGTCGGCGATGGTTACTTTCTCTTGGACGAACGCCTCGGGGCAGTGGGCCGTTTTTCCGCCGATCGTCAGATCAATATTCTTGACGACCGAGGTCTTGGCGATCAGGCCGCCAAGGTAGTTGATCGAGGCGGTGTAGCCGTCTTTGATGAAGCGATAGGCGTCACCATCGAGCGGGTGCTTCGAGAGCTTGAGCACGAAGTCCCAGTCGTCGTGAAACACGACGTCGGTTTCAAAGCCGTCGCCGTTGGTGTTCTCGGTATTGAGCGTAACCGCGGCGATCTGCTGTTTGAGCTGGTCGTAGTTCATGTTGTTCGTGCGACTCGTGTTCGATTGTTGTGTGGAAAGAGCGACTCGGGATAGGCGTTCACCAGCGGAAAGATAACGCCCCGCGCCCGCCGGTCACAAGGTCAAAGCCGAGCAGTTGAAGTCCCAAACGCGCTGGCGGAAGGCGTTTTGAAGTGTACCACACAAAAAAGCCCCGGCAGCGGACCCAGAAGGGGCAATCGCTGACCGGGGCTTTGTGGTTAACTATTTTAACGTCGACTTAGAGGACGACCAACGAATCGTCGGTGTCGTCATCTCCGTCGAGATCGAAGTAGAGGACCAGGCTGTAAGCCGAGGCATCCTCTTGGGCATCTCGTTCAAACTCGAACTTGAGGACCATCGATTCGCCAGCGGAGAGCGTGCGAATGCTTTCCGAACCAGCTTCCCAGTCAGCCAGGCCGATCGAGATGCCGGCGGCCGAGTGAGACGTGTCGACATCGTACAGGGTGATCTTGTCGCCCTTGATCTTCTTGAGCTTCTTGTTGCTGGAGTCCCAGTTGAAGTCCATCTCGTTGATGACGGCAGTGCCGGTACCGTTATTGGTAACAGTCACCATCATCTTGTTCTTGCTGAACACTGGCGTGCTGGCCGAGATGTCACCGATACTCGAGGCAATAAACTCGATCTCAGGAACGATACCCAATTCGGTTCCACCTTCGCCGACGAATCCGACCAGCTGGACACCACCGAACTGGTCACCCAGTGCGAGCGGCTTCGAGCAGGAGGTGTGCATCTCGATGTCCTGCAGGAGCGAACCGCCCTGGGTATCGTAGATGGCGATGAAGGTCGAGGCACCAAAGTGAGCGTCGCCAGCGTTCTCGGCCGACATCGTGAAGGTCTCGTCCAGATCGACGTCGCCCGCGAAGTAGATGTCGCCATCCTTATTCGTGGCTTCGATGTAAACCGTAGCCGGTGGCGGATCGGAGAGCGTACCGGAGACCGACGCCTTGCCTTCCTGGTTATTGGAGAGGAAGTTGTCGCCGGTGTAGGTCATGCTCAGCGAGGCGGCCTTTTCTCCGGTCTCGCAAACGTCGATGTCAGGCAGCGTGCCGTTGTAGCAGCTGGTGTCGCTGTCTGACACGCTCGTTGCCGACATGACTAGGTCGACCGTGGCGGTCGCTTCGTTACAGTAGACACCCATGTTGCGAGCCATATCCATGGCCTCGAAGAGCCAGGTTTCGCCCGCATCTAGCAAGCCGTTCTGATCGACGTCGCCGACGTTGAAGCCGTCTTCGTCAGTCAGGGCCACGATGGCGCCATCGATGGTCGAGAAGTCGTCGCTGGTGTCGCCAGGCGTTCCGGCGTCGTCGACGATGACCACGTTGTCCATCGCTTCGCTGCCAGAGTTGGTGACCGCATAGGTCCAGATGACCGTGTCGCCGAGGCCGATATCCACGGCATCTTCCGGCGTATCGGCATCTTCGCCTAGGTCATTGTTTCCTTCTGGTACTGGTAGCGAGGCATAGTCACCGGTGGCGTCTCCAGCCGCGACTAGCGTGACTCCACCAAACACGTCGCCCAGTGAGAGCGGCTTCGAGCAGGAGGTGTGGACGTTAATGTCCTGGAGAAGCGATCCGCCCGCGTTTGGATCGGCGTCGTAGATCGAGATGAACGTTTCTGTACCGAACTTGTCGATCCCCGCGACGGCGGCCGACAGGTCGAACGTTTCACCCAGGTTGACCGTTCCGCTGAAGTAGACCTCATTACCCTTGTTGGTACCAACGATGTAGACCGTCGATGGCGGTGGGTCGGACAGCGTGCCCGAGACCGTGGCCTTGCCTTCTTGGGTGTTGGAAAGCGAGTTGCCACCTTGGTAGGTGAACGTCAACGTGGTCAGGTCGTTCAAGCCAAGGTCTTCGCACACGTCCTGGCCGACGATGCTGGTGTGATCTTCTTCCGCTCGGGTGTACTTCTCGAGATTGAGCGGATTGATGTAGTGGTGGCTCGGGTCCATGTCGGTCGGACCTTCGGCCGTGGTGACCATCACCTTGTTGACGTGCTGGCCGCCAACCGTGGCGATTTCCATCGCTTGGAAGTACCACGACTCGCCTGGATTGAGCACGCCGTCCATGTTGGTGTCACCAACGTTGTAGCCGTTGCCGTCGACCACGGCTTCCGGCGTGAAGTCGTCGCTCGGATCGCCAGGCGTTTCGTTGTCGTCGGTCAGATCGGTGATCGTCAGATCGACATCGCCGGTGTTCTCGACCACGTACGTCCAGGTGATCTTGTCGCCGATGTTGGCGCTCGGACCGGTCGGGGTATCGGCGTCCTCGCCGATGTTGCCCGGATCAAACGGATTGTCTGGCGTGAGTTCGATCGTCTGCCCCAACAGCGGAGTGAGCTGGTCGCCCGGTGCGTCGGGGGTGACGCCGCTACCTTGGGTGAAGACGTCGCCGTTGGTGTTTTCAACACCGACGAGCGTGACGCCGCCGAAGACGTCGCCGAGGTTAATCGGCTTCGAGCAGGAGGTGTGAATCACGATGTCCTGCAGTACGTTGCCGCCCTGGGCATCGTAGATCGTGACGAATGTCGAGGCACCGAACTTGGAGAGCCCGGCGTCTGCGGCAACCATGTCGAACGATTCGTTCAGGTTGACGTCACCTGCAAAGTAGACGTCGTCACCTTTGTTTGTGGCGACGATGTAAACGGTCGCCGGAGGAGGATCGGAGAGGCTGCCAGAAACGGTAGCCTTGCCTTCCTGCGGGTTCGTTAGTTCGTTGGTGCCGGTGTACTCAAACGACATCACCACGTGATCGGCGGCACAGATGTCGCCTTCGTTCGGGGGCAGACCTTCGTTGATGAAGTGGGCCGGATCGTCGTCCATCACCATGGCGCCGTTGTATTCACCGGTTGCCTTGGCAACATTGCGGTGCTGACCAAGGGCGGTCGTTTCGGTGACTTCCAGACCGGCGGTGTAGAGCCATTGCTCACCCGGATCGAGCAGGTTGTCCTGGTTCACATCGCCAACGTTGTAGCCGTCGTTGTCGAGAACCGGATCGGGATTGAAGTCGTCGGCCGTGTCGAGCGTTTCGTTGTCATCGGAGACGACAACATTGGCGATTGGGGCGTCGCCATCGTTGGTGACCACGTAGGTCCAGACGACGGTGTCACCGACCTGGGCGGCTGGGCCGGTCGGATCGTCGGCGTCGGCGTCACCCGTACCTGGGGCGTAACCGTTGCCCGGATCGGGAGCTGGGGGATCGAGCACCATCGAGCCGCCATCGGCATCGCCGGCGCCGACCAAGGTGATACCACCAAAGATGTCGCCGAGTGCAAGCGGCTTGGAGCAGGAGGTATGGACCTCGATGTCCTGCAGCACGCTGCCACCTTGGGCGTCGTAGATCGTCACGAAGGTCGAAGCACCGAACTTGCTGTCGCCGGCATTCGAGGCCAGCATGTCGAACGACTCGTTCAGATTGACGTCGCCTTCAAAGTAGACGTCGCCGCTTTTGTTAGTACCGACAATGTAGACAGTATTCGGCGGCGGGTCGGAAAGCGTTCCGGTTACGACGGCTCTGCCTTCCTGTGTGTTGGAGAGTTCGTTGGTTCCCGTGTAAGAGAATGTCAGCGAGGTTAGGTCGCCAAGGTTCTGGCAAACCAGGTCGCCCGGATCGCTGGGGGTGCCGCCGTCGTGGGGATCTTCAACGCGGACGAGCTTCTCGACGTCTAGCGGTGGAACGGGAGCATCGTCAACGCGGGTGTATTTTTCAACGTCGACGTCGGGATTGGCACTACCTTCGATCTCGCCGATGTTACCCTTGGCACCACCGCTGAAATTGACGGTGAAGTCGCCGTCGAACGTCGAGTTTTCACTCGTCGTCGTTACGCCGATATCTTTACCGCTGTAGTACGGGCCCCAGGTTCCGCCACCGCTGAGGGCACCACCGACGAGGAACGCACCGCCGGTCGGCGTGAAGCTGAAGTCGTAGGTGTCGGTGGTCGTACCAGTGTTGACGTGACCGAAGCCGGTGACTTCACCGGTCAGCAGGGTTCCAGAGACATCGGCGATGAAGTCGCCATCGATGTCGATCGATCCGGTTAGCACCAAGTCATCGCCCGGGACGCCACCGACGAGATTGCCGGAGTTGTCGACCTGAATATTGATGTCAAAGCCGCGGGCCGGAAGCACGGCGCGGGGCGGCGTGGTCGGCGAAGGAGGACCGGCCAGGAACGCCAGCGGCGTAGCCGACAGATCGAAGCTCTGAGTTCCGGCGTCGTAGTCAACGGTACCGGTCGAGTTGTACGCGACAAGTGGGAAATCGGGAGCAACGCCGAGGGCGGTTAGCATCGCTCGGTTTTCGAGACGCTCGAGTCGCAGGGGCTGGCCCTCCCGCTGCTGATTTCTGTTCTTCGAGACCTGACGGCATCGGCGAGTCGCGAACTTTTTCTTCATCGTATTGGTGTCCCTGTGGAGCAGTTATTTATTGTCTTGATGGTTATTGGATAGGTTGCCCGACCTCTTTGTGGGAACAGACCTCAGGGTCTCATTGTTCGACACTAGTTGAAGCCACGGAGGCGTCTATAGTCACAAAGAGGGGGTTAGTTGGTGGTCCCTTGTGGGGTACTGCCACTGCCCGGGGGTAGCGCAATGCCACGAGGGTCCGAAATTAACGGATATATGGAAAACAAGGAGGTTATATGACCCGACACAAGCAAAATGAAGTGCGACCCGAGGCGACTGCTTACCTGCTGTCTACCGCGGTCGAATGCCTGAGAAAAGTCGAAGGTCCCTCAACGGCTTCCCAAAGCTGTCAATCGTTGTTGCAAAAAGTCGTGACTCTAACTCGACGCCCCTAATCTCTGCGCCGGCGTCTCTATCGTTTCTCTGCCTAAACTCTAGCTGCTACGTCTTTTTAACACTAAGGAAGCAAGTGTGTCTACGTGGGGTTGCGCAAAAAGCGCGAGTCTGTTTCTTAACCCCGTCTAGTTTCTTAACCCTGTCGCTTGCGAATCTTTGAAACGGTCATCAAAAGCAATGCGATACCACCGAGGCCGAGCATGGCCACGGTCGACGGTTCGGGAATTGGGAATGCATCCGACGTGCCCGAAAAACCATCATTCGCAAAGCTTGCAGCAAACGATCCTCCAAAGCCGGAGTTGACTGCATTGATAATCGTTCCGCCACGCTGTCCGCTGGGGTAGAGCGGAGCGAGGTCACCACCGGTGACGGCGAAAAGGAATTCAAAGATTTCTCCGCCCGCAGGCAGGTAACCAACGTCGTCGACCGTTCCGGTCAACAGTGTGCCACTATTGTATCCCAGTGCAGGAATGGTTCCCGTGATCGAGATGCTGCCACCGGTGACATACATGTCAGTACCAAGCGTGGTAGGGGCAAGCGTTGCGCTCAAGGAAAACGCTCCGCCGTCAATGGTGTAGTCAGGGGGAGCGATCCCATCGAGATCAAGGTCTGTAGCAAACCCGTTTGCGGTGAACGTGCTCGTACCGGAATCAAAACTGACTGCCACAAATAGCGACGTCACATCTGGGACATCGGTGACCAAATTGAGCGGCGTGGCCTGGGCGTAGCTGGCCGTCATCGTTAGTGCGAGAATCGCCACCGCGATCTTGCGAAGGCCAATTGTAAAACAGCGCGTTCCCCAACGTGTCTCAAAGGAGTTCACCCGCGTAGCTGAAATCATTGTCGTATCCTTGGTGCGTCAATTCAGGTTGTGATCATCAACTGCTGTTGTGCTCATCAACGATTGAGTTGTTCTAAGTGCCTGTTGCTAATTCTGTATCGCGTGTCTCTTGTTGCTGTTCATTCAGCTCAACCAAAACTACTGCCTCACAGCATCGCCTGGTCGTCTCGTCGCGTCGATCCATCACGCCATTGAAAGAAAACTCGTCTACCTTCTTCGCTGATCGCTACGGTCCGACAATATCGGTACCAGCGATCAAACCGCCCAATGCGAAGCGATGGGCGCTACGACGAACGAAGACGAGTTGTCTCTCTTACCCAGTTGCACTTTACGAGCGCCGTTTGCCATCAAAAAACAGCAACTCAACCTCCATTTAATAGCCAAATTCTCACCACGGACCGAGGTCAAAACGGACCCCGCCCGACGATGGTTAATGCCCATACTAAGAAGGGGAAACCCATCGTGTCAATCATTTTGTGCGAAAGCACCAAGTTTTTTCAAAAAAATGGATTTTGCCGAGTTAAGCGGTTTTCACGACGTAGGTACGCCGGCAGTCGAACCCCTCTGAGGATGGGTTCTTGATAGTGTATTTACGTGGCCCCAGGCGGTTGGGGATAAGATCTCGCTGGGATGTTCCGTAACTCCTTAATTAGAAATGGGTAACGACGAAATCTATGGGGTTCTTGAGCTGTTTTTCGAGGTCCCGAGGTATCATTCCGCCTGAACATGTGGCAAGTCGATGAAATGGAATGGGGCTTGTGGGTGTTCGGGGGGATCGGCAGGAGACGTCCAAGCAGATCCCTGAGTGGCCGTCGGCACGATTGCCAGTATCAAGGTGCAACGCGCCGCAGCGAACATTCCCCCGGACCGGGCGTACGGGAGAGGTAGCCGGCCCTTCGGAATTGCGGGCTGGATAGGGGCTCCAGCCACACGGTGCTAGTTCAAGCGGGAGATGTCGGGTATGCGGAAGGCACTGGGCATGTGGGACGGTCGCTTTCAGTGGCTATTTTCGGCGCTCGTACCACTGCTGGTTCTGACTGCTTGTGGCGGTGACGGGTTCCCGCCGGCGAATGTCGACACTCCGAGCCACGGTCACGGCTCTGAAGTTGCTCGGCTTCCGAACGCAGCGGCCGCCAAGTTCTGGCCGTCCTGGCGAGGGCCGCTTGGTACCGGTGTTGCGCCGAACGCCCAACCACCAACCGAATGGGGCGAGCGTAAGAACGTTCGCTGGAAGGTTCCGCTGTTGGGGCTTGGACATTCGACGCCCGTCTTGTGGGATGACAAGATTTTCTTGACGTCGGCCGTTCCGGTTGGCAAGCCACTCGATCCGCCGCGACACGACGAGGCGCCCGGTTCGCACGACAATTTGCCGATCACCCACCGACACCAATACGTGGCCGCCTGTATGGATCGCGCGACTGGCGAGCTTCTGTGGCAAAAGGTTCTGCACGAAGAGATCCCGACCGAAGGTGGTCACACGACCGGCAGCCTGGCGTCGCACTCGCCTGTGACCGATGGCAAGGTGGTCGTGTTCTTCTTTGGTTCGCGTGGTTTATATGGCCTCGATTGCGAAGGAAACGAGCTGTGGCGACACGACCTGGGACAGATGCAAACCAAGCATGGGCATGGCGAGAGCAGTTCGCCGGCCCTACATGGCAATTCGGTCGTGGTGAGCTGGGACCACGAGGGGCAATCGTTCTTAGTCGCCTTCGACAAGGCGACGGGTGAGCAACTCTGGAAGCGGGAACGCGACGAGGTGACGAGCTGGTCCTCGCCGGTGATCGTGGTTGAAGAGGGGCGTGCGCAGGTCATCGTCAGCGGCACCAACTTCATTCGTGGCTACGACTTGGTAACCGGCGACGTGATCTGGAAATGCAGCGGGCTGTCGAACAATATCGTGGCCACGCCCGTCGTTGCCGATGGCGTCGGGTACTTCGCCAACAGCTACAACACTCGCAATATGTTGGCAATTCGGTTCCGTGGAGCGACGGGCGATATCACGGGCAGCGACTGCGTGATGTGGGTGCGCCGTCGCGGGACGCCCTACATTCCGACGCCGCTATTGTACGACGGGGCATTGTACTTTATGGGGCACTACCAAAACGTGCTGTCGCGCGTCGACGCGACCAGTGGCGAGAATCGTCCCGGGCCGATGCGGCTACCGATGCTCCGCGACATTTACGCCTCGCCGGTGGCGGCCGCGGGCAGAATCTACATTACGGGACGAGACGGCACGACGGTCGTTCTGAGTCATGCCGACGAACCGGAGGTGCTCTCGGTCAATCACATCGACGACGCGGTCAATGCTTCGCTACTGCTGGTCGACCGCGAGATCTTCATCCGCGGCGAAGAGTTCTTGTACTGCATCGCGGCGGACGAGGAGTGAGGGGCACGAAGCGGGCTATCGCTCTCAATCGCCTAGAACCCTTCTCCGATGCGTTCGATCTTCAATGCCTTTGATCTTCGGCGCGTTTGACTGACGTCGAAATGGGCAGCGTCCGTCTGACGTCATTTGCCGCCAAATTGGTAAACTCGGTCGGTTAGGCAAGCTCTCTAGGCGGTGATGTTTATTGCGTTCCGTTCCCACCGTTGGTGCCGATAGGAGGAGAAGCAAGGAATAGGCGGTGGGAGTTTGACGATTTCACGCCCGGTTAATCGGCCTCGCCCGATCGGCATTCTTCCCGCCCTGCACACAACACATTAGAGAGGTTCATGTCATGTCCCGTTTCGCCAGCGTTGCTGTTACTGCCGTTGCGTCGTTTTTGCTAGCGACCTCCGTCGCCTATGCTGAGAACTCTGAATACACCAACTCTCTGTGGTCGAACGCCTCCTGCACAGACGACTGTGGCTGCGAGGTGGACAATTGCGATTGCTGCTCCGGCGGTTGGTTCTCCGGGGCATCGATCTACGGCGAACTACAGCTTGTTCATCTTGAACAACATTCGACGGATGCCGCCGTCAACCCAGATATTGACGGCGAGACAGGATACCGGGCGATCGTCGGTATCGAAGGTGCAAGCGGCCTTGGTTTTCGCATTACGCACTTCGACTATGACGGAGTTCAGCTAGTCAGCGGTGTGTCAAATGGTCTCGACATGACCGCATCTGACTTTGAAATCACCGACTGTTTTCAGCTCTGTTCCTGGAGAGGAACACTCTCCGGCGGGTATCGCTACGTCGAACTAGATTCCTGGGAATTCGGAAGCACCGACGTCGATTTCGACGGCCATGGTCTCACGGTCGGGATTGAGATGGAACGCGACCTGATTGGCCGCCTCGGTCTGTTTGCGTCTTGGCAATACAGCATCCTGTTCGGTGACGATCGCGACGCTTCATCCGACTACGACACGACATTCGACTGGACGGAGCTTCAACTCGGGCTTCAGTACGACATGTGCCTGTTCGGTCGCGATGCGTTTCTGCGAGCTGGTGCCGAAGCCCAGATGATTTCCGGTCCCTTGGATGACGACGCCGACGACGCCGGAATGTTGGGCGGCTTCCTGAGCTTGGGCGTACGGTACTAAACCGGACGACTTTGCACTCAAACGGTTTTGGTTCGATTGGTGATCCGGCGGTCAGGCGACCGATAAATAGGGACGACCCTACTCATCTGTCGCCGCCGCCTGGACGCTTGCTATGAAGCCACTGCTTGCAACCTTTTTCTGTGCCGTCTGCATCACGCTCTTCGGTTGTGCCTCGACGAAGGTGCAGATTCCCACCGTACGTCCCGCCGAGATGGATCTCTCAGGGCTCAGCCGTGTTGCCGTGCCCGAGTTCCAGGGCCCGGCTCCTTATGCCGCTGTGGCGCGAAACATCGTCGCCACGGAACTTGCCGGCCGGCAGCGCTGCGACGTGCCGGACGTGCATACCACGCGGGCGATGATTCCCGCCTGCATTCCTTACCAAGGGCAAGGCGTCAACGTGCATCAGATGGTGGCCCAAGCTCGCGCCGCCGGATTCGACGCCCTGGTCGTTGGCGAAGTTCGCTTCGAGGGCAGTACCGACGACAAAAAGCTCGTATTTGGTAATCCAACGCTCAAAGCGACAATCAAGACGCAGTTGATTGATCTGCATACCGGTCACGTTCGCGGGAACACCGAACTGGCACGGCAGTGGCAGGGCAAGCTTTCGACGTCGCCGAAAAGCGATAAGTCGGAGCAGGCCGTTTCCACGATGGTTGTCCGTGGGGCGGCCCTGGCGACGGTCGCACGGCTGGCGAGTTCGCAGCCCAACGTCGATGTTTCGCTTGCCGAAGCGGAGGCCGGCGATGACCAGCAAGCCATGGACGCCGGCCTCGAAGCGGCCCGGCGCGGTGACTGGAATGCCGCTTCCGATTGGTTCTATCGTGCGACGACGACCCGGCCGAATTCTTACGCGGCCTTCTACAACCTGGGCGTCGCCCGTGAGGCGGTATTCGATTTCGCTGGTGCCCGTCACTGGTACAACACGGCCCTGGCTCAACGGGAGCAGAGTGATTGTCGAATCGCCCTGGCCCGGGTTGACCGCTCCTGGCATGGCCACCATCTGGCCCAGCAGCAGATGCACCATCTGGCCCAGCAGCAGATGCACCATCTGGCCCAGCAGCAGATGCACCATCTTGCCCAGCAGCAGGCACAGCCGCGGCAGACGCAGCAGCGGTAGGCGCAGCAGCGGTAGGCGACCGTTAACGTCGCGCAACGGCCAGCGTTGCGGCGGCGGTAGCTTTCAGGTGACGGTTGGACGATGAGCGTGCTGCTGAAGTAGCAGCTGACACCGAGGTCGAGTCGAAGAGCCTCGCTCTGGGATTCCCTCACCCTTGCGCTGGCGAGTTGCTGGGCAATGCTCCCCTGGTGTGCTGTGTTTTGTACGCGGCTTCAAGCAAGAAATGAATTGCCGTTCCAGCCGTAGCTGCGAAAACGCCGGGTCTCGGGTTCCTGCACTCGAATCTCGCACTTAGTTACGTCGTCCGGGAATTCTGTCAGAAGTTCAACGACTAAGGACTGAAAATCATTGGTGTGAATATTCAGGACTGCGAAGTACGTTCGATCTGCATGGATCATGATTGCACCGAAGGCGGCAATCTCGTTGCTTTGATCTGTGATCTTTATCCTATACCCGACTTCGTTTGAGTCATGAGAGAAGACTTCGCCTTCGTCTGACAGAGTTCCGGCCGTGAGGAAGTTAAGCCTCGCGACAATCCACGATGCCAATTCGTGTTTTGTGTAGCGTGAAAGTTTTGGATACGCTTTACACAGCGCTTCGGTAAACGTTGGATCCGAGGGCTCAACGCTTCCCACTTGTGGAGAGCCTTCCCGAGTGGTCCAGGCATATCCCAGCTCTTGAAATGATAACGCCATTTGTATCTCTCATTCGTAAAGCGTTTCTGATGCACCAGGGTTGCGCCCGGCGCAGTTCTGGAACTGGTGCACACCCTTCATAACGATTGCCTGCCCAGATTGCCGTTTCATCTGTGTCCGTTGCAATCCGTGTTCCACACACGAAAGTGTAAACGGCCCTCGCCACTCACCTACAGGTAAATCGAAAGATCGAAGTCGACCGACAGATCGGCAAGCTTCTTGAGCAGGTGGTTCGGTGCGAACAGATGTGCACTCGTGGATGGCTATCGTGAGCGTGTCCTTGCTCGGACGTCACGCTGTGGCCGGCACCCTTCCAAGCATGGATTCCGCCGGGGTACCGATAGACGTTCGTGAAGCCGAGTTCCTGGGCGAAGATGGCCGCGTTGTGGCTACGGGCACATTTCACGAACCCACAATAGACGACGATCTTGCGATCCTTGTCATCGCCTAGCAGTTTCTCGTAATCCGACTTGCTGCCCCCGCCAATGGCGTCGTCGCTCCAGGTCTCGAGTACCTCTTTGGGGAACTCGAAGTTGACCGCGCCCTTGATGTGGGCTTTGTTGTAGCTGGCCGCTGCGGGCATGGCGTCGAGGAGCAGGAAGTCATCGCCACTGGATATCAGCTCTTTCAACTCCTGCGTGGAGATAAGTGGGTATTGCCCCTTTTGCGTTTCGCCCACCAGTTTGATGGCCGCCGCTTCCGTTTCGACTTCGCGTTGGAACTGGTTGGTGCCACATCCGGTGGTCAGCAGGGCCAGTGCCAGGCAGGCGGCGCAAGACGGCCACGACTGGCGATGGCTAATCGGGGAGCGTTTTGAACCTTCTTCTCGACGAACGTTTCGATCGCGTTTCACTGCCTTTTGCTCCAAAAAATGAGACCGCACCAAACGACGAGCCCCAGGTCGATGATGAGTTGCGTGCGAATATTCACGCGATGCCCCGGCCCAAAGCAACCGCACTCGATGTCTAGACCCAAGTAGATACCATACGCCAGGACGCCAATAAAGACGCCCAAGAGAATTAGCGTGGCGGTCAGGCTACCGCGAATGCCAAACGCCAGGCTGACGCCGAGGATGATCTCGAAGATGCTAATCATCCAGGCGGCTGTCACGACGAGGGAATCGTGAGCCAGGCCGAAATCGCCGATGCGGCTCGCGAACTGGGGGATGTCTCCCAGCTTCGAGATGCCGGCAAACAGAAACACCGCCGCCAAGGCAATTCGGGCGAAGCGATACAGGTATAGGCGAGCAGGGGCAGGGTTCACAGGTGGGCAATATGAAGGGTTGGACGTTGCCTGGACCCGCCGACTACTTGTCATCGACAGGCGAGAGAGAAGCACCATTTTTCACCGGCACACACGTCTCCGGGTACCGGCAGACGCGGTCGATGGTGCTGCGGTGGGCACCGTTGAGCACGCCGGTCCCACGCAGAGTGCGGGTGGCGACCTGCCGATTCTTCTTGGCGGAGTAGTCGACGAAGTGGGGCAGGGCATCGCCGCCGTGGCGAGCGTTGATGTCGAGCATCTTCACCGGTGAGGCGGGTGAGAAATCGCACTTGGCCAGGTCAATCGTGCGTCGATCGTGGGCCCTGAGCGTGCGGAAATGGATCTTCTGGCCAGCCGAATCGTAAACGATGCTCCACTTGGTGAAGTGGCCTTGGGCGATGCGGTTGAGTGTGATGAAGGCGTGCTTGACCGGATCGGTTGCGTCGTCGAAGGAGCTTAGCCGCTCAGCTGCGGTGGCGAATCGGGAGCCACGAAACGAGTTGCCAACGCGGCGGTCGCCGCCAAACCCCTCGAACTCGGCAACCCAGCTGGAGGAGGATTCGTAAGTTGAGTTAGTTAGCACGCGGAAGGGCAGATCTTCACCGCGATGGACGACCATTTTGCCACGCAGAAACTCTACTGTCGCGCAGTCGCCTGACTTGTCTGTCACGAAGAAGTGCACGCGAGCGTTGGAAACGGCGGCGATGCGAATCTCCTCGTCGCTCGCCAGTACGTCCGCCACGCTGTTGGCCGTGTCGAGCTGGTATTGAATCCATTGCGGGACGTTGACCGCGGCCCGGTCGTCCTCGTCTGGATAACGAGTGCGGCCGAGCATCGAGATCGTGATCACCAGGCCGGCTTCGTTCATGCCGCCACAGGGAAACTCCCGGCCGTACTGGTTGAACGTCACGCTGCCAAAGCGGCTGGTCCACTCCGCGGGATTGGAATCGTCCACCAGCCCCTGTTTCTGGATTCCCCGTTTGTTGATCAGGACCAGCCCGTCACCCAGGTGCCAGTCGTAGTTCTGACCACAGACCGGACCGGCCTTGGTTACCAGACAAAAGGCGGAACAGGCCCAGCTGCTGCTGCCCGAGGTGATAAGCAGTACGAAGCAGAGTGCGATGGTGAGGGCGCGTTTCATGGTTAGGCTTCCTGCAGTAGTTTTGCTCGGACCGAAATGATTCGGACGTCGGTGTCCTGGGGGTAACGATATTCTACCACTTTGCCGCCGCAAAGATGGACTGTGACCTGCGATTGCCGGATACATCGCGAGTCAACGAGACGATCGACGCCATCGGCACACTTACTTATTTGCTCACGCCGGGGTCAGCATTGTCGTTGGAAGAAGAATCGGCATTGTCACGAGATGTGTTTCCGCCCATGCCCCACGCTTCGATGAAACAGACCCAGATCATAGCGACCTGCGAGCCGCCAACAACATATGCGACAATTTGTAGAGTGTGCTGCGTTACCATAATCATGGCGACGACAAATACTATGTAGACTCCCGCCAATGCGGCGCTTAAGAAGGGGGGGCAGAGTTGAACGCGATTGTTCTTGGCGTGCGAGACCATCGTGACAATGCACGCTACAAACAGCAGTCCCGCAACGACGAAAAGGGACGCATTCCGCACACGGATACTGAAGAATACAAGTGCTGAAATGATCGCGAAAATCGCGCCGAGAAAGTACTGATGGAGCACTGCCTGCGGCACCTTAGCTCCGGGAATGAATGGGGACATAAGGCGGTTCCTCATGGATTTCACTTAGCGAATTCAGACTTTCGCCACCGCTAGCGACTCAATATTGAATCTTACTGGATATCCGACCGCTTGGCTCCTAATAGGCCCACGCGAATGCCATGTTTCTTAAGTACCGTCGTCGCCTTGGTGTTCACGATGATCAACGCGAATAGATTCGCGTAGGGTACGAATGCAAACAACGGGGACAACGCCAGGGCGGCCAAAAAGATGGTCATTGGCAAGGGGTAAATCCGCAAAGCCAATAAGACGATACATACGACCGCTAGCAGGTGAACGCCAATGAACAAGGGCCGCAACCAGCTGAGTGTTTCCACGTCCAAGCGTTCTGCGCCGAAAATGGCGACGGCCCCCGTGGCAATGCTGAGTAGGAGCACGTACATCAGCCAGTCCTGGAACTTGGCGATTTTGATAAGTTCTTCGCGCGGCAGAGCGTTCTCCGGCGGTAGCTGAGGAGCCTTAGTTGCTGCCGCGTCCGTGGCTGGGGCTTGGAAGGGATTCTCTTCAGATGTGGTCATGGGTTTGCCCGTTGTTAAATTGCCCGTGGGTGCGCTTTGCTTGTTAGGAAGCGAGTTGACGGTCTCGTGTTCTTCCTTAGTAAACGCAAACGGCCGAGGCACGCGAGCGATCGTGTCGCAGGCGTCCTCGGCCGTGTTAGCGTAATATTACTTGCCGTTAGGTTGCAAGTTGTCGAATGAGCAAGGACTACTTGCCGTTCGACAGGGCTGCTTGGGCGGCGGCCAGTCGGGCGACCGGCACGCGGAATGGCGAGCAGCTGACGTAGTCGAGTCCAACTTCGTGGCAGAAGTCGATCGACGACGGGTCGCCACCATGTTCACCGCAGATACCGCACTTCAGCTTGGAAGCGACGCTGCGACCACGTTCGACACCAGCTTGCACCAGCTGACCGACACCGACGGTGTCGAGCGACTGGAACGGATCCTTCTCGAGGATTTCCTGCTCCAGGTAATCCGGGAGGAAGTTGCTGACATCGTCACGGCTGTAACCGAAGGTCATCTGCGTGAGATCGTTGGTACCGAAGCTGAAGAAGTCGGCGTGCTCGGCGACCTGATCAGCGGTCAACGCGGCACGCGGAATCTCGATCATCGTACCGACCGGGATGTTCAGCTTGCCGGTGTACTTCTTCGCCTTGACGACGCGAGCGATGACCTCGAGAGCGAGCTCTCGCAGCATCGAAAGTTCCTTGGCGGTACCGACCAGCGGAATCATGATTTCCGGCTTGGCGTCGACCTTCTTCTTCTTGCAGGCGATGGTCGCTTCGACGATCGCGGTGACCTGCATTTCGAGGATTTCCGGATAGGTCACGGCCAAGCGGCAACCGCGGTGGCCGAGCATCGGATTCACTTCGTGCAGGTTGGCGACGCGACTCTTTACCGCTGCCGAGCTGACACCCAGGACCTTGCCGAGTTCGGCTTGGCTCTTGGAATCGTGCGGCAGGAATTCGTGCAGCGGCGGATCCAAGAGACGCACCGTGACGGGATAGCCCTTCATGGCGGTGAAGATGCCGGAGAAGTCCTTGCGTTGGAACGGCAGGAGCTTCTTGAGGGCGGCACGACGATCCTTTTCGCTCTCCGAGAGAATCATCTCACGCATGGCGAGAATGCGATCGCCTTCGAAGAACATGTGCTCGGTGCGGCAGAGGCCGATACCTTGGGCACCGAACTCGCGGGCACGCTTGGCGTCGGCCGGGGTGTCCGCATTGGTGCGAATGCCGAGCTTGCGGTGCTTGTCGGTCCACTTCATGAGCGTTCCGAAATCGCCACCGAGTGCCGGCTCACGGGTCGACACGCTGCCGGCCATGACTTCACCGGTCGAACCGTCGATGGAGATCGTGTCGTTCGCCTTGAAGGTCTTCTTGCCGATTTTGATGATCTGCTTCTTTTCGTCGATGTGGACTTCGCCAGCACCACAGACACACGGCTTACCCCAACCGCGGGCGACAACCGCCGCGTGGCTGGTCATGCCACCGGTGCTCGTGAGGATGCCCTGGGCGGCGTGCATGCCTTCGACGTCTTCCGGGCTGGTTTCCTTACGGACGAGGATGACCGCTTCGTTTTGCAGAGCACGATCGGCGGCATCTTCGGCGGTGAAGGAGAGTGTACCGACGGCGGCACCCGGCGAGGCGGGCAGGCCAGTGGTCAGAACGTCTCGCTTGGCCTTGGCGTCGAACGAAGGGAGCAGCAGCTGGTTCAGATCGTTCGGCGGAACGCGAAGCAGGGCTTCCTTCTGCGTGATCAGCTTTTCCTTGACCATGTCGCAGGCGATCTTCACGGCCGCGGCACCGGTTCGCTTACCGTTACGAGTCTGCAGGATGAAGAGTTCGTCGCGTTCGATCGTGAACTCGAGGTCCTGGACGTCGCGATAGTGCTTCTCCAGGCGGTTCTTGATGGCGATCAGCTGCTTGTAAACCTTGGGCTTCCACTTCTTCATCTCGATGACCGGTTGCGGCGTGCGAATACCGGCCACGACGTCTTCGCCCTGGGCATCGACGAGGAACTCACCGTAGAACTCGTTCTTTCCGGTCGACGGGTCACGCGTGAAGGCGACGCCCGTTCCGGAATCTTCGCCCATGTTGCCGAACACCATTGCCTGCACGTTGACGGCCGTTCCGAGCAAGCCGGTGATCTCGTTGATCTGGCGGTAACGGATGGCGCGAGGAATGTTCCAGCTGCCGAACACGGCCATGATCGACTTTTCGAGCTGGACGATCGGATCTTGGGGGAACTTCTCGCCGGTGTACTTGTGGTAGACCTTCTTGTAGGCCTCGACCAACTCGCCCAATCCGCCGGCATCGAGATCGGTGTCGAGCTTGGCTCGGTGCTTCTTCTTGATGCGATCGAATTCGGCTTCGAAGTGGTGATGCTCCACGCCCATGACCACGTCGCCGAACATGTTGATCAGGCGGCGGTAGGCGTCGAGTGCGAATCGCGGGTTGCCCGAAAGATTGGCGAGACCTTCGCAGGCTTCGTCGGTCAGGCCGAGGTTGAGCACGGTGTCCATCATACCCGGCATGCTTTCCGCTGCACCGGAGCGAACGCTGACCAAGAGCGGATTCTCGGAGGAACCGAACTTCTTGCCGGTGTCCTTCTCGAGCAGTTTGACGTTCTTGCGAACTTCGTCCATCAGACCGGCGGGCAGCTTGTTGCCGCCATCGCAGTAGTCGGCACAGGTCTGCGTGGTGATCGTGAAACCAGCCGGAACGGGGAGTCCGATGCTGGTCATCTCGGCGAGGTTGGCACCCTTGCCGCCGAGCAGGATCTTCATTTCCTTCTTGCCTTCGGTCTTTGTCTTACCGAAGAAGTACACTCGTTTGGTCTTTGACGGTCGCTTTGCCATAGTCTTTCCTGTCTTGCCTTTCGACTTCGTTTTCGTTTACGTGTGTGAACGATGTTTGGAACAGCGATTCGCGCCCAAGGCGAATTCGGACAAAAGGGCGACTCGCAGCTAGGCGTTTCGCTCAGAGGATCGCATCTTCGATCCGACTCACCGCCATCGGGGCCGTGCGGCCGGCGGTGAATCGCTGGTGGTAGGTGGGGGATTCGTTCTTGCGATGCACTATGGATCGCGTGTTTGCCGATCTTGGCAAGCTAGCCAATCTATCGCATAAGCCCCCAAATCGTCAAGAATCCGCGGCCGCTCTACTCGATCGGAAGCAGGCCGCAAAATCGGCTATATTTCAGCAAAGGTGTTGCCAGCTGCTCGCCGCCTAGAATTCGAGAATCGGACGGCTTATTTCCCGTCCGTTGCCGCCAGGACCGGACGAATATTGGCCCAAGTGCCAACCATGGAAGAACATTCACATTCCGAAGAACTGCCGGCCGAGCCATCTGGGAAACTAGACGTTCCGTACGTGGCAGGGGGAGCGACGTCTGAAGACGCCGTCAATTTGCCGACCCCTGAGGAGGAGTCGCTGGCGGCCCAGGTCGATACCCGACTCCCCTCTCGAAATTCGCTTGTCGCGGCTGCCGTCTTTTTTGAAGGGGGATTGGCCCTCGTCGCTCTCGCGTTGGGCTGGCTGTTCGGTTTGGGCATCTGGTCGCAGCTGCGGCTCGACTCGGTAGTGGCAATTCAGCAGGCCCTGCTGTGGGGAGTTCTGGGAACGATTCCGCCGGTGCTCTCCTTGTGGCTGCTCGACCACTATCCGATCGGCCCTTACCGCGGATTGAAGAAGTTTGTCGAAGAACAGGTGGCCCCGCTGTTTCGCGGCGGTAGTCTTTGGCAGTTCGTGGTGATCGCGGTGGCGGCCGGCTTGGGCGAAGAATTGCTCTGCCGCGGATTCTTACAGACGGGACTGCAAGTCTGGCTGACAGAGCACGTGGGCGCGACGGCTGCCACGGTCACCGCACTGGTGATTGCCAGCGTGGTGTTTGGGCTGGCTCACTATCTCACCACCGCCTATGCGATCAGCTGCATTGTGATCGGGTTCTATCTTGGCGGCATCTTTATCGCCACGGAGAATCTGCTTGTGCCGGTGATCGTGCACGCGCTCTATGACTTCGTGGCACTGATCTACTTAACACGCAAATAGTGGCTGTCGTTTGAGGCCATCGGTGGTGAAGGCCTACAATGCGGAGGGAAGCTGCAGCTAACATTCTTTTAACGGGGCCGGATAGTAGATGCGTCGGAGACGGAACTTCATCTTCGCGGGAGCGATATCTTGCGTGTTGGCCTGGGGGATTACCCTGCCAGCTTTCATGCCGGCAGCGGTAGGCGGTCATAGGGCGGCCGAGTCGTGGGCTCATTCTGTTCACGAGACGATTTGCGTGTTTGATAGACCGCTTCGTGAACGTGGCTACCGTGACCCGGTCCGTATTCCGGCCAACACTCTTACGGTTGCCACCTGGGGAGCCGTTGCGGGGCTCCTGCTGCACTCGCTGGTTGCAGTTTGCCTGCGAATGAAGCGGGAGTCAGAGTCTGGCGGGCATTAATGCCGCGGCGTCTACCCAACCGCCTCACCGCCAGGTCGGCGATCTTGGACTCGCCCCAAAGTTCACGTCAGAGACGGAGGTGCCGAACCGGTTAGAGGGTGTCGGACATGATTGTTCACCCCGTGACTTGTTCTGAGTGCTGGTGCTGTCGTAGCGTACTCGTTCAATTCGTTGGCTACATCAGCGACACAAAGGTGAGCTATCCAC
>CAYLRE010000049.1:0-21730 GCA_964385715.1 uncultured Planctomycetaceae bacterium
CATCTCCCAGAGTCGAACCGAACCATCGGCACCGCACGAGGCGAGCACATTCGAATCGCTTCGCCAGGCGAGATCGATCTTGCCGGGGCCGTGTCCTTTGAGAGTGAGATATTCCTGGCCGCTCCAGGCTTCCCAGATGATGATGCCGCCGCTGCGATCGGCGGTGGCTAGGAGCGCTGTATCGGGGCTGAATTCGGCGTCGTAGATCCACTCGACATGCTTGCGAAGCTCGTGTTTGAGAGAACTGTCCTCCGTTGAATAGACACGTACAACGCGTTTTGGCCCGCCGAGCGCGATGAGCGCGTGATCGGAACTGATGTCGGCCGCCAGCACCGTGTCGAGTTCGTCGCCGACTTCGATCACGCGGTCGCCGGTCTTCACATCCCACACGACCGTCTTGCCGCGTGCGCCTCCGCGGCCGCCGCCTGCGAGCAGCAGCGCACCACTATCGCTGAAATGCAGCACCTCGGGCACGCCCTCCGCAAAGTTAAGCACGCCGAGTTGGGCGAGTGTTTCGGTGTTGTAGAGCACAATCTGCTTGGGCGAAGAGATCGCAGCTAAGGGGGACCACGGATTGACGGCGAGGCCTCGGACGACGTCGCCGCGCTCGGTCGCCACCACCGGCTCCAGGACCATGCGCAGTGGCATCGGTGGTGTGTTCGGCCTGCCGGTCGCTCGGGTTGCCAGCTTGAGCGGCAGTCCCTGCGTAGCGCGCTTTGTCACCTGGCTGCCGGAATTCTCAAGCGCTCCCCCTTCGATCCAAAGCTTGATGGTGTCGAGCATCTCGGCCGGAAGTTTCGGCGACTCCGGCGGCATAGCGGGCTCGGTCTCGTGCGTGACTAGTGCATACAGACTGCTGTTGAGGGGGTCGCCTCGTTCGATGACGGCACCGGAATCGCCGCCTTCAAAGGTGGCTCGATAGGTCGAGAGATCGAGGTCGCCGTCGCGGTCATCCGAGTTGTGGCAGGAGACACACTTGTCGCGAAAGATTGGTCGCACATGTTCGTCGAAGGTAATCGGGCTGGCCGCTTTGTTCTCACCACCGCCGTCCTCCGCGGCGACCGCGCTAGTCGACAAGGCGATACCGGCGACGATACCGGCCAGTGCGAGCCGTGACGCCATGGTGCCGCAATTTGGCGTGAGCGTGTGTCGAGCTTGGTGCAACCAACGTAACATGGGAAACGTGTCTTCGAGCTTCTTGTGTGATGACGCGGAGTCGTATCTCTACGAGTTTACCTCAAGTCGATGGGCCACGCCCCGCTAGTGGTTGAAAAGGAACTCCTGCGAATTAAGCAAAGCCCAGAAGATGTCTTCCAAGAGAGCTCGTTTCTCTTTGCGTGTCTTCGCCGCGTCAAGTTCCTCGTTGATAGCTGCCCGTTCCTTTTCGTTGGGCAAACGCGAGAGAGAACGCAGATAGAGCTCGTCGACAATCTCCGTGGCGGGCTTGCCGTCTTTGAGCATCGTGACGACGACCTTGCCACCGCGAATCTTTTGCTGGACGGTCGCTCCATTGATAAGGTGCAAAGCCTGCGACAAGTTCGGCTCGGCTCGGGTTTCACAAGTGCAGGCGGTTTCTCGAGCGGAACGCCCAAACGTCGTCATGAAGTAGTTCGTTGTTGCTCCGTCGGAAATCTGCACAGCGCGGGTGCCCTCAGGCTCATCCTTGAACTTGTCAGTCGTCTCTGTGATTTGACTGATTACGTCAAGCAGCACTGGAGCGGGCACTCTTCGCAATGAGGCGTGCGAGAAATTTCGCTGATCGGTAACGTTCGTTTCGTTCGGCGCCGAGCGAAGTTGGTAGGTGCGTGAGTTGCAAATGTCGCGCACCAACCGTTTGAGACTGAAATCGTAGCTCACTAGACGGCTCGCTAGCTCGTCGAGGAGTTGCGGGTTGACGGGAGGATTGCTGACTCGCACGTCGTCGACCGGGTGGACGATCCCTTTGCCATGAAAGTGAGCCCAAATGGAGTTCGCCATGTGGCGAGCAAAATACGGGTTGTCTGGCGACGTCATCCAGCGGGCCAGAACCAGGCGGCGATCTTCGCCTTCGGCCTCGGCCAGGTCGCCTCCAAGGAAACGGGGAGGCATGTCCCGTTTGTCGAGCAGGTGCTTCATTTCGCCCTGCCCTTTGTTGTAGATAATTGTCTCGCGGGGATCCTCGCCTGGCTTTTGACCCACTTGTGCGAAGAAAGCGGCGAAGCTGTAGTAATCGTCCATCGTCCAGCGGTCGAACAGATGGTTGTGGCATTGAGCGCATTGAAGCCGCATGCCCAGGAAGACCTGGGCCGCGTTTTCGGCTGTCTTCAGCGTCTCAGCCTCGGTTTGATAGTAATTCGTGGCGGCGTTGGAAAAGGTTCCGCCGCTGGCAGCGAGCAGATCGTGAGCCATCTCGTTGAGCGGCACTTCGCCTGCGATCTTGTCACGCAGCCAGCCGTTGTAACGCATCAGCGACTTGCGGCCGATCTTGGGGCTCGTGCGCATTTGCAGCAGCTCGGCCCACTTCATCACCCAGATGTCGACGAACTCGTCGCGCTCGAGCAGCTGATCAATGACCTTCTCACGCTTACTCGGGTCGTCATTGGCGACGAACTTTTGATGCTCTTCACTAGTCGGAAGACGACCGATCAAATCAAGCGATACACGCCGCAAGAATTCGCCGTCGCTTGCAAGGGGCGAAGGTGAGACGCGAAGTTTCTTGAGCTTGTCGTACACCAGCGTGTCGATGTAGTTGTTCGCCGGCGTTTCGGGCCACACGAAATCGAGCTCTGCCGGTAGGACAATAAAGTGACTGCCGACGGTATGCTCGTCAAAATGGGCGGTGAGGAACGCCTCGCCACGTTCGTGGGCAGTTACCACGGCGTTCTCGTCGATGGTGGCCGAGAACTCATTGCCTGTCTCGAAACGAGCCAGGTGGGTTACATCGCGCCGGCTACCGTCGTCGTAGCTGGCAATGACACGCAGGCGATGCTGTTCGCCTTTGCCCTGCAGAACTGCCGACGGTGGGAAGAGTTCGATGCCGATGCTGCGGCGGACCGTGTCGGAGTCGTTGGGCGCGCCGAGTTCGAGCCAGCGGAGTAGCGTCTGGTAGCGCTGATCGCCTGGCTTGAACGCCACGCCGCCGGTGTGAGGAACTTTGCCCGTCGCCTTCTCAAGCAGCAGACTTTCGGCGGGAATTGCCAGATTGATGCGGCGGCCGCTGATCTCCTTAGTGAGCCGATGGTGATCGCCTTTGGGATCGTAGCCGACAAGCGAAAGTCGAAAACCGTCCTTGCCGCGCGAGGCCCCATGGCATGCCCCCGCGTTACAGCCGGACTTGGAGAGCGTGGGGATGACGTCGTTGCGAAAACTCAAGTCGCGGTATTTCTCTGCGTTCACAACGGTGAGGTCGACGGTGGCTTCCTTTCCGCCATAGCGGACGGTGAGCGTCGTGTTGCCGTTGCTTGCAGGTGAAATAGTGTGGCCTGAGAGTGTCGCAATATGAGCGTCGGCGAGCGAGAAGGTGGCCTCGGCGGTAACGTCGCGCGTAATTCCGTCAGCGTAGATCGACTGAATCACCAGCGACTGTGTCGCCTGGCTCTCGGAGAGATGAACCGCAGGTGGATAGACCGCCAGCGACTGCGGAATGGCAGCGCTCGGTGATTCGCCGGCGGCCGCGACGTGCGAAAATGATACCACCAGCGCAACCGCCAGTAAGGCGGCAGAGAGTAATCGATAGTTTGCGCGGGACTCGTACATGGATGTCGCTATTCCTGGGACAGCGCCGCCGAGGGGCGCGAAGATCGCGTTTTGACTCGCTGCTTTGCTTCCTGTCTTAACCGCTCCAGGCGCGTGAGCGGTTTCGCCTTCTTGTCAGCACCAGCGACTGGCTGCTCGGCTTGGTGTTGTTTGGTGTCCTGGGCGGCGATCTGCTCCGGTGCGGCCTGACTTTCGCCTTTCTCGATCCGCAGTTGCCCCCCGCCGGCGTTGGCGGTGAGTGTTTCCCCGCCGTGGTTGAGTGTGACGCGGCAACGCAGGCTGGCGTGTTTACCAATGGGGGCGTCGCCGTCGAGTGTTAGGTCGAAGGCGACCTGTTTCGTTTTCGCTGTGAACTCGACCGGTGGTGCGGTTACGCCCGACGGCAGACCAGTGAGCCTCGCGGTGGCTGTTCCTTCAAATGGCCGGAGTTGCTTGAGGGCGGCGAACAATTTGGCCGAAGTGCCCTGCTTCGCGGTCGTCTCTTGTAACTCAGCGGTGACAAAGCGGCGCGCGATTTGGATGTCGAGCGGCGGCGTCGAAGCCCAGATCAAATTGTGCTTGCCGGAGGAACCGAGCACATAAAGTTGCCAGGGCAGCGGGGCCGTGTTCTCTTTGGCGCTGAGCGGGAAGATCGCCTCCGTTTGGTCGGCCGCCACCTTTACATTGGCACTGGTGCCAACATTGCGAGGCACAAACGGCATCGTGAGCAGGAGCTCGCCGTCGAAGCCTTCGTCCCGAATGATTTTCACCTTCAGCTTCATGTCGCCGCCACGCAGCAGTGTGATCTTCGGCTGCTCGAACTCGAGCCGGAATGGAACTCGCTTGGTTACGACCACTGGCAGCCGGTCGGCCGCCTTGATTTTCAAGAGCGCGAGCCCCGGGCGACCTCGCAGCAGGTCGGCCTGATTTCGGAAGCCGCCGTACAGATCTTTAAACTTTGGATCGGGGTCGCGGCCATGAAAATGGACCAGCTCTCCGCCAAGTGGTGCATCTTCCGCCGCGTGGAATACGACCGCGATGCGACCACCACCACCGGGAATGGTCATCGTGTGCATCGTCACGCCTTCTGGAAGGTTGGGCGCCTTGAGGATCACCGGACCGCGATGGTCCTTGCGGCGCGCCCCGACAATGCAGCCATAGTAGTTGCCGCGAGCAACAAACACTTGCTGCCGATACTGGCCGTAGAGATCATTCGGATCTTCGGCTCGTGGGATTCGCACCAACAGCCACGGTTTGACGGGCGAGAATTCAACGCGATAGACAAACGTCGGCCCGCCCCGGCCCATCAAGTCGTGAACTCGCAGAACATACTCGCCATCGGCCGGTACCTTAAAGCGGAAGTAGCTATCGGCTCCGCGCACTTCGGCGTCGGCGTTTTGCGTGATCTTGCCGCCGTCGTCATTCTCCAGGATCTTCTTGCCTGACGCGTCGAAGAGCTGCATCACCGGATCGAGTTCGGAACGAACCCGCTTGGCGTAGCACTCAACTTCGAGCGTTTGCCCTTTCTTGGCCGAGAAGCGAAAGTGATCGGCGTCGCCCGGCTTTTCGATAATGCCATTGAAGGCCAGCGGCAGGTCGACGGCCGTGGCGGTCTCAATAGTGTTGTTCGGCTCCTGCTCAAAGGCGTTGCCGTGTTCGAAGAGTCGGAACGGAATCGGTGTCGGTACCGTTCCGCCATCGTCTTGCGGCGAGACGCCAAACTCGGTGTCAAACGTCGATGGTAGAGATACTTGCTGTTCGAAGTCACCGACGACGTCGCCGATGGCGCGAACTCGGACCGACTCGCCCATCTTTCCGCCGCAGGGGTATACGGCCGTTGGCCTGGGGAACGTTCCCACGTGTAAGCGATAAGTGCTCATGCTCGTGCCGGCGCCGGTATCCTCCTGCACCTTGAGCACGTAGCGGCCGTCTTCCGGCACGATTAGCGAAAGAATCCCATCCTGAACGCCGAAGGGGGAGCCCTTCGCCGAAGCAATCTCATTCCCCTCGGGGTCGTAGAGGAAAATGGCCGCGTCGAACATGTGCGTGGACAGTCGCATGGCGACCACCTCAGCAGAGAGTCGCTGCCCCTTCTTCATGTCGACGGCGAAGCAGTCTTCGTCCGCCGGCTTGATGACGCCCGCTACGACGACGTTCAGATCGATCTTCTGAGCGCCGTCGAGCGTGTTGTTGGGCTCCACTTCGTGCGTGCCCGACATCGGCTCCACGAAGAAAGTGCGATACTCACTCACCCCGCCGGCGGTGCGGACGTGGCAAATGTGTTCGCCTAAACGACAATCGGCGGCCACGCGAATCTTGGCCCGCACCGCTTGGAACTGTCCGGAGGCAATCTTCTCGTCGCGGCGTTTCTTTTCGTCGCCCTTGTAAGTCTCGTCGTCCGGCAGGACGTAGTCGCGAATCGGTTCGATGCGAATGACTTCAAAGCCGCGGTCGTAGAAGAGGATCTCTTCGGCGTCGTGAAGCCGTTCGCCTTCAAAGATGAGTTCGCCGGTGGTGCCGCGTTGGATGCCGCCTGGCAGAATACGATTCACTCGTGGCGAGTAGGCTAGTGCCGCATCGGTCAGCAGCAAGCAGAGCATCGCCGCCATCAAGACGAGCTTAGATGCATGGCAGCACACGGATTGGATGTGTCGTCGACGCATGAGGGTAAAGGCGGTTCCCGAAACAGACTCATGCCTCTGTCGCGAATAGTGTCTTGTCTAGCATCACGCTCGCGGCAGGAGCAAATTTCAATATGGCTGCCGGCTAGACCAGCAGTTGGCGGCGAACTTCTCCGCCACGAATGATCTCCACGGGACGTCCCCCGGGGGCCATCAGCGACTGCGAGGCGTCGATGCCCAGGCAGTGATACATCGTCTTGGAGAAATCGGAGACGCTCATCATGTCTTCGGCCGGCTCAGCGGCAATGGCGTCCGAGGCTCCATGGACAACGCCTGGCTTCACGCCACCACCGGCCATGGCGATGCTGAAAACCTTGCCCCAGTGATCGCGGCCAGCGAGTGTGTTCATCAGCGGCGTACGTCCAAACTCGGTTGACGCCACCACGAGCGTTGAATCGAGCATGCCGCGCTGTTCCAGGTCGCGAATCAACGCCGCGAAAGCCTGGTCGAATTCCGGGACGTGGCTCTTGATGCCCGGCACAATCTTGGCGTGGTGATCCCACTTTCCGTACAGGGCGGTGACGAAGGGAACGCCCGCTTCGACAAGCCGACGGGCTAGCAGAAAACGCGATCCCGCTTCGCCTTTGCCGTACTCTTCCCGTAGCTTGGGACTCTCCTTGCTCAGGTCGAACGCCTCACGTGCCTTTTGCGAACTGATCATCGCGTAGGCCCGTTGGTAGAAGGAGTCGACCGCGGCCAACTGATCCGACTGTTCGATCTCGCGGAAGTGATCGTTCACTGCATCGAGCAATCGTCGACGTCGAGCGAATCGCGGCTTGTCGACACCGCCGGGCAGCTGTAGATCGCGAACCCGAAAATCCTTGTTCGACGGATTGCCGCCCAGGCTAAAGCTATTGAACGCCGAGCTCAGGTAGCCGGCTCCACCACCTTCCTTCAACTGATTAGGAATGGTGATGTAGGGCGGAAGGTTTTGCCTGGGACCATATTCGTGGGCCACGACGCTTCCATAGCTCGGGTAGTCGATGGCCGGGCTTGGCTTATAGCCCGTGAACATGATGTAGGTGCTGCGGTCGTGGTCGGCGTCACCGTGCGAGAGGGAGCGACAGACGCAGAGTTTGTCCGCGATTTTGGCGGAGTGGGGCATCAGCTCGTTGAAACGAATGCCCGGCAGCTTGGTGCTAATGCTTCCGAAGGCGCCGCGATACTCGACTGGCGCGTTCGGCTTCGGATCCCACGACTCTTGTTGGGCGATGCCACCTTGCAAGAAGATATAGATGATCGACTTGGCTGGGCCGTTGGGCATTTCCTTGCCGGCGGCCGCGTAGGCTTCTTTGGTGCGAAGGTAGTCGGCCAATGTTAGGCCGATTCCACCGACGACACCGGCGTGCAGAAAGCCGCGTCGAGACAGGCTATTACCCATGCAGTTCATACCCGTTTCTCCTTGGTGAAGTCCGTTTCAGCCAGACCGCCAGAACTGTGTTGCTAGCTTTAGCGGCTTGCGCTCGTTCCCAATCGTTGGGGGGCGTGTGTCGCGCGAACGCGAACGTCGAGCGTGGTGTCAGGTGGGAAGGTTAGTTGGGGGCAATGGAGGGACGCCAACGGGGCATCTTCAAAGCTGCTTATCTTCTGTGACGATAAGCAATTACGATAACAGACGCTTGCGCAGGTGTCAAAATCGTCCCGGGAACAAAAACGGATCAAAAATGGCTGTTTTGTTGGCTTTTGGAGCCTGGAATGGGCCGTTTTTGGCGTTTTCGCGCCCCGATGCATCGGAGCTTGTTCATGTATGAGGTTTTTGAGCACACCGCGGATCTCGGATTGCGGGTTAAAAGCGGCGATTTGTGCTCGTTGATGGCGGAAGCCGGTGAGGCCCTGTACTCGGTGATTGTTAGTGATATCGACGCAATTGAGGGCCGCGAGGAAGTCGAAATTCGCGTTGAATTCAACGAAAACGAGCTGCTGCTGGTCGACTGGCTCACGGAACTTATATATCTGTTCGAGTCTCGGCTGCTTCTGCTGCGTGAATTCGAGGTCGCGATTAGCGGAGATCCAGGTCCGGTTCGTGTGCTCACCGCCGTAGGTCGCGGCGAAGTCTTCGATAGCTCCCGGCACCAGCTCGACAACGAAGTGAAGGCGATCACCTACCACGGCCTTCGAGTCGAGGAAGGATCCGATGGCTGGCTGGCGGAAGTGATTGTCGATATTTGAGTGTCGCTGCGGTGCGAAACGAAGGTTCATGTACGGCAGGTGCACGCTGTTCGCAAGTGGCCTGTGCGTGTCGTAAGTTCTGTCTGCAAAAGGTGATGGAACACGCGGGTGGGCACGTCTTTGACTTGAAATGAACCCCTGATTCTGGTGTAATAGTGGAGACGAAGATCGTCGCATGCCGCCGCCGCGCGTTCGCCTGCTTTGGCGAAACGTGCCCCGCCCAGATAGGAAGCTACCATGCTCGTCGGGTTCTCCCGCATTCGCCCTTTTCGTAAGCCGGCCCCCTTTCGTATTTCGGCTCTGTCGATGTTTTGCGTCATCGTCGGCCTGATTGCCGTCGCTGCTAGCGACATCGTTTTGGCCGCCGAAGTTGGCGAGTCGAAGTCGACGGTCAACTTCGACCGCGAGATTCGCCCGATCCTGTCGCAGAATTGTTTCGCCTGTCATGGCCCCGATGAACAGTCTCGCCAGGCCGACCTGCGTCTCGATCTGAAGAGTGGCGCATTTGGCGAAGGGGAGTCGGGGGAGTTGGCGATCGTGCCGGGGAGTGCCGAAGATAGTGAGCTCTTTCGCCGGCTGATTTCCGACGACGAAGATCTGTTGATGCCGCCGCCAGATTCTCACAAGCATCTGACGAAGGCTGAGATTGAGCTGATTCGCACCTGGATCGATGAAGGCGCCGAGTGGGAACCGCATTGGGCGTTTGTCACGCCGACGTCGCCCGCCTTGCCGGAGGTTAACAACTCCCTCTGGAGTCGCGATCCGCTCGATCGCTTTGTGCTGGCCCGTCTCGAGAAGGAGGGCCTGAGTCCGAGCGAAGAAGCGAGCCGCCGCACGTTGATTCGTCGTGTGACGATGGACCTGACGGGTCTGCCGCCGACTCCCGAGGAAGTGACCAACTTCTTGGCCGACAAGAGTGACGACGCCTATGAAAAGGTCGTCGATCGACTGCTTGCCACCACGCGTTACGCCGAACGGATGTCGCTTGAGTGGCTCGACGCGGCTCGTTACGCCGATACGCATGGTTACCACGAGGACTATCACCGCGACATGTGGCCTTGGCGTGACTGGGTAATTCAGGCCTTTGACGAGAACATGCCGTTCGATCAGTTTGCCACCGAGCAGATTGCCGGCGACCTGATCCCCAATCGCACCAACCGCCAATTGACCGCCACCGGCTTCTGCCGCAACCACGGCATCACCGCCAGCGGCATTTCTGAAGAGTACCGCGTGGAGTACGCGCTCGATCGCGCTCGCACCACCGCGACGGTGTTCATGGGCCTGACCGTTGGTTGTGCCCAGTGCCACGATCACAAGTACGATCCGATTTCGCAGAAGGACTTCTACAGCTACTTCGCGTATTTCAACACCGTCAGCGATCGCGGTGTGGAGAACGGCGAAGGCAACATGCGTCCGCGAGCTGCGGTGCTGCCTGCCATGCTGGAGGCGAAGTTCGATCGCGACGAGTCTCGCATCGAGGAACTGGAGAAACAGCTTGCCGCAGGTCGAGCCGACGTAACCACGCGATTCGCCTCCTGGGAGTCGCAGCTGGGAGATCCCGAGAAGTGGACTCCCGATCTCGATTCGGGCCTCGCCGTGCACGTTCCGTTTGATGAAGAGGCGTTCGCGGACGTGGTGGAAGAGTCGGCAGAGGGTGAGGAGGCCGCGAAGCCGGCCAAGTCCCTCGCTGGTCAGAAGTGGGAAGGCGAGAGTGCGGAGACTGGTTCGCCCTTTGCAGGCAAGATCGCTGGCAATGTGGCGTCGATCGAGGGCAAGCGAAGCCGCGCCCTTAAGTTCGACGGCACGACGCACGTCAATCTTGGCGATGTCGCCTCGCTGAGCCGCGATGAAGCGTTTTCGTTTGGCATGTGGGTCAAGTACGAAGCGGATGGCGCTGTGATCGCGCGTACCAACCAAGACGGGCAGTTCCGCGGATACTACGTTCGCATGGAGAAAGAAGGCCGCCTCACGTTCCGCATGGCCAACGCCTGGGCGATTCGCGCTGTCGGCATGCGGGTGAAGAAGAAGGTCACCCCGGGCGAATGGACCCACATGTTCATTACGCACGACGGCACCGGTCGCGGCAGCGGCATCGCCATCTATCTCAACGGCGAGAAGCAGAAGTACGACCTGATCTACGATCGCCTTAAAGGGCCGATCGAGGTCGACGGAAAGTACGGCCTGCAGCTCGGGCATCGCCACGGCTTCTTTGGGTTCAAGGGTGCCATGGACGACCTGCGGATTTATCGCCGCCAGCTGAGTGCAACCGAAGTGGCGCAGCTGGCTGGCCGAGACCCAATTGCTCCGCTGTTGGCGGTTTCCGCTGACAAGCGTAGCGACGAGCAGCGTGCCAAGCTGCAAGATTATTTCTTGGTGCATGAGGATGCCGGGTACCGCGCGGCCCTTCAGGAGAAGAATCAGCTGCAACAGACGATCCGCTTGGAAAGTTCCAAATTCCCCACGGTTATGGTCATGGAAGAAATGGCCAAGCCGCGTGATACCTTTGTGCTGGTCCGTGGCATGTACGACCAGCATGGCGAGAAGGTCACCGCCGGCACGCCCGACGTTTTGCCACCGCTTCCCGAAGGTGCCCCGGCGAATCGTCTCGGCCTGGCGCAGTGGCTCGTCGATCCGTCGCATCCTTTGACGAGCCGTGTTACGGTGAATCGCTTCTGGCAGATGCTGTTCGGTACCGGCCTGGTGAAGACGAGCGAGGACTTTGGTATTCAAGGAGAGCGACCTTCGCACGCCGCGCTGCTCGACTATCTGGCTACGGAGTTTGTTTCGAGTGGCTGGAACGTGAAGGCGATGATGAAGCGGCTCGTGATGTCGTCGACCTACCGTCAATCGTCGGTCGCTTCGGAAGGGCTCGTCGAACGCGACGGCGCGAATCGCCTGCTGGCCCGCGGACCACGATTCCGACTGCCGGCCGAGCTGATTCGCGATAGCGCCCTGTTCGCCAGCGGCTTGCTGGTCGAGAAGACCGGCGGGCCGAGCGTGAAACCGTACCAGCCGTCGGGGCTTTGGGTGGAAATCTCCAACCGCGGCTACACGCAAGACACGGGCGAGAGCCTGTACCGCCGCAGCATGTATACCTACTGGAAGCGTGCCGTGCCGCCGCCGAATCTGGCCGCGCTCGACGCTCCGAATCGGGAAACCTGCACCGTTCGCCGCCAGCGAACAAATACCCCGCTGGGGGCGTTGGTGCTGATGAATGATCCGACCTTTGTTGAGGCCTCGCGTGCTTTGGCCGAACGTGCCATGACCGAAGGTGGTTCGACCACGCCCGGCCGCGTGGCGCGAATCTGCTCCCTGTTGCTTTCGCGCGGGCCCAGTGATCTGGAGGTTGAAGTGCTCAGTGGCGTTTACGACCGCCAGCTGGCGATCTACCAAGCCGACGCAGGGGCCGCGGAGTCGCTGCTTGGCGTGGGTGAGTCGCCCCGTAACGAAGAGCTCAACGCGGCCGAGCATGCGGCCTGGACTTGTGTGGCCAGCATGGTCATGAACCTTGATGAAGCAATGTCGAAGGAATAGGCGATGAACCCGTTGCAGCAATATGCCGAATCGATCTCCCGCCGCCATTGGCTTTCGCAGGCCGCCGGCGGAGTTGGCGCCATGGCGCTTAGCTCGCTGATGAGTGAGGAAGCCGGCGCCGGTTCGATTCCCGCACTGCAGGTCGGCAGCGGCATCCCTTCCCTGCCCCACTTCAAGCCGAAAGCCAAACGGATCATCTACCTGTTCCAGTCGGGTGGTCCCTCGCAGATGGACCTTTACGACTACAAGCCGCAGCTCCGCGACGTGCACGCGACGGAGCTGCCCGAGTCGATTCGCATGGGCCAGCGGCTGACCGAGATGACCCACAAGCAGGCTGCCTTCCCCTGTGCGGCCTCGCGGTTCGAGTTCAAGCAGCATGGTGAGTCGGGGGCTTACTTGAGCGAGGTGCTCCCCTTCACCGGCAAGATCGTCGACAAGATCAGCATCATTCGCTCGATGCATACCGAGGCCATCAATCACGACCCGGCCGTGACGATGATGAATACCGGGACGCAGCAGCTGGGTAAGCCGTCGATGGGCTCCTGGCTCAACTACGGCATCGGTAGCGAGTGCAAGGATTTGCCAGCCTACATCGTGATGATCTCCGCGGGTACCGGCTCCGGCGTGACGCAGCCGCTGTTCGCCCGGCTTTGGAGTGCCGGCTTCCTGCCTTCCGATTATCAGGGCGTCCGTTTCCGCAGCGGCAAAGATCCTGTGCTTTACCTGTCCGATCCTCCCGGGCTCGATCGCGGTAGTCGTCGCGCCATGCTCGACGGTCTGGCCAAGCTCAATGCCGCTAAGAGTGCCCAGCAGGGCGATCCGGAGATCGACACCCGCATCGCGCAGTACGAGATGGCCTTCCGTATGCAGAAGTCGATTCCCGAGCTGATGGATATGCGGGATGAGCCGGAGAGCACCTTCACGCTCTACGGCCCCGAGTCGAAGAAGCCCGGCACCTATGCCGCGAATTGCCTGATGGCTCGCCGCATGGCCGAGCGTGGCGTGCGGTTCATTCAGCTCTATCACCGCGGCTGGGATCAGCATTCCAATCTGCCGCGTCGCATCCGTCAGCAGGCTGGCGATACGGACCAAGCTTCCGCGGCGTTGATTATGGATCTCGAGCAGCGTGGTATGCTCGACGATACCATCGTCGTCTGGAGCGGCGAATTCGGCCGCACTGTTTACTGCCAGGGCAAGCTTACTCGGGACGTCTACGGCCGCGACCATCATGGTCGTTGCTTCTCGATGTGGATCGCCGGGGGTGGCATCAAGGGTGGCGTCGTTCACGGAGCGACCGACGATTACTCCTACAACATCGTCGAGAATCCGGTTCATGTCCGCGACCTCAACGCGACGATCCTGCATTGCATGGGCATTGACCACAAGCGGTTCACTTACTCGCATCAGGGGCTCGATCAGCGGCTGACCGGCGTCGACGAGGAGCCTAAGTTGATTCGACCCATCCTGGCGTAAATCGTAGCTCGCGAACCGTTTCTCTTGCCGCGTGTCTAGTTTCTCGCGGTGGGCACCCGCTCTGTCGGTTGGTCGTGCCCGCGACTTTATTCGTGAGAGGATCTCGTGATGATTACGAACCGTTTTGACGGACCGCTCGAGCCTGCGGGCAATTGCTGCTGGCGGATTCCTAAGAGTTACAAGCCGGGCATGCTCGTCGACGGTTTGATTTTCGCCAACGATCGTTTGATCGATTCGATCCGCAAGGACCAGGCTCCCGAACAGGTTGCCAATGTGGCGTTTCTGCCAGGCATCCAGCAGGCGAGTCTCGCTATGCCTGACATTCATTGGGGTTACGGTTTCTGCATCGGCGGGGTCTGCGCGACCGACCCAGAAGAGGGCGGCGTGATTTCGCCAGGTGGGGTCGGCTACGACATTAACTGTGGCGTGCGCCTCGTGCGTTCCAATCTTCACGCCAAGGATGTGCGGCCTCGCTTGGCTCACCTCATCGACCGCCTCTTTAGCAACGTGCCGGCAGGGACCGGTCGCGGCGGAAAGTATCGCTACAAGGCGCCCGATTTGAAGCGGCTCCTGGCCGCCGGGCCTGCGCAGTTGGTCGAGTGGGATCTGGCGACAGAGGATGACATTCTTCATACCGAGGCTGCGGGTTGCCTGGCCGATGCCCGTCCCGAATTCTTGAGCGAGCGAGCCATTTCGCGTGGTTTCGACCAGTGCGGAACCTTGGGCTCGGGAAACCACTTCCTCGAGGTCCAGCTCGTTGACGAGGTCTTCGACCACGAGGCGGCTGGTGTGATGAACCTGGCCGAGGGGATGGTCTGCGTGATGATCCATTCCGGCTCCCGCGGCCTGGGCTACCAGGTGTGTGACGATGCCCTGCGTCGTCTTCGCGGAGTGCCGGAGAAGTATGGGATCGAATTGCCTGACCGCCAGTTGGCGTGCGCGCCAATTTACAGTGAGGAGGGCGAGCATTACCTGGGGGCGATGCGTGCCGCGGCCAACTTTGCCTGGTGCAACCGCCAGCTGTTGATGTGGCAGGCTCGCGAGACCTTCGCCGAGGTCTTCGATTGCCCGTGGGATGAGCTGGAGATGCAGCTCATTTACGATGTGGCCCACAACATTGCCAAGCTCGAGGAGCACGAGGTCGCTGGTACCCGCAAGCAGGTTTGGGTTCACCGCAAGGGGGCCACGCGTGCCTTCCCGCCAGGTCACGAGGAAGTTCCGCCGATGTACCAGGAGATTGGTCAGCCGGTGATTATTCCTGGTGACATGGGCCGGGCGAGTTGGGTATTGGCGGGAATGTCGGGCAGCATGGCCCAGGCGTTCGGGAGCGCTTGCCACGGCGCTGGCCGCGTGATGTCGCGAAAGGCGGCCGTTCGTCATTCCAAGGGCCGCAACATTCAGCGAGAGCTGGAGGATCGCGGCGTGGTCGCGCGTGGGCATAGCGTGAAGGGTTTGGCCGAAGAGCAGCCGGATGCTTACAAGAATGTCGACGATGTGGTCGAGGTCGTGCATCAGGCAGGCTTGGCCCGCAAAGTCGCGCGCATGCGGCCGATTGGCGTGGTGAAGGGGTAGCGTCGCTGCCCCGCCGCCACGTTTTCTACGAAATGTCCGGCAAATGTTTGTCATTTGTTCGGTTCATGTTCGCTGGATTGTTGGCGTTTGTTCGATGGATGTTCGACGAGTGTTCCATCTCGGCTCTCTCTTCTCACGTCACCGTTCCTGCCAGGTCAGGTACGGCGGCGAGGGGATCGGCCGCTGTGGGCGATGGCGCGGAGGGAAGATCGGCGGCGTCGAGTTCGGGTTCGTCATCAGCCGGGTCGAGCTCGCCGTAGTCACACTCGTCATCGGGATACTTACCGTCAGCAAATAGTCCACTCTCCAGCGGCTGGGTGAAGACCCGCAGCAACTCCTCGAGTTCTTCTTTGCTGCTGGTGTTCGGTAGGCAGGTTGCCAGGTAGCGTTTACGGCAGTCCATAATCCGGAGCAGCAGGCGAATCGCCCCGTGGTCGCCGCTAACCGCCTCGGCCATCACGCGACGTTCTAGTTGAGCCAGCTTCAAGAGCTCGATGTTTCGCACGTCGGCGGGCGCTTCGTGCTGACGGCGACGCAAATCCCGCAGTCCTCGCATCACGCGCGAGTAGGCCGTCGATAGAGGGACGCCGGTCTGCTTGGCAATTTCTCGATAGGTAAGGCCGAGGGTGCGAAGCCGCAGTGCCGCCTCTTCATTGTCGCCAAGCTGTTTTCGACGGGGCAATTTCTCAGTTCGTGCCATGATGATGGTCTCCTATTAGGATTGACGGGTACGAATCTTGGGTGCCACTGGTAGCTTGCTATTAGTGCTGTTCAGATTCTTGACAGGAGGAGCAGGATCGACGGGATAAGACCTCTTGTGGGCATAACGCCGACTCGCTGGGATTCACTGGAATTGGGTGCCACTGGCTTTGCCAGTGCGTGATTGTCGTGGATCGTTCCGCGATCTAACGGGAGCTGAGCGCGGAGCGATCAGCGACAATGCGGGGTGCCGATTGATTGTGATACCTGCCTGGTCGTGTCCCTCGCTTACGCTTCGGGTTACGATTGATGTCCACCCGCAATGACTTACGTCGTCTGATGCAAAAAGCTGTCGTGTTTCCGCGCATATTTCGATCGCAGTTCAATTCAGCGCACAAAAAATCCGCGCGAGACGCCGGCGTCCATAGCCGGAGATGCGCGGGCTCGGAGAGAATACGTCCGGCCGATTCGTCACTCGGACGGGCCACCATGAACGATGCGGTCACGATGACCTTGTCGTTCGTTGTCGGTGGGGCGGACGCTACCTTCAATACCCCTTCGCGGGAGTTAATTCAGTTGTGCGGTCAATATAGCAACATCTGCACAAATGTCAATTTTCAAAAAGAACCCACTCTCTTCCTGCTCCGCTTGAGAGTCCGTTTGCCGTCTGGCTTTTGGGCAACCGCGAACTCTACAATCAAATGACGATGTAACAATAGGACCGACAGGCCTGCGTTCAGTGAGGTCCACGGTTTCCCATAACACCCAACCAAGAGTGAATAAGATTAAGAAGGAGTCTTTCCATGCCGGAAGTCAAACACTTTGCGATTCTGAAATTCAATGCTGACGTGACCGACGCCCAGATCGACGACTGCTTCGCCGCTTTGCGGGGAATGGTCGGACAGATTCCAGGACTGCAAGAAGTGATCGGCGGTCCGTACGACAGTCCGGAAGGCATGAACGACGGATTCACGCACGGCTTCATTATGACGTTCGACAGCCCCGAGGCCCGCGACACCTATCTGCCGCATCCGATTCACGAAGAGGTCAAGGCACAGATCATCCCGCTGCTGGAGAAGGTGGTGGTGTTTGATTTCAACGTGTGATGGGAGGAAGAATGCGACACGGCGGTTCCCTTCCTAGACAGGATGAACAGGATGTGACGGGTTGAATTGCGGTCACGTTTGTCCTGTAATCCTGTCTAATTTAAGCGGAGAGTAGGACGTACGTCCCGTTGTTGGAACGGTCGGAGCCGCCATGCTATTATCGAAGCAGCTCCCCTTGTCGACAGATCTCACAGATCGGCAGCGTTTTCGGGCGGCTAGAGTTGGGCAAAACTTCTTGATTTGGCGGACACAGCAGCGATGAGCATTCAGTGGTACTACGCCTCGAACGGGCAGCAGCATGGGCCCATCTCTCCCTTGGACCTGAAAGATCTGGTTGCTCGTGGTGGTTTGAAGCCAGACGATCTGGTATGGCATCAGGGAATGGCGGCCTGGTCTCCCGCGTCACTTGTGAAAGGTCTATTCCCTGAGGAGATGCTTAGGACGACAGGCGGGCCACCGAATGTGCCACCTTCGATGACTCCGGTGGCTGCAGCCAATAGCGCGCCGGCGCCGATCCAAGCAACCGTCGTGGAACCTGAACCGGAGCCAGAGCTGGCCCCGGCCCCTCCGGCCGCCGATCCGACATCGGGGATCTCGCGGTTCCTGCCGAGCTTCGGAGGCTCTGGAGTTGATCCGCAATCCGACGGTCTCAGTCGACGTGAGCAGGCGACGATGCGGGAGCGACCGCTCGGAGCTACCATGACAGCCTGTTTCTCCGTGTTGCTGGCGATCATCGCGGCGATAAGCTACGCCGGAGCCATTTTGATGATGAGCGGCGTCAACACGGGGATGGTCTTGGGGACACAGCGGGCGGCGATGCCGTCATTGCCAACGGAGCAGGCAGGGACTGCGCTGAAGGCCCTTCTGCTGTTGATGTGGCTACTCGTCAAGTTTGTGGCGATGGGAGCCGTGGCCTACGGATTGTTCTCTCGTCAGGACTGGGCCTACATCACGACGCTGATCGTTCATTTTGTGTCGATCTGCGCCGGTGTTGTGACATTGATACTTATCGGCTCGTGGGCAGGTGTTCTCGCCGAAGTACCCGAGCTGGTCGGTTCAATTGCCGTACTGGCTTACTTCATGATGCCCGGCATGCAGGATCGGCTGCAAGAATAGGGTGAACCTACGCTGGCCCGCATTCACTCTTTTCAGTGTTACTTGCGAATCGTGACGGCCTTGGAGTAGGCGGCTGGCCGCTGGTAGTGCGGGTGCCCGCTTTGGCGTGTCTCTTTTTATGAGGCGGGATACCGCCATTTTGGCGCTTTGTTCTTGAACGCCGCGAGATCTGTGTTACAACGACCGTTCCACGTATGAGCGTGGGGCTGTCGTAGCGCAGAGCAGTGCATTTGTTGGTGTTCTTGCCAACGTATCGCGATCTGACAGCGGCGTCGGTGAGCGTGTTTTTAAGGGTGGCAGATTCACATACACGCGGGGGAGTTGCCGTGTCGAAGACAATTTTGATGGTTCATGGCCGGGATTTTAAGCCGCCCAAGCGGGACCTGCAAAAGCTTTGGTTCGAGGCACTGCGGTGGGGGATCGAGCGCGATCACCCGGAAAAACTGGCGGCCTTGAACGATGCCAAACTGGAGCTGGCCTACTACGGCGACATCTCGAATCATTTCTTGCACGGGGCGACGGGAGAGCCGAAACCAAGAGACGTGGAGGACCGCCGCCAAACGCTCGAACGTCTGAAGCAATACAAAAGTTTCCAGTTCAATAAGACCACCTACAAGAAATTGCCAGGCTACAATCCCTGGATGGAGGCGGTTGCGGACGTGATCTCAGGGCCGCTCAACTTCTTTGGCCTTAGCGAGCCGCTCATCGAGCGCGTGGCGCCCGACATGCGTAGGTATTGGGGTGTGAGCCAATTCGGCAGCGACATCCGCGCGGTCCTTACTGCAGCACTAATTCGCGCAATGAAGCGGGAAGGCGACATCTGTTTGATCGGCCACAGTTTGGGGTCGATGATCTGTTACGACGTGCTTTGGAAGTTGTCGCACTACAGTGAGTATCGCCGTCAGCCGTGGAATCGCGACGTCAGTCTGTGGATTACCCTCGGGTCGCCGCTTTCGGATGTGACGGTGCAGGACAATCTTAAAGGAGCCGGCAAGGCGGAAATCGATCGCTACCCAAAGAACGTGGTGAACTGGTTGAATGTGGCAGCCGAGGACGACTATATTTCGCACGACCAGCGGTTAACGAATGACTTTCGGCCGATGCTCCAGCTCGGCTACGTCGATTCGATTCGCGATAAGGGGATCTACAACCTGGCGGTACGCCACGGCGAGTCGAACCCGCATCATGGCACCGGCTACCTGCTGCATCCCACGGTGGCCAACGCGGTGGCGGATTGGTTGTAGTTGTAGGATGAACGCGGAGAAATAACTCGCGATCCGCCAGCAAGGGCAGTTGGCTTCCTCTCCCGAAACCAATGCCCTGCCAGCGAAATCGCAAGTGTTTTCTTGTCACATAAGACGCCGCACCGGCGCCGCTGATTTAGCTGAGAACCGGCTCCAGTACGGGAGCAGGCACGTCTTGAACGGTGTCTTCCAAGGCCGCCTGCATTTCGCGTCCCACTTCCGTTTCGATCTCTGGTGAGAAACGAACCAGGAATGCGATTCCGGAGCTAAGCGTGACCAAGCCGCCTAGGATCAAGAGCGAAGTCGTCAGGTCGCCGACGAAAAGAATGAGGAAGCCGGCGGCGACTGCCCCGAGGTTCCCTCCTGCGCCGACGATTCCGGAAATCGGACCGAGGGCTTTCTTGTTGACGAATGGGACGATTGAGAACGTGGCTCCTTCAGCCATCTGCACAAACAGGCTGAATAGGATGAGGGCCGGAATGGCGACGGCGAGGGCAGTCATTTGCGAAAACAGCATTAGGGCTAGGCCTTCGCAGAAGAGAACCATGAAGAGCCACATCACGCGGCCTTTGAGTCCCCACTTGATGCCGAAGCGATCGCCGAAGATGCCGCCCAGGGTGCGAGCGAACAAGTTCATGAGGCCGAACGAGGCGGCAGCCAAGCCGGCCGTCTTCAATCCGAGACCGAATTCCTCAGCAAAGTGCAAGGCGATCTTGCCGTTGATGGTTAGTTCCATGCCAAAGCAGGCACCGTAGATGACGGCCAACGCCCACACGCGGTAGTCCTTTACCGCGGCGGAAAAGCCTCCTTTGACCTTTTTCTTTTCAGGCAACTTGCCGGCGGCGCGAAGTTCCTTGAAGTTGCCCGCAGGAGTGTCTTGGGTAAATCGATAGTAGGCCAGACCGGTTAGAAAGCAGACGACGCCGGCGGTCACCATTGCGGCCCGCCAGCCGTACGATTCGCTCATGCCGATCACGGTCACAAAGAACGCCATCACCAGTGGCATGACAAATTGTGTGACGCCGCCACCCATGTTTCCCCAGCCGGCGCTGGTGGCGTTCGCGGTTCCCACGACATTCGGCGCGAACATCATAGAGGTGTGATACTGCGTGATCACGAACGAAGCACCAATCGCTCCGATCATGAGCCGGAAGATCAGGAAAGACTCGAAGTTGTAGGCCAACCCGATACCCATTACGGGTAGCGATCCGAGTACGAGTAGCCAGGTGTAGGTGAGTCGCGGGCCGATACGATCGCAGAGCCAGCCGATAAAGATGCGAGCCAAGACCGTGATCGAGACCGACGCGATGAAGCACCAGTTCTTTTGATCCGCAGTGAGTTGTAGTTCCGCTGACACCACCTTCATCAACGGGGCGATACCGAACCAGGCGAGGAAGCAGAGAAAGAACGCAAACCACGTCATGTGGAACGTTCGAATCTGCGGCATGCTTAGTTTGCGGAAGTTGCTCCACAGGGCGGTCGCTTTGCCGTCGAGTAGAGCCGAGGCTCCGCCGGTTGAATCTGAGGCGTCCTGTCCTGCACTATTTGCCGAATCCATAAATCTTGTTCCCTGCGAATAATTACCTGCGAAACTTGTACGAGTGCTACGTCACGTGAATCAGGTCAAACCGCTGACACGCGCGAAGCGAGTAGGTGTGGTGGGGCAAGGCGGACACCAAATAGAGCCAAGGTAGGAACCCGCTCTGCGGGCATGGCTCTGAGAATCATCCTGCGATTCCCATCAGCGGCGTCTTGCCGCCAGGGTGTGCTTTGCACTTGTTTAAAATGTTTGTCCGCCTGGGTATTGGACTTTTGCAAACGCCGTGCCAGAACGGTCCTGCCACAAACGTCGGCAGGCGTCTTTGTTGGCTGCTTCGTCGTACGATTTGCCCTGAAACGCCGGGAGTTTGACGGGCCGCGGAGGCTTCTGAGATGCCGTTGAATCGAATAAAAAAGAGACGCGGTTGCCTATGCCCTGGACTGGAGTTGCTTAAAAGGTGAGCAGCCTTGGTGTAGGCCGCCGGTCGCTTCCAGAGGTCGTTAGGGGGTACGAAAACGGCCGTCAGGCGGGGATTCAGCGGCTGCTCAGAAGTTACAAGAGCGGATGTTGCGGCTCGCAGCTGACGTCGTGGCACGGAACTTGCTTCCTATGTGTTCCAGGCTGCGATTGCAACTCGCCCTTACCTTCCCTGACGACTGATCCGACTACCAAATTGAATTGTGGTGGCTTCGGATTCCCTCCCCATGTCGACTATTGCTGACAACGAACAAGCGGCCGCCCTGCCGGAAGCGAACGCCTCGGTACTGGTAGCCAATTCTGACCAGTGGCTGATTGATACGTATCTTGCCGAACAGCAAGCGACGGTTTCGGTCGATGCGCCGGCGATGATCAAGACTATCGAGCAGATGGTCTATGACCGCG
>CAYLRE010000050.1:0-21719 GCA_964385715.1 uncultured Planctomycetaceae bacterium
GCGTGTGGGTGCCGTTCGCCTTCTTGACCGGTGGTTTCTTCTCCGGTCTGGCCGGCTGGTTCGGCATGAAGACCGCCACCTGGGCTGCTAGCCGTACTTCGGCGGGTGCTCAAAAGTCGCTCAACCAAGGCCTGCAAGTCGCCTTCCGCTCCGGTGCGGTCATGGGCCTGACGGTGGTCGGTCTTGGCCTCTTGGATATTACCCTGTGGTTCCTCGTGCTCCGCTGGGTGTTTGGAATTGAAGAACTCGACAAGATCACCGTGACGATGCTTTGCTTCGGCATGGGTGCCAGTGCTCAGGCTCTGTTTGCTCGCGTCGGTGGCGGTATCTTCACCAAGGCGGCCGATGTCGGTGCTGACCTGGTCGGTAAAGTCGAACAGAATATTCCGGAAGACGATCCGCGAAATGCGGCGACCATCGCCGACAATGTTGGTGACAACGTCGGTGACGTGGCCGGTATGGGTGCCGACCTCTATGAGTCGTACTGCGGTTCGATTCTGGCGACGGCTGCCCTCGGTGTGGCCGCCTTTGCTTCGGGCGCTTTGGTGCCGGGGGAAGCGACCGAATCGTCGATTTACACCGCTCAAATGTCGGCTCTGTTCCTGCCGATGATCATCGCCGGTGTGGGAATCGTATTGTCGATTTTCGGCATCTACATGGTTCGCACCAAGGAAGATGCTTCTCAGAAGAATCTGCTCGAAGCTTTGGGCAAGGGTATCAATCTTTCGACCCTGTTGGTTATCGCGGCCGCGGTGGGACTCTCCTGTTGGTTGATGCCGAAGACGGATGGCACGACCTACTTTGGCGGTGCCGTGCCGGGCGTGGGCTTCAGTATCATCGTCGGTCTGTTGGCCGGCTGGTTGATCGGTAAGTGGACCGAGTACGCCACTAGCGACGAATACACTCCGACCAAGAAGCTGGCCGATCAGGCCGTGACCGGCCCGGCCACGATCATCATCGGCGGTGTGGCCGACGGTATGATGAGCGTCTGGGTTCCCGTAATCGTCGTCTGTATCGGTACGATTTCTGCCTTCGGCTTTGCCAACGGCTGGAACTTTGGTGACGTTAGCTACTTTGCTCTCGGCCTCTACGGTGTCGGTATCGCGGCGGTCGGTATGCTCAGCACGCTGGGCATCACCCTGGCCACGGACGCTTACGGTCCGATCGCCGATAACGCCGGTGGTAATGCCGAAATGTCTGGTCTGGAGCCGATCGTGCGTGAGCGTACCGATGCTCTCGACTCGCTCGGAAACACGACCGCGGCGACCGGAAAGGGTTTTGCTATCGGCTCGGCGGCACTGACCGCGTTGGCCCTGATGGCGGCTTACATCGAAGAAGTCCGAATCGGCTTTGATTATTGGAACACGGCCGTCGTTAGCGACGAGGGATTTGCCCTCAACAAGCCGTATAAGATTTCGCCTGGCGTCTATGTGGTGAAGTACCAGGAAAACATCATGGATGAGAAGAATCATCTCATCCCAGGTGCCACCGGTACTTACCTGGCGATGCCAAACGATCGGCGGGACGAACGAAACGTCGTTGGCGAAACCGAGATTGCCGACGTGCCCCTGAACGAAGACGTGTCCGCCTATTTTGATCTCGACACGACGACCAAGGCGCTCGCATTCAAGGGAACGGGCGACAAGGTCGTTAGCTCGAAGGACGCGTCGTTGCTTGATTACATGACCTTCTACGACGCCACGCTGATGAATCCGAAGGTGCTCGTCGGTGTCTTCCTGGGTGCCATGGCGACCTTCGCTTTCTGTGCCATGACGATGAAGGCGGTCGGACGAGCCGCTCAAGGTATGGTCGAAGAAGTTCGTCGCCAGTTCCGCGAGAAGCCGGGCATCATGGACGGCTCCGAGACGCCCGACTACGCCCAGCCGGTGGCCATTAGTACCAAAGCGGCCCAGCGGGAAATGGTCCTGCCGTCGCTGCTCGGTTTGATCTTGCCGCTGGCGACCGGCCTGTTGCTCGGTGTCGGTGGCGTGATGGGTCTCTTGGTCGGAACCCTGACCTGTGGCTTCTGCGTGGCCATCTTCATGGCCAACGCCGGTGGTTCTTGGGACAACGCCAAGAAGTTCATCGAAGCGGGAGCCCACGGCGGTAAAGGAACCGATGCCCACAAGGCAGCGGTGGTCGGCGATACCGTCGGCGATCCGTTCAAGGATACCAGCGGTCCGAGCCTGAACATCCTCATCAAGTTGATGACAATGGTCTCGGTGGTGGCGGCCGGTTTGGTCGTTCGCTACAGCCTCACGGCGATGGGCATCTTCTAGGCCGCTCTCGCTGACGCGTCGGCCTGGTGCCGAAATGAAAAATCAGACCGCCCGCGCGATTGGCTTCAGTCGTGCGGGCGGTTTTTTTGCGCGGTCATGATGACGACGACGCAGGGGTGAGGCTCCCTCGCAACTCAAAAGAATTGCGTCAGTGATGCCGCCTGTTGGCGAAAAACTCTTGCCGGCATGGCCAGCGTTCCCCAGGCTTTGGATATCGAACGGGCGTGCCGCACGTAACGGGTCAGTTCGATGCCGACGAAGCCGTAGATGCGGGAGCGGAAGCGAAACAGTTCTTCTGCCGGAAGTGGCGATCGATCACCACAAATTTCGTAGGCGAACACGAACATCGCTGCCGCGCCGGGGCCGAACAGCCGCTGCCAGCGACTCATACTGATCACGTCGTCCCAGGTCGACCAGTTCTTCCAATACTGCTTTTGGCGGCCGGCCGGAAAACGACGTCCCTTCACATCGATGAGCCAGGTCTTGCGATTTCCGGCAGATGGCACGGGCGGAGTTGGTTCGGACGCGTCCCGTGCCGGGGGTTGTAACTCTGTCGTTGCCACGGCGGCCGATAATTGAGCCGTCGTGGTTTGGCCCACCGAATCGCAGGTGCTGTGGTCTTCATCGCCGCTTGAGAACCAATCCCCCCAGTCCTCGGTGACAAAGCCGTCACCATCCTCTTCCAGTCGATTGAAGGACGCGGTATCGCCCGCAGCAGTTGTGGTTAGGCCCGCGCTCTCTTTCGTTTCGGAAAAGTCGCCAGAGTTGGGGGAGACGAGAAAATCGAGACTCTTGAGCGAACCGTCCGAGAGTCGGCTCCGTTTGGCCTCGTCGACCGCCACGTAAGGCAGCCGCCGATCGCGGAGATAGGCCTCAAACGCCGCCTCGTAATGATTGTCTCGCTTGGCCATGGATTCGGGCAGGCGCGTTTTGAGAACAGGAAGTGATGGGGCGCGACCGCTTTCTCGCCCGCGCCAAAGTCGATATCCGCATTATTCGCGCCGCAGGGCGCATGGCAAGCAGGAAGTGCCGCTAGAAGTCAAAATAGCGGCTAGCCGCTATGGGGTCGCCAGTGGTCGGCGAACTAGGGGGAGTAAATCGCACGAACGAGCACTGCCGTCTTACCCCTTTCCTGCCCATCTCCGAGTTCGCGCAGGCATTTGTAAAGCGAAGCAACCGCGTGTCTCTGGCGCAGTAGCGACCGCTTGCGCAGCCCGTCGCTATTAGGCGGGGCTATGTTTGCTAGACATAAGGTCCGCTTAGCCTAAGGCACACTTGGCCGCAGCAACCACACCGGCCGGCGTGATGCCAAAGTGCTCGTAAAGCTCTTGGAAAGGAGCGGAGGCTCCAAAGTCGCTGAGACCTACGAAGCGACCTCCCTCGCCGGGCGTGGAGCTGATTGGACCGACGTAGCGTTCCCAGCCTTGGGCGATGCCTGCTTCTACCGCCACGCGAGCGGTGACGTTCGGCGGCAATACCGAGTTGCGGTACTCGGCGTCCTGCTCGTCGAACAACTCCCAGGACGGCAGGCTCACCAGGCGAGCCTTGATGCCCTCGGCGGTGAGCGTCTCGTAGGCTTCCAAAGCGATCGGCAATTCGCTGCCGGTGCCGATCAGGATCACGTCGGGCGTGCCACCTTCGGCGTCGGCCAGTACGTAGCCACCGCGGGCCACGCCTGAGGCGCTGGCGTACTTCGTGCGGTCCAAGGTCGGCAGACCCTGACGGGTCAGCACCATGGCCGCCGGTCGATCGTTGATCGGCAGCACCGCACGGTAGGCCTCGCTCACTTCGTTACCGTCGCCCGGTCGCATGGTGATCAGTCGCGGAATCGCCCGCACGGCCGCCATGTGCTCGATCGGCTGATGCGTGGGACCATCTTCTCCCAGGCCGATCGAGTCGTGCGTCAGCACGTAAATGACCGGCTGGTGCATGAGGGCGGCCAGACGCATGGCGGGTCGCATGTAGTCGGTGAACACGAAGAACGTGGCGGTGTAGGGCCGCACGCCCGAGAGGGCCATGCCGTTGGCGGCAGAGGCCATGGCGTGTTCGCGAATACCGAAGTGCAGGTTCCGTCCGCTGTAGTCGGCGGCCGAGAAATCGGTCTCCCCTTCGCCGTTCAGGAGCGTCATCGTCGAGGGGGCCAGGTCGGCTGAACCACCGAGGAACCAGGGGATGCGGTTGGCCAGAGCGTTGAGCGCCTTGCCGGAGGTAATTCGCGTGGCGGCACCCTTGGCGTCCGCTTCGTAGACCGGCAGGTCGGCGTCCCAGTCGGCCGGCAGTTCGCCCTTTTGCAGCAGCTCGAACTGGGCCGCGGCCTCGGCGTGCTCCTTCGTGTACTCGGCGAATTTGGCTTCCCATTCGCTGCGATCGGCTCCGCCACGAGCGGCAAGTCCTTCGCGGAAGTGGGCCAGCACCTCGTCCGGGACGAGGAACTTTTCGTCGGCCGGCCAGCCATAGGCTTCCTTCGTGAGGCGAATCTCGTCATCGCCGAGCGGAGCGCCATGGGCGGCGTGCGAGCCTTGCTTGTTGGGTGATCCGAAGCCGATTTCACTACGGACGATGATCAACGTCGGCTTGTCCTCTTCAGCGGCGAAGCTCTGATACGCTCCTTTCAAAGCGGCCAGGTCGTTGGCATCCGCGACGCGAAGCACGTTCCAGCCAAAGCCCTCGAATCGCTGGGTGACATCCTCGCTGAAGGCCAGGTCGGTGTCCCCTTCGATGGTGATCCGGTTGTCGTCGTAGATCCAGCAGAGGTTCGACAGCTTGAGGTGTCCCGCCATCGAGGCCGCTTCGCTGGCGACCCCTTCCATCAGATCGCCATCGCCGCAGAGGGCGTAGGTGTTGTAGCCGAACAGCTCGTAACCGGGGCGATCGTACGTGGCGGCCAGCCACTTACCGGCCATCGCCATGCCGACACTGTTGGCAATCCCCTGCCCCAACGGACCGGTGGTGGTTTCGATGCCCGCCGCTTCGCCGAATTCTGGATGGCCTGCACAGGGGCTGTTCATCTGGCGGAAATTTCGCAGATTGTCGAGCGTAATTGAGGGCTTGCCGAGCGAATTCCCATTCTCATCGACCGCTTCTACCCCCGCCACGTGCAGGAGCGAGTAGAGCAGCATTGAGGCGTGACCGCAGCTGAGCACGAAGCGATCGCGGGCTGCCCAGCGGGGTGCCGACGGATCGTATCGTAGAAAGTCGTTCCAGAGCGTGTAGGCCACGGGGGCCAGCGCCATGGGGGTTCCGGGGTGGCCACTGTTGGCCGCCTGCACGCCATCCATCGAGAGGGTGCGGATCGTGTTGATTGCCAGCTGATCAATATTGGTCGTCGCTACCGACATGTCTTTTCACCGTTTCCTGATTTTGTCTTACTGATTCGTCTGTCTGTATTTGTCGAATAAGGGGCGGCCATCTGTGTGGTTGGCCGGCCTTGAGTAATTCATTTTTGGGTGTTTCGTGCCAGTCGCTCCTGGCTAGACCTCGGACCGGGTGCCCAACATGCGGGGCTGGTCGAGAAGGAGTGACGTCTGCGGGAGGCGCACCTCACCGCTAGAAAAGCAGAGCCGCGGGCCCTCCTCTTCGCTGCGAAGTCGCAGAATCGAATCGGTCCAGTCTAATGGATGGCCCGGAAAGGGGTCAATGAGATGCGGCCGAAGAAAGCCGTAAGTCTTTTAATTAAAGATGCTTAGCGAGTTGGCTAACTTCGCAGATAACCGGCGCTGGACTGAAAATACTTCCGCCGCCGGCGATCGCTGTGGTCGGCCGCCTCCGACTGTTGCCGCTCCAGATCGGCCAGATTGGCTTCGCAGATGCGGCAGCCGGCCGTCTCGACGTGGAACTTGTAGTAGGAAGCGGTCGCCTCCGGCAGCAGCCCCAGCAGGTAACTTCCCCACTGTTGCCGGGAAGGACAGGTCAGCCGCCTCCGGCGCCATACCTGACCGAGCGTATGGACCCCCGAGTCACGACGCGAGTTGAGCAGGGAGATCCGCTCGGCCAACTGCGGCTCGCCGGCCAGCTGCGATTCCACCTCGGCGGTTCGCGATACCGGCAGCGCCTCGTCGAGATACGCTTCGAGTTCTAGATCGGTTAGGTCACCGCCCGTCAGATCGTCCGAACTACCCATGTCGTTGCTTTCCCTCGCTTGTGTAGCAGCGGCTGCTCGCTGCTCTCGTATTGTTGCTTCTTGAATATCGGTCTAGCTCGACGCTTCGTCTGCCAGTTCCGGGAAGACGTCGACGTTGAGGTTCTGATTGCGGACTGCTTTGCGAATGTGGGCTAGGAAGTCGAACTTGAAGTTGGCAACCTGTTGTTCGCTCAGTTCCAACGTGGTGGCCGCTTTCTTGTTGGGCAGCCCACGAACGAGTAGCAACTCCAGGCATTGCACCTTGGCCCAGTCGTCCTTGCTGCGCCAGTGGTCGAGTATTTCACGCATCGCTAGGGCCACCGCGTCGGCCTCCAAGCGTTTTCGTTCACCGCTACGGGCCATACTGCTGACGGCCCTGCCCTTGTCCGATAGCTCCCAGTCGCTGCGGCTGCCGGCGGTAGCCAGCGGTAAGGTTGGCCTGCGACCCTCGCGACGGAGGTGATCGGTCAGTTTGTGCGATGCGATCGAGAACAGATAGCCTTCGAGCGGTCGTGTCTCGTCGAAGTTGGGCAAGCTGGTGAGAAATCCGATCAGTGATTCCTGGACCACATCTTCGCTGGCCGCGCGATTGCCGATGCGGCTTTCCACGAAGGCCAACAGCCGGCCTTCAAAGCGGTTGATCAGCTCTCCCCAGGCGTCCTGATCGCCGTCGCGAATCTGACGGACGAGCAGTTGATCGGTAACGGATGCAGGGCTCATAGTTGTCATTTATTTGTGTCGGATTGGTGTTCGTTCGTGTCGCTCGTCTCAGCCTACCCTAGCCCAAGACCAAATATTGTCCCAGCAGCCAGCCACCGCCGGCAATAGCCGCCAGCACGCCGGCCACGCCTGCTTGCAGCCGCCGGCGATACTTGCCTTCAGTCGCCGCGTCGAGACGCAGGTAGCCAAACACCGAGGTGAGCAATACTAGCAAGCTTCCCATGCCGAAGCCGGCGTAGATCAAGCGACTCTTGGTCGCCGCTTCGCGAGCCATTTTCGTGAGCGTCTGGTGATCCCAGGCGTCGAATTCGAGCAGGTTGTAGAGCGTGTACATGTTCTGGTTGTTCGAGGGCGAGAAGCGGGTGCCGAGGTGCTCCTTGACGACAACGTGTTCTCGCATGAATTGCGGGGTTACATCCAGAAGTTGACGATTGCCGTAATCGACCTGAGTCTCGAGGTAATCGGCGGCCGCTTCGACGAGTCGCCGATCAATTTCGCGGCGACACTCCAGATCGGTCGCAAAGGGCCCTGCTTCGATCAATCGCCGATGTATCGAGGCGGAGTGCGCCGGCGGGTTGGAAACCCAGGTGGGCAGGTTGGGGTCATCCTCTCGCTTTTCATCACCTTCGAGCGGAATGGTCGGTTCTTCGGAGGCAGCTCCGTCGGAAGCTGTGGTTTGGGCGTCTAGGACCGACTGCGACTGCTCGTCACGCGGTTCGATGCGTCCCGTCTGATAACTTGGTTGCGAGAGATCGACGTTGCTCGATCGCCAGAAGATGGCCGGTAATACGACGCCAAGGCCAACGGTCCAGAGGCTAACGGTTCGTATCGCGCGACGTAGTGGCGGTTTGGCCATGGCGTACGTGATGATCACGAACGCCAGCATGAGTACTACAGCGAGCGTATATATCGAGAGGTCGCGACTGAATGACAGTTGTTCGCCGGCCGACCCATAGCCACCCGCCTCGCCTGCCGCGAATTGCGCGAGAATGAAAGATGTGTTCATGCTGCTGCCCCCCTAAACGTCTGCCGGGGCGGTCGCCAGCTGCTTGGGATCGTACCAAGGGCTAGAGAGCTGCGTGGCGATGGCAATCGTGGCCGCTGCCATGAAGCCCCACGGCTGGGCAAGCACACCCCAGTCTTGCTGGAACGGCCAGAGCTGATAGAGCGCGATCGCCACGGTAACGCAGACCGCGGTGGTCCACATGCTCAGTCGCGAGCCACGTAGCGGATCCGCCAGTCGCCACCAGCGAACCATCAGCATCAGAAAACCGAAATAAGTCAGGTAGGAGAGCAGCGGATAGTGCTCGCCAGATCCTGTCGGTTGGTCGACGAAGAACGGTTCTACTTCAAACATGTGGGGTAGCTGAACGAGCAGGCCTTGTTGCGTACCGTAGGCGACGACGCCAAGTCCCAGGCCGATTACCAGCATCCAGAAACGCCGCAGTGCCGGTTCTCCTGTGCGACCTTCCCAGAACTTGGTCGCGGCCAACACGCTCCAGGTGCCGGCGATGCTGACGACAGCCACCCAGGCGTAGCGGTCGAGCCAGACCGTTTGATCGGTAGCAGAATTGCCCAGCAGCAGCGACAGCACCAGCGGCATCACCAGGCAGACGACGGCGCCTAAAGCCATCGAGCCGAGTAGCTCGGTGAAGCGTTCGCGTTTGGTTCGCGCCGGGAGTACCGGGACTGTTTTCTTGTTCCACTTTCGGCGACTGCGACGCGCCCGTTGGGGCGAAATGTGCGGACGGGAGTCAGATTTGGCCGCCGCTTCGGGATTCTTTTCACTTACGGCCTGCGCCTGGATCGGTGCGTCTGGCTTGTGGTTGGCCGCCGCGTGAACGGGGCTAATGATCCAGTTGGCGATCGTCCACAGCACACGATAGACCAGGTAGATCACGCCGAAGAAGATCAACGCCGTGACCAGCAGGCCGCCGATGGCCGGCAGCAGCCACAGCCCTCCGACGATCAACAACACCTTGGCTGGCGTGTTGATGTGATTGTTCCAGGCGTTGCTCAACTGACCGAAGGTGTCGGCGACAAACTCGGCGACCGGTTCTCTGGGGCCAAAGGACTCGCCTCCGCTGGCCGCGGTTGCGTTGGGCGCGGCTCCTGTCGAAGCGGCGGCAACGGCGTCGGGTTGGATTCTCGGCCCCGTCGCTCCATGCACTGCGGCTGGCGTGACGGCCTCCGCTTCGACCACAGGCTGCGGTCGCGGGGCGACGCGCGGTGAAGCGTGTACTCGCGAATTTGCCGCATCGACCGAGGGTAACGCGGCGATCAGTTCTTCGGCCGTCGCGTATCGGGTGGCGGGATCTTTGGCCAACGCCTTGCCCACGATCGAGCGGTACGGTTCGTTCAGTCCGCTCAAGTCGGGTTCGGCCGTGAGATGCTTCATCAACACTTCGCCAACGCTCTCTCCTTCAAAGGGAACCTGGCCGGTGAGCATCTCATAGAGCATCACGCCCAGCGCGTAGACGTCGATTTCTTTGCCGTAACGACCGTTGGCGATTTCGGGCGCCATGTAGTGGACGGTGCCGACACTCTCAGTCTGCCCGCTGCGACGGCTACAGCTGATGAACTTGGAAAGGCCGTAGTCGCCAACCTTCACCAGTCCCTGGTCGGAGAAGATGTTGCCTGGCTTCAGGTCGCGGTGAACGATGCCGCACTCGTGCAGGTAACCGACGCCAGCGGCGACGCCGTGCATCCAGGCGATCGCCTCGGCTGCCGGCATGCCCTCGGGATGATCGGCGATGACATCCTCCAGGCAGTCGCCGGTGACGAATTCCATGACCACCCAATGGTCGTCATGTTCGTCGGTGCGAATGTCGTACAGATCCAAGAGGTGCGGGTGCTTGAGATTCAAGCAGTGGGCCACGCCGCGAAGTTCGACATCGAGGCTGCGGCGGATGAGCTTCAGCGCGACTTCCTTGCCGCCGTCGCTGACTGCGTAATAGACTTCGCCGAATCCGCCTTGGCCTACGCCACGTTTGATGGTGTAGCCGGCCAGCGGAGTTGCTCCGCTGGCATAGGTGAATTTGGGACCGGCTCCCCGTGGCGCTCGCGCAATCGCCGGAGAGTCGGCGTCGCGATCGTCTTGTTCAGGGGCATGCAGGTTCATCGAATCGGATCGAAGCGTCAGGTTCGCAGTCATGGGAATGATTCTGACGGCCACGCTCGCACCCCTATTCGGTGTACGGCGCGAGAGCGGTGACGTCCCTATCTATTCTACTATTCTAGAGGCTTTCCAGGCTGAGCGAAAAATCCTCGCCTGAGATCCTCGAGCGATCGGTGATTCGTCCTTGTTTTTCGTGTTCCGTGTCGTCAATTACGATTTTTCCCGCCGTGCGGAACTGAAGTTCGTCTTCCTGCTCGAACAGCACGGCTTCGGCCGCCATATCGCGGGCCCATACGTGGCAACTCGGTGCTGGGCCGATAATGCACGACTCGGCCAACAACAAAATGCCATCGACCGGTGGCTGCGTACGGTGTCGACTGGTGATCGTTAGTCGCGCGGTTCGGCTTAGCGGGTGAGGTATGCGAAACTCCAGCTTCGCCGCCCCGGCGAGATCGATCTCTTGTCCGTCGCACAGTGGTGTTGGTTGTGTCACCGACTTGCCGTCAAGCGAAACACTCGCGCTTGGTAACAACAGGTAACCATCTTCGTCGCGGCGGATCGAAGCGTGCCGCCGAGAGATGTCGGCACGAATCGGTACGTCGACACGGTTGCCAGGAATCGCCTGGCCCAGATGGATGTGGTCGCCGCGGCAGACGAGATAGCCCCCGACCGCGTCGATCCACATTACAAAATGGCGGCCGTCGGTATGGTTCATGGTCGATCGAAACGCCGAGCCACTGCCGGCCGTATATTCATGGATCGTGCTGTGCGCTGCGTAGTGGGAAAAGCTAGCCACCATGGCAGACCACCTTCCTTTTATCTTTCCTATCGCGAATTGAATAGGCGGATCAAAAAAGTCCGCGGCCTGGCGAGTGAGGCACAGCTTACGTTTGTGCCTCGGCTGCCTGGCGGCCGTGCCGTCTGACGAGCAGAACAACTGGCTGCCATGCGAGCTCGCCTGCCCCGGGCCGCGGACGTTAGCCCCGTCAGCACCTGTTAGGGCGCCAATTCGGCCAACCTCTTCGTGGGCGCGATGTCATCTTCGTGAAAGTACTCCGCCACGTGGGCCACGATGTCCTCATTGTTGGTTTCGTCGAGAGGAATCTCGCCCTGGAATGTGCCTTCGCTGCTGACCACACGCTCGGCCACATCAAGGCGGCTACGCAAGCTGGCGATCAAATCCTTGGCGCGTCCCAAGCGGCTGTCGTCGACATTCAGATCGCTAGCCGTTTGAGCGACTTCCACCATCTTCAAACGGGCTTCCAAGTTCTCGACGTCGACTTCCAACTGACGCTTGGCGGTCAACATGCCTTCGAGCTTCTTGCGAGCTGCGTCGAGACTGCGGGTGCGAGCCAGGTGAATGTCTCGCAGGCTGTTGAGCGTGGCGTCGTTGGTCTTGTAACGTTCGAATCGATTGGCTAGGTCGTGTTTGACCTGGGTGATCGTGAAACGACGTCCCGAGTAGTGGTAGACCGGCTTCGTTTCTTCCAAGTCGCCTTTGAGTCGTTGAATTTGTTCTTTCTGTTTGGTCAGTCGTTCTTCGGACTGAGCGATTTGCTTTTCGAGTCGTTCGACTTCGACCTCTTCTTTAGCAATCACGTGCATGCTGCGACGGATGTCCGGCACGAGATTACCAACCATTTTGCGAGCTCGATCGATCTCGAATTCCAAGGGGACCGAGTCCTTCACGGAATCGGTAACCCAACCGACACTGGTGGCGACGTAGCTAGCCGCATCTCGGCCGAAGAGGAAAACACTAACAATCGCCAGGCCACCTGCTGTGTAAATCAATTTCTTACACATGACTCGAATCTCCGTTTACTTAGAAAAATTGGATGTTGTTGGCGAAATCAGGTGGTATCCCTCGACCTTAACCTGCGTGGCGGGTTCTCCCATTGGCGAGCCGGCCACGACTTCGCTCTCCATCACACACCAACAATGGAGTGCGGTTCGTAAAGGAATTCGCCGCGCGTGGGGCGATATTGGAAAAAAATCCGAAAAATCTTGCGCCGCCTTATTTTTGGCGGTTTCTGGGCGATTTCAGCCGGTCACCGGCACGTTAGAATCGAGGATATGTCCACAGGCCCCCTTCAATTCGATTCAAGTAAGGCCGATTCGCTCGTTCGTGAGATTCACGATAGTGGGCGCCGGCTCGTGCTGGCCGTGACCGGTGGAGGAAGTGGCGCGATCGGCGAGCTGCTTGCCGTGCCGGGGGCCTCGCGATCGGTGCTTGAAGCCCGCGTGCCGTATGCGGCGAGCGCCATGAACGACTGGTTGCGGGCTGTGCCGGAAAGCTACTGCAGTGGGCGGACCGCACGGGCCATGGCGATGGCCGCGTTTCAGCGAGCGGATTGCTTGGCGCATGACGCGGCCCGTGAGGCGGAAGCAGACGCGAAGGCTTGCGGCGAAGATCTGGCCACGCTCGCTGGTCTTGGGGTGACCGCCAGTCTGGCCAGCGATCGGCCCAAGCGGGGAGCCCATCGCATTCACGCGGCGGCACAAACGGCGGCGGCCACCATTCAAGTGTCGCTGACGCTAGAAAAGGACCACCGCTCACGGGCCGAAGAAGAACGGATCGCCACGGCACTTGTCTTGAATCTGGTAGCCGAGAGTTGTGGCGTACCGTCGCGCCTCAAGCTACCGCTTACCAATAGCGAGACTATCGAACGTCGTATCGCCACCGCACCAGACGCCTGGAAGCAATTGCTCACCGGGCAGAAAGACAAGGTTTGCGCCGTCGGCAGCGAAGCGGCTCCTGCCGTGGTCTTTCCTGGTGCGTTCAACCAAAGGCATTCCGGCCACCGACAAATGGCGAAAGTCGCCGAACGGGTGTTGGGGCATGCGATTGCACACGAGATCTCGATTGAGAACGTCGACAAGCCGCCGCTCGATTTTATCGAGATCGAAGACCGGCTTTCTCAATTCGACGATGGCGAAGTCGTCTGGCTGACGCGGGCGGCCGCCTTTGTGCAGAAGGCGGAGCGATTTCCTGGAGCGACGTTCGTCGTCGGGGCCGACACGCTTCGGCGTATCGCGGAGCCCAAATATTACGAAGCGATGAAGATGACAACCGACGAGGCGATCGACGCGCTCGTGGCCGCCGGTTGTCGGTTTCTGATGTTTGGTCGGGTGGAAGGTGAGGGAGCTGATGCGGACTTCGTCACGCTCGAAGATCTCTCGCTCTCACCCCGGCTGGCGGCCATTTGCTCCGAAGTCCCCGAGTCAGCATTTCGCGACGATATTTCCTCGACCGAGCTACGCAACCAAGCGGCCACCGACGAAGAGTGATTCTGACGCGGAGTAATCAGGGTCCGCGGGGGCGACGAGTTGCCGCTATCGCGGTGTTCCTCGCCTTTTTTCCCCCTATCGCAGGCCCAAGGATCGTCTCGCATAAACGGGCAAAAACGCGTATACTGGCTACTTGCGCAGGACCGATCCGAGGGCTAGCGGTGGCCGGATCGTTCGTCCGCATTCCCGCCGGTTTACCGCTGCCTGGCTGGATTGCCCCAGCTCATTCCAGCTCCACGCAGTTCCTTCCTAACCACGCAGGCTCGCGAGCCACTCCTGGCTCCTTACCCGCGCCGCGTCTCGACATCGTTTCTCTTCACTGTTTTTCTTCAACATGTCCGAATCACGTAAACACATTCTCGCTGCCGATGCCGAGCCGCCGTTGTTCGCTGGCATCGACTTGGGCGGAACGAATATCAAAGTTGGTCTGGTCGACAACCAAGGTCGTTCGCTGGCCTATGTGACGACGCCGAGCAAGATTGAAGAAGGTCCGGAAGCGGGTGCCGAGCGAATGGGCAATGCGGTTCGTGCCGCCGCCGATCAGGCAGGCGTCGAGCTGCATCAAATTGCCCGTGTCGGTCTGGCCACGCCAGGTACGATGGACATTGCGAACGGAATGTTGCTCGATCCGGTGAACTTGCCTGGTTGGCACAATTTCCCAATTCGTGATCGCGTGGCCCACTACACCGAACGCCCGGTGACCTATGCCAACGATGCGGCGGCCGCGGCCTTTGGCGAGTACTGGATTGGAAGTGGCAAGCAATACGACAGTATGATCTTGCTCACGCTGGGGACGGGCATCGGTGGTGGGATCATCATCGGCGACAAGTCGATCGATGGCGAAACGAGTCACGGGGCCGAATGCGGGCACATCATCATCGACTGTAGTGACGACGCGAGGGAATGTTCTTGCCGTCAGCCGGGTCACCTGGAAGCTTATGCCAGTGCCACGGCGGTTGTCGCTCGCACGAAAGAGGCTTTGGCCGCGGGGCGCACGAGTCGCGTTGCCGATCGGGCGGCAGCCGGTGAAGAGATCACCACGTTGATGCTAGCCGAAGAGGCTGAGGCGGGTGATGAGTTCGCCATGGAAATCATTATGGAGACCGCTCGATACTTGGGCATCGGTATCGTCACGCTGCTGCACACCATCGATCCCGGAGCGGTGTTGTTGGGCGGAGCGATGACCTTTGGTCGACATGACAATGAAGTCGGTCGCCAATTCCTCGCTCGCGTGCAACAAGAGGTCGGCCAGCGAGCGTTTCCGGTCGTCGTCGAGCATGTCACGATCAACTACGCGGCCCTTGGTGGCGACGCTGGTTACATCGGTGCCGCTGGCATCGCCCGTGTCGCCCATCTGCAGAATTAGGTCGCGCTAAACCGAACAGAGAACCGATGGCTCGCAATCGCGAGCTGGCAAGAAAGAAGCGGCCGCAGAACTCGGCCCTACCATGTCGCATGGACATCAAGCACATCCGCAACTTTTCGATTATCGCTCACATCGACCACGGCAAGAGCACGTTAGCTGATCGGTTGATGCAGCAAACCGGTACGGTTCAAGAGCGTGAGCTGAGCGAGCAGATGCTCGACGACATGGCGCTCGAGCGGCAGCGTGGAATCACGATCAAAGCCCGCGCCGTTTCTATGAAATACAAGCGGGGCAATGAAACCTTTGAACTGAACCTGATCGACACGCCAGGGCACGTCGACTTTCATTACGAGGTCTCGCGTTCGATGGCCTGTTGCGAGGGGGCCCTGCTGTTGGTTGATGCGTTTCAGGGCGTCGAGGCCCAGACGGTCGCCAATATGTACGCCGCCATGGAGCACGATCTGTCGATCATCCCGGTGCTCAACAAGATCGATCTGAATCACGCTCGCCCGGACGAAGTGGCCGAGCAGATCGAACACACGCTGGCCATGAACCGAGACGAGGTGCTCCGCTGTAGTGCCAAGACCGGGATCGGCATCGAAGAAATTCTCGACGGCGTAATCGAACGCATTCCGCCGCCGGAGGGCGACCCCAATGCCCCGCTGCAGGCGATGGTTTTCGATTCGCACTACGACGAGTTCCGCGGCGCGATCACCTATATCCGTATCATGCAGGGCACCGTGCGCAAGGGACAGAAGATCAAGTTCCTGCGGGCGGGCACGACCCACGACGTCTTAGAGCTTGGGCAGTTCACGCCCGGGCGCGAGTCGTGTGACTCACTGCACGCCGGTCAGGTCGGTTACTTGATCTGCAATATCAAGGAATTGGGACACGTCCACATCGGCGACACCGTCAGTATTGTTGGCGATGGTGCGGCCGAGGCGCTCGACGGTTACGAAGAGCCTAAGCGGATGGTCTACTGCGGGCTGTTCCCCTCCGATGGCGAGAATTTTGAAGAGCTGCGCGAAGCGCTCAACAAGCTGTCGATCAACGATCCGAGTTTTGAGTTCGAGCCGGAAACGAGTGACGCGCTCGGCTTTGGTTTCCGTTGCGGCTTCCTCGGCTTGTTGCACATGGAGATCGTGCAGCAGCGACTAGAGCAGGAGTCCGACCTGGATCTCGTACAGACCGCGCCCAATGTGACTTACGAGATCGTGATGAAGGACGGTACGACGCAGGAAATTCATACGCCAGGCGACGTGCCGGACGTGGGCGATATTGAAGAGTTTCGTCAGCCGATTGTGCGAGTCAGTTTGGTGCTGCCGACCGAGGCAATCGGACCGGCGATGAAGATCTGCGAGGATCGCCGCGGCACCTATATCCGCACCGAGTATCTTTCGCCGACGCGGGCCATGTTGGTCTACGACATCGCTCTGGCGGAAGTGATCTACGACATGCATGACAAGCTGAAGAGCGCCACTCGTGGCTTCGGCACGATGGACTACGAGGTGGTCGGCTACCAGCCTGCCGACCTGGTGCGACTCGATATTCTCGTCGGCAGCAAGCGAGTCGACGCGTTGAGCATCATCTGCGATCGTCGCGATGCCGATCCGCGTGGTCGAGCCGTGGTCAAGAAACTGCGCAAAGAGATCAATCGCCACATGTTCGAAATTCCGCTGCAGGCCGCGATCGGTTCGCGTATCATTGCTCGCGAGACCATCTCAGCGATGCGAAAGAACGTGACCGCCAAGTGCTACGGTGGTGATATTAGCCGTAAGCGAAAACTGTGGGCCAAGCAGAAGGAAGGTAAGAAGCGGATGAAGTCGGTCGGTAGCGTCGACATCCCGCAGAAGGCGTTCTTGGCCGTGCTGGAAACGGGCGGAGACAAGTAACGGATATAAGTAACAGGCGGGCAGCAAGTTTTCTGCTTGCCAAACTTCGTGCGACTAGCCATGGACACCAGTTCCAGCCCGCCGCCATTCTCTCTATGCAACCGGATTCGCTGGTTGCTGCGGATCACGCTGTTGATTCAAGCGATCGGGGTTGCTTGGCAATATTATTTCGCGGAGTTTGAAACCGAGTCGCCGCTGTTTAGCTACCTGCTTTACGAGCGTGGTTGGTCCGAGCCCGTTGCGCAAAGAATCGACAACGCCGCGGCGCTCTGTTGGTTGGCAGCGGCTGTGGCGATTGTGGTGGTGCCACTATTTGGAAAACGACGGCGGTCCACAGCTTCGACGATAGGCGACACCGATGACGCCGTAGCAAACGTTTCCTGCCCCACTCGGGGCGTCGTGGCACTCGAGGCGACACTCGCCGTCGTCATCTTTATTGTCCAGGCGATACTCGTGGCCGTCTCCTGGCATCGTGGCGCGGGCGAGCTTTACAACAACTTGCTGCCGCTGGGGCAGATTGCTCGCTGGATGACGCCAGTGCTGTTGCTGCTGCTCTTGCCATTCGGATCACGACCCGTATCGGCACGCCGCCTAGACGCTGTCATGTGGCTACTCCGGGCGACGGCGGCAATTACCTTCATCGCACACGGCCTGAAGGCGATTGGCGGTTACCCCGCGTTTATCGATTACTTGCTAGTGACCGCGAATGACGTTCTCAATTATGAAGTTTCTGAAGCGGCCATGAAGACTCTGTTAAGTGTGATCGGATGGTCTGATATTCTGGTGGCAATATTGCTTATGTTAGGGCGATGGCGTCCCCTGGCGACTTACATGGCTTTGTGGGCGTTTGTCGCCGGTTGGAGTCGGGTCGTGCATAGCGGATGGGGAAGTAGTTTTGAGGTGGCCATTCGGAGCGGCAACTATTGCCTTCCCCTGGTGGCAGCTTTTTACTTCCACGGAACCCGATCTGGGCGAAAGAGCGAGAACTCCGAAAACTAGGCGGTCCAGCAACGAACAACCCCGGTTGCTAGAATATCTGTTTGAAGAAACGAACAGAGTGGCGATTATGGTGACAGAAAGCGTAATGCAAAAAATGACCGTGATTCGATCGATGACTGAAGATCGTCAACTGACCGCCGCCGCTAGAGGTCCTCTGGCCTTGGCGATCACCTCGGCGATGTTTGTGTTTGCCGGTATCGTCTTCGCGGGAGCTGCTGCCGCTGACGAGCCGGGCTACACGGTTCCCAGCAGCGCATCGCAGCCAATTCAGTGGCGTCTGATTTGGACGGACGACCCGGCGACCACGGCCAAAATTAGTTGGAGCACGCAGGCGGCTACCAAGAAGAACGTCGTCTACTTGAGCGCTGCCGACGGTACGAGCCGTGTGGTCGAGGCCAAGAAGAACGGACCTTACACTTCCAGCAAGGGTTCGCTCCACTATCACCACGCCAAGGTGTACGGCCTGGAACCCGGCACGCGTTATGAAGTGACGATCGAAAGCGATTCGGTTCGCTCGCCTGATTTTTGGTTCAAGACTGCCTCGACTGACGATACGCCTGTCCGATTCTTGTTTGGCGGCGACTCCCGTAGCGATCCCGCGGCTCGACGTCAGGTGAATCGTCTAATCGCTCAGCTGGCCGAGCGCGATCCGAGCATTGTCTGTTTTGCCCACGGCGGGGACTACATCAACACCGGTTCGAGTTTCGCTCAGTGGAATCAATGGATGAGCGATCACGAGATGACCACGCTTGGCAGCGACGACGGACGGCGGTTGTTGCCGATCGTTCCGGCCCGTGGCAATCACGATATGGGCCCGCTGTTCAACGAAGTCTTTGGTTACTCGCTCGACGACGGAAACTACTTCGCCATCAACATCGCTCCCCAAGTTCGTCTGATTACGCTCAACACCGAGATCAGTGCCGCCGGTGATCAAAAGAAATGGTTGGCCACGGAACTGGCCGACGCCCGCAAGCACAACCGCTTCGTGGTGGTGCAGTACCATCGCCCGGTTTATCCGGCGGTGAAGAGTCCGGGGCGCGGTAAGCAGCATTGGGTTCCCCTGTTTGAAGAGCACAACGTCGATTTGGTATGCGAAGCGGACGGGCATAGCGTGAAGCGGACGGTGCCGATTCGCAACGACCAGCACGATCCCACGGGCGTCGTCTACATCGGCGAAGGTGGACTCGGCGTGCCGCAACGTTCGCCCAAGGTGGGACGCTGGTTCTTGAAGTCCCCCGGTATGGCCGGTCAGGGGCATCACGTCCATCTGCTCTCTTTCGATGCCAAGAAACTCCAGGGTCGAGCCGTCGGGCTCGATCAACAACAGCTCGACGCCTTCGAGCGAGCGGTTCGCCCGCGTGTGTTTGCACGATTGTCGCTGGCCTCGGCGCAAGACCAGGAGTAGACGAGCCGTCTCGCCTTCGGTTACGTTGGGCTGCGGACCAACGAAGATCGTAATCGAGGCAGACCATGTGCCGCCGGCTAGTGGAGATAGTGCTGCTGCTGGCGATTTCCGCGATCGTGTTGCACACCTGGCTGGTCCAAGGTCTCTTTCGTCCACAGCGAATCGCCGGTCCCTCGATGGCGAATTTCTTGCACGGTCCGCATCGACCGCTGCGGTGCAGTGACTGCAACTGGGACTTCGCCGTGGCCGAATCCTTGCGGCACGCTACGGGCCAGGCAACGTGTCCGCTTTGCGGGCACGATCAGAACGACATCACACGCATCGCCCCGATTCCCGGTGAGCGAATCTGGATCGATCGCACGGCGTTCTTTTTCCGACAGCCAGAGCGGTGGCAGCCGATCGTATTTCGCTGCGCGGAGAATCCTCGCGAAGCCTGTATCAAACGTGTGGTCGGTTTGCCTGGCGAGCGGATTGAATTACGATTCGGCGACATCTACGTCGACGGGGAGATTGCTCGCAAGCCGATCGACGTGGCCAGGTCATTCAACCTCGTCGTGCACGACAGTCGTTTTTTCGCTGCCGACGATTCTGTAGAGTCGAGCGACAATCTGCCGGGGTGGTCGGCAACGTCGGAGTCTGGGCAAGAAGTGACGGCAGAGGCAGGCGAAATAGACGCTGCCAACTGGCTTTACTTTCAACACGCCGACATGCTAACCGACAATTACGAGACCAATCAGAGCGTGTCACGCTCGCTACATCGAGTGCGCGACGTAATGGCGACAGCTGTCGTGCAAGTCGACGCTCTGCAGGTCAATAGTCAGGACCAACGGGCGACGGATGCACCGTATGAGTCGGAGACCGCGCTTTGGTTACGTATCGATCGCGATGGAGCCGCGTTCTTTATTCGGCTCAGCTACGAATTGCGAGAAGCCGGTCGCGCCGAACGTTGGCAGGCGGTGTTGTCGAGTGGTTCTCAGTCCGGTGACGAGCCGCTGCTTGTCGGAACGTATAACGCGAATCGCTCTGCCAAGACATTATCAAATGGTAAAGCACCGATTACCGCGACCGTAGAATGGGGCATCATTGATCAGCGGTTGTTTGTGATCGTCGGTGGCGAGACCATCTTGCAGTACGACTTGAACAAGCTGCCCTCTGCGGAAGGGCAAGAATTGGCGGCAGTTGTCCTCAATCAAAATACCGCGCTGCGGCCGAGTCCGCTCGCCATTGCCACGGTCCGCAGTCGCAGTCGTATTGATTCGATTCGCGTTTGGCGGGACGTGTACTACATGAAGGCACCCGTGGGATATTCACCGGCGTTGGCCGCCGATGCCTACGAGGTGTCGGATGGAAGTTACTTCGTATTGGGAGACAACAGCCCGATATCGGTCGACAGCCGCTTGGAGCCGCCCGGCATGGTGGCCGCTGACGCGATTCTGGGCCGGCCGCTGTTTGCCCGATAAGGCCGTCTGCTTTCGCCGTCCCTGGTTTCGGGCACGCCGCAGCCGCGGGGTCCATGCTATCGCCCGTTGCTCGAAAACGGCCGAAAGTCCGCGTATCCGGCTGTTTCCCTCATTCTTTGCCCGCCGGTCTCAAGTAGGCGTATTCGCGGATATTGTCTATACTTGCCCAACTTCCCGCCTGCGGTGCCTGGGGCTGGTCGTCGCCACAAGAATGCGGTCGGTTCTGGCGAATTACCACCCGATCCTTTTCGCACCACTTTGCAACACGACAGACGCGATTGTTTCTGTTTCCTGCGAGAAGCAGGTGACACCGTAAAAGGCGGCAGCGAGAACAGCGAACGAAGCGAGCAGCGAATCGAGTATGGCTAAACAACTACCCAAGACATCCCCTGCATCGATGAGTTCGCGCGCGGCACGACCAAGTTCTGGTTCGATGAGCGATGAATTCGTGAAGATCCTCCAGGGCCGCGGACTGCGCGAAACGGTTGAGAGCGTGGTCATCGCCATCGTACTGGCGTTTTTGTTTCGCACGTTTGTCGCAGAACCGTTCGTGATTCCGACCGGCTCGATGGCTCCCACGCTACAAGGTCGACACCAACAGGTAACGTGTCCCGTCTGCGAGTTCTCGTATCGGGTTGGTGCGAGCCGAGAGATCGACAGCGGCAGCAACACCTGGATGGCAGACAATTACGTCGGCCGCTGCCCGCAGTGTGGTTTCCTGGCCTGCACGAATCCCGCTCTGGGCAACCGGCTGGCGAAGAGCGAGCCAGGGAAAAAGTTGTTTACGACACTGGCCCTTGATCGGGCGGAGCATGTGAAGTCGCGAAATGGTGACCGCATTCTGGTCAGCAAGTCGGCCTATGAGTTCAACAGTCCCGAGCGGTGGGATGTCTTCGTATTTCATTTTCCCGGCGAGGCAGTCAGAAATTACATCAAGCGTTTGGTGGGATTGCCTGGTGAAACGTTGCGGCTCAAATATGGCGATGTGTTCCACACCGAAAATCTCGACGCCGACGCGTCGACACCGCTTAGTGATTTTGACATCGTTCGTAAGCCGGCCGCTACGATCTTG
>CAYLRE010000051.1:0-21312 GCA_964385715.1 uncultured Planctomycetaceae bacterium
GATTCTAGATCCAGAATTCGCCGCGAGGGGACGACCTCGACGTGGGTGATGGTTGGTTCTTCTTCACCAGCGAAGACGGCCCCTTCGGCGATCCAGCGGACCATCGTTCGGTAGGCGGGCGAGTCGACCGCCAGACGGGCACCGCCGGAATGTGGAACGATGCCGCTCGCCTTTTGCACGAGCAGGCTCCGCTCGGGCGCGGCAGGAAAGAGTCGCCGTCCGCGCGATTCCTTCAGCAGGTGTTCGTAGTCTTCTTGCGGTTCGAAGCCGAGCAGCGAAAGCTGAAAACCGTTTTGACCGCCGGCCTTGCCGTGACACCCGCCGGAGTTGCAGCCGAGTTTCGTAAACACCGGCACAACCTGATTTTGAAAGTTCACGGCCGCCGGATCGACCAGACCGGCGACTTCGATCGTGGCCTCGGTCGTTTGTCCCGCATGGCTGACCTGAACCGTGGCGGTTCCTTCACCAAGCGGAGATACCCAACCGGTTGTGGATATGTCGACCAACTCGGGCGTGGCCGCCGTGCTGTACTTGGCGGTGTGGGTCAGATCGCGGAGTTGGCCAGACGAATAGTGACCGGTGACGATCAGTTGGAGCGAGGCGTCCGGGCCGACGAGTTTTAGCGAGGCGCCACCGCTGACCTGTTCGATAGAGATCGACTCCAGGCGGCCAGGATCGCCAAGCCCGCGTGGCTTGGTGATGTCCGCGGCCGGTGCCAGGGGAAGTTTCGAACGATTAGCCGCCGTGGTGTTGGCGGCGATGAGCTTGTCCGTTGGTTCTTCCGCAGAAAGCTGGCTGCCCGTTCCGAACAGCAGGGTGAAGATGGCAAACAGCCGAGTGGCGCGCAACATTGCGCTCTGGCGGCGCGGCGGCGCAGGTTGTGTGAATCGAATTGTCATGTCGGCGAATTACTTGTTGTTCGGACGCTCTTTCGGCGTCCACTCATTCTAGTTCGACCGGTCCTGTCGAATTGAAACAGGGGGCTTAACTGAGACCGGGAATCGGCTTCCCGGCCAACAGGGCCCTGCGAACTTCTATCGATACGTTGGGGTCGGTCTTCACGGCTTCCAGGTCGAGCACGTTCGACATCACAGTCGCCAGCAGGTCGGCACTGGTCACCGGGCGGGTGGCCGGTTCGCCACCGTCGCGGGTTGATTCGCCGATCACCTGACCGCTAGTCACGCCGCCGCCATAGAACATCAGCGGGGTGAGTCGTCCCCAATGTCCTCGTCCACCGCGGGAGTCGAGCCGGGGCATGCGTCCCATCTCGCCGGTCGCGGCGAGCATGATCTTGTCGCTGAGACCGCGGTTCTCGACGTCTTCGATAAAGGCCGACACCGCATGATCGAACGGCCCGCCCACCAGGTCCATACCGCGGGTCAGTTCCAGGTTGTTCACGTCGGAATGCATGTCCCAGACGAAGGCGGTATTGATCGTCACGAAACCGCAGCCGGCCTCGCAGAGTCTTCGAGCCAGCAGCAACAACTTGCCAAGCGAGTTGGCGTGCGCGTGGTAGTGCTCGCGGTTGTCCTTGTCGTTCCAGGCAGCCGTCTTTACGAGGTGGCTGGTGTCGTAGCGGGCGATCGTGCGGGGATCTTCCTTGGAGAGATCGAAGGCATCGGCCACCCCACCCATCAGTGCATCGAACGCCTGTTGCTGGAACTTGTCGGTGGCGTCCATTGCCCCTTTGGCGTCGGCTTGCCGCTTGATCTGATCGAGTCGGGCCAGCAGTGTGCGTCGATCGTCGAGTCGTTGGCGCGAGAGCTTGAGTCGCATGTTGTCGAGCGACTCATTGCCAGCGCCTGGCACAAACGGCGTGACTCCCGCGCCCAGGTCTCCGGTTGCGGCGAACTTGCCAAATTCGTTGTTGGCGGCCGGACCGTCGGGATGGACGGCGTTTGGAAACAGCATCACGTTTCGCGGCAGGCCATTGCGGGGGTCGGTGGCGCCGGCGATGTGCGAGTAGAGCGAACCGATGTTGGCGTCGAGCGTTTCTTTGCAGACGATCGGTTGCAGTTCGTGATTGGCACTGCCACTCTGGAACGAACGGACAATCGCCATGCGGTCCATATGGCGGGCGAGCTTGGTGAAGGTGCCGCCGAAGGTCACGCCGGGAACGGTGGTCTTGGTCTCGCCGGTCGCGCTGCGAATCTCTGGCGAGGCGTCCATCTTGGGGTCGAACGTCTCGAACTGCGACGGACCGCCATGTTGGAAGAGAAAGATGACCGACTTGCCCGTCGTCTTTGAGGAGAGCGGGTTGGTGCCGGTCTCCGCCGCGATGGCGCGGGCGGCCAAAAGCTCCGGCAGAGTCATGCCACCGAGACCGAGAGCGCCGATACGCAAGAAGTCGCGTCGCGAACAGCCGCCCAGGTTGTCGACGATCGATAGCATGGTGGTTTCGGTCTGCTTTATGTCAACTCTTTAATCACTTCGCGATGTTCGACGAGATGCTGTGGGCGACCTTGGGGATCGTCGACCGTGACCGTGTCAAGGTTGATGCCCATGTTGCGGTAAATCGTGGCCAGCACCTGTTGCGGGTGAATCGGTCGTTCGATGGGCACCGCCGCGCGATCGTCCGTGGCACCGATCACCTGTCCGTTGTTCATTCCACCGCCGGCTAGTAGTGCGAAGTTGGCGTTCGGCCAGTGATCGCGTCCAGCACGTTCGTTGATCTCCGGCGAGCGGCCAAACTCGCCCCACACAACGACGGTAATATCTTTGTCGAGCCCGCGATCGTGAATGTCTTGAATCAAGGCCGAGAGACCCTGGTCGAGCATCGGCATATCTTCGCGAGCGCGTTTGAAGTTGTTGCTGTGCCAGTCCCAGCGGCTGAATGCCAGCGTCACGCAGCGGACCCCTGATTCTACCAGACGACGGGCTACCAGGAATTGGTCCATCAAACGCCACGGGCCGTCTGCCATTTTCTCGCGGGTGCCGTAACCGTAGCGAGCTCGCAGTTTGGGATCGGCCTTCTCCACGTCCAATGCGTCAAACAACTTGCTCGAGGCGAGCACGTCGAACGCGCGTTGGGTGTTTTGGTCGAAGCCTTCGAACTGCCCGGAGTTGTCGATGTCGCGGCGGAGCGAGTCGATTCTGCGGAGCAGGTCTTTGCGATCTCGCATTCTCGCCAGACTGATGTCGCTGTTGAGCAGCATGTTTCGCATGCCAGGCCCGTCGTTCGCGCGGAAGGCCGCGTGCTTGGCACCGAGCCAGGCCGGCTCACCAACGCTGCTCCATTTCTTGAAGATGGTGCTCGGCGAAAGACCCACAAATGGCGGCACCGCCGGATCGACCGAACCTTGGATCTTGGAGATGTACGAGCCGAGGCAGGGCTGGGCGTTGCGACCAACGCCAGGGTAGCCGGAGAAAATCTGATCGGGAGCGTGACCTCGGTCGACGCATCCCTTGAGCGAGCGGATGATCGTGAACTTGTCCATCATGCCTGCCAAAAGCGGCATGTGCTCGCAAATCTGAATGCCCGGTACGTTCGTGCTGATCGGCTTGAACTCGCCACGATACTCCGCCGGCGCGTTCGGCTTCATGTCGAACATGTCCTGGTGCGGAGGTCCGCCAGCCAGGTAGATCATGATCACGCCTTTGTGCCCCAGACCACCGGACGGCGGTACGGATGCTCCAGCGAGTGCAGGGGAGGGGCCGGCCGTGCGCGTAGCCTCTTCAGCCGCCAGCAGTTGTGGCAGTGCTAGTCCGCCCATCGCCAAAGAGCCGATGTGCAGGAAGTCCCGACGGCTAATCCCGTCGCAGAATTTCGATTGTTTCTTTCCAAGCAGTCTTAGCATGCAGCGTCGCCCAGGCAGCAAGTGTCTGCTGTCATTTTAGTGGAGTTTGAAGCGGGGGTGCCATCTTCAGCAGGGGTTGCCAAAGCAATGTTAGTCGGCACCAGTCGGTGTGGCGCAAAGCGCAAGTGGGTAAGAACTTAGCGAGGATAAATCAGGTGGTGGGCCATTAGGATAATCGGCACTCATCAGCCTGGTCAATCACATTTCACTTATGCGTGGCGTGTGAAATTGGCCTAAATCAGCGCATAACGCCGCATTTACCCGCCAATTAGGCCCAGAAACAAGGCCTAATTGGCGGAATGCACCATGTGGCCGTTACGAGTGCGAGCCAGCCAGGGATCGAGCACAGCCCGCAAATCGACCGCCTCGGATGTCTCTCGACCGGAGAAGAAGCGGAGTTCGAGCTGCTCGATCGTGGTTCCCAAACTGGAGCGATCGGCAGCGGAGAAAGAGAGTCGGGGGTCGGCATGCATCCGTTTGAGCATCACGACCAAACTGAACGGCGTCAGCTCCGTCGGCATTTGATAGGCGTGCTGCGAATCGGTTGCCGCTGGAGTGAGGAATCTTCGCAGTAGGAATCCGACCACCACGAGCACGGCGATGCCACCGGCGACCGCGAACATCCAAAGATTCGTCTTGGTGGTGAAACGCCCACCATCGAGCGGCACCACAGAGGCGACCGTCACGATGTCGGCATCAGCGTAACGTTCGTAACTTACTTCCGCCTTGTCGGCGGCGGTTGCCGTGGGAAAGGAAAACTCAGTTACGCTCTTGTCGCTTGGCAATTCCAGTTCGACAACCCAGCTGCGTCGCGAGACCGGTTGAATCTCCTCGCCTGTCGTGTCGAGCGATGCGACTTCTTGATCGTGGGCGATGATGTTCTTGATCGTTAGCCCGGAGAGATGCTCTTTGCCAACGTCGAGCATGTTGTCGAGGTCACCGATGATTCCCTTTCCGGTGGCGTCGATCTCCAGTCGCACCGACTCTTTATCGATTTCGCGATCGTCGAGCGTCTGTTTGATCTTTAGTTCGGCGACTCGTCGCGCCGGCGGCTGTGACGCACGACTGTTGACCAGCACGACTTGCGAACGCAGCGGCAAGATGACGGCGCCGTACTGATCAACAAAGTCGAGATCGACCTGGACCGGCGGAATACGATCGACCGAGGCATCTTTCGATCGAAGCACGACGTAGGCGAGCGGCGTCTCGCGCCAGCCGTCTCGTCCGAAACGGCGCGCATCGACCGTGGCTTGATGGAACAGCAAGGAGTCGATTTCAAATCGTTCAGTGAGCTTCTCGCGAAGTTCCTTTTCGATCAGCTCCTTTTTGTCGACCGCTTGTCCGGTGTACGGATCACGATAAGGCTGCAACAACTGGCGGAAGTCATTGCTCTCGCGGCCCACGGCGAGCGTACTGCGAAGCATCAGGTGGGCACCGAAAGGGCGACCATGTCCAACATCGGAGCTGCCGTCGACCACGAGCGTTAACTGAACTTCGCCGAGTAGATCGTCGTAGTAGCGAATTAACTTACGCGCTGACTCGCCAGAGGGATGATCGCCCAGCACGCGCAGCGACTGTTCTAGGTAGTGTCGTTTAAGCTGTCCGGGAATGTTGTGCAGCGAATTGCCAACGGCATTGCCAAACATTTCGAGATGCGCGGCGGCCGCTTTCTTACCCAAAGCTCCGATCGCCTTGGTGATGTTTCCAATTTGATCGGTGTCGGGGCGATCCTGCCGCGTCAGGTACGCCAGATCGCTAGCCCCCAACGAGGTGTTGAACCAGGAGGCGAATATGCTGATGTCGTATTGCGGGTCCTCGGCCGTGCTGAGGTGCTCGGCATAGAGCTCCGCCGCCTTAGCGTAGGCACCGAAGGCTCGATCGCGAATCGAGGTGTACGTCTTCAGGTCGACGTTCTGACCATACTGAAACTCGGCTTGATCGAAGTAGAGGGTCGCCAAGGAAGTATGTAGGCCAGGGTTGTCCGGCTGTTGGGCGAGTGCCGCGGTGAGCATTTCGATCATCAGATCGTATCCGCGACGTACTTCGGCAATCATCTGCTGGTCGGTCCGCCTTGTGCCAGCCTGCTCCTGCACCTGGTGTGCTCGCCACTGACGAGCCAACTTCTGACGGCCGGTCTGGGCCAGGTTGGCCAGGAATTCTGGCGGAAGGGATTCCAGCTTGCCGAGTGCACGCTCGATGTCCTTCTTGGCATAGACTTCGGCCCCGCTATGGCAGCTGTCAAAGGCGTTAATCAAGACATTCGCCGGCAGCGGCTCTTTGGATATCGTTTTCACTTCCTCGAGCAGCGCCGCGAGCTTGTCAATGTTTCGTACCTGTTGGGCACGGGTCAGGGATACGCCGCTATTGCCGTAGTACGTTTGGCCGGGATGGTGGGAACGTAAATGGTGCAGGTAGGGGCTAACGGAGCGACCACGATAGCTCTGTGAGTTGTAAATGTCGTGCGACCTACCGGAGCCGATTTGATTGGCCCAAGCGGATACGAAGCGACTGAGAATGACTTGCCCCAACTGGCGATCGGTCTGACTGATCTTTTTGACCAGAGCGAATGTCTGTTCCTTGTTGGCGGCGGTGGCGGCAATTTCACCGACCATGCGGCGAATCTTGTTCGCAATGTCTTTGTCGAGCAGATCACGCCACTGTTCCGCTGGCGAAATTGATAACATCGTTACGGGATCGATCGCCGGATACTCGCTATCGCTTGCATAATGGTCGAACATTTCCGGCGAGATCATCATCTCTTCGTCGTACATCGCCTGCCGTTGCATCATGGCCATTTGGTAGGCATTCATACCGGAGGAGTCGGCAAGCGTTCGTCCGGCTTCGCGAGCCCAAACCACGGCCATCAGTTGCAGCGGTTCTCGCCACTTTGCGGCATCGCGTCGGGCGGCTTCGACAAGTCGCGTACCGACCAAATGAATCGCCGTCATCGCTTCTAGTCGCGAATGCTGATCTTTCTGCAGGTAAGACATCTCACCTGTGGAGAGGACACTGGCCACGACCAGCAGGCCAAGGTCCGGTCGGTTCTCGAGAATCTCGTCGAGCCAGGCGTGGACGTACTCCTTCTTGAGTTGTGGCATCAAGGCCATGCAGCGACCGGCGGCGGCGAGTCGTTCCTCGGCAGTGGCATCTTCAAAGCCGAGTACTTCCTGGCAAAGCAGCCAGGCATTGATCGAGGGTTGCTCTCCAACCCCATTGCTTCCGATTCGCTGCAAAATCTCGGCATGCAGAAGAACCGCATCGACGTCCTTCTCAACAATCGCTTTTTCGACTGCCGGCATAAAACTGGCCGCGTCTTTGGTCATGCCAGCGGCGGCCAGCATGCGAGCGGCGGCCAGGCGACGTTTCGGATCGGCTCCGCCGAGTCGAGCGGTACCCGATTGAAGACGATCGAGTAGTGTCGAAGGGTTGTCGACATGTTTGCGGGAAGCCCGTAACAGCCCGCCAAGTTGTGCCAGTTGCGCATCGGTCAACGGCGCTGGAGCCGCGTCGGCGATCGCCAACACGTCGTCGGGTAGCACGATGCCGCCGGTCTTGCCCAGCAACAGCGCGAGCGTCAGGTTGTAGACGGTTCCTTGGATCGACTCGGTCAACGTTTCCAGGTGCTGTTTCACCGCGGGCCAGTCACCCTGAATGACTTGCCGCTGGTATTGCTGAGCCGCGAGCGTGTCTTTGTCGAGCGGAGGAGTGGCCGCTTGGGCCGTAGCGGCGTTGCTTTCGTCGGCCTCCTTCTCACCGCCGGTGGCGTCATTGTTCGAGGGTGACTGTTCTTTGCCGGCTTCCTTGGCGTTGGCTTTCTTTTCAGCAGCCGCCTTCTTAATCTCCGCAGTCGCCTGAGTCTTCATGGCCGCGCCGGGCGAGCGTTGTAGCTTTGGCAGGTTCACGTACTTCTGCAACAGCAGGGCGGCCCGTTGTTGTTCGGCGGCTTCGGCGGCGGCCTTCTTCGCGGCTTCCGCGTCGGCCGGGTTCGTGGCGCCTGGACTAACCGCATCTGTTTTTGCTGGGCCAAGCTGTTCCGCGAGCATCGCCATGATCTTGGCTTGAATTTCCGGCGGCAGGCTGCTGAAGTCGATATCCGAATACGTCATCTTGTTGGAGATGGATACCGTTTTTGTGGCCACGGGTGTGCTGCCGGAGGGGGCAAACCTCAGGTTCTCGCCGTCGAGGCCCTGCACGGTGGTTCCATTTGGCAACTGCAGAAATTCCTTCACCTCGGTCTTCTGAGTAGGTGTCGCCGGAACGACAGTGGGAGCCGGGATGGCTCTTGGTGGCGTCGACGGAGGAAGAGCGGGGAGCGGTTGGGTTGGTGGAGCTGGAGCCCGACCGGGCTGTGCGTCGGCAGTCGCAGGCACAATTGTCGACGCGATCACCACGCCAAGAACGAGTTGTAGCGGTGCCGCGTAGAACCGCTGGCTACGTTCGTCGTCACTCGTCTTCGCGCATTGTGTAGACAAGGGAAACCGGTTCATCGATTGGCGTGAAATGTTCATGGTCAATGCTCGTGGGCAGCGTAATGCTGGTTTCGTGTTAAACGTTGTTTGCCACCACGTTGGTGCGGGACGCAGTCGGCTTACGAGCCGCCCTCTTCCCGTTCGCTTGCGCCGGCTTTCTTGATTTCTTTCCGGCCGTCCTTCTTCTCTTTCTTTTTCTTGTTTTGCTTCTTTTCGTCCTTATTCTCTTTCTTTTTCTTTTTGCCGTCGCTCTGGCAGCGGCTCTGGCACTGCTTCCGCTTCCTCTGGCTGAGGCTCTTGCAGTTCTTGGGGCAATTCTTTGGGGGTGGTTGGGCCAGCAGCGTACTGAGGTCCATCTGCTCTAAGCGGATGGTTGCTTCCAGATTCTTGTCGACACTCTCCAGAACCGAGGCGTCGCGGATCTGTCCCGTCTCGGCCAGTAGCCGAAACTGTTGACGGGCTCGTTCCGCTTCCGGTTTCCATTCCTCGGCTGTGGCACCTTCCATCCGCATCAGCCAGGCCGCGTAGTAGCTGGCCGCTGCCAGTTCGCTACGAGCGGCTGCCATCAGAGCCGGGGCCGTCGACTTGTCTTCTTCCATCTCCGCAATCACATCGATAAGTTGCTCCTGGCCCGGAATCATCTCCCCGTTTTGAATGCGTGCCTTGGCGTGCGAAATCGACAGTCGCCGACGTTCGTGGACCGCTTCTTCTGGAAGCGCCTTGTGCGCCAGCTGGTAATGCTTGGCGGCCTCTTTCCAGTTGCCCGATGCCTCGGCCGACTCTGCCAACCGCCAGTGATCGCTTGCCTGATCGCGGGCCAGATCTGCCTGTCCGGGACCGTAGTGCCAAGCGAGCGCCGCTACCGGCAGCAGGATCCACAGCAAGGTCCAGGTTTTTTGCATCACGTTTCTCCTGCTGTTTCTCCAGACATCGCTTGCTTCCGTCGCAAATCTCGCGACACGTTAGGCGCTGGAGGTCACAACTGATTTTCGGTCTCTCTGATTCGTGGTGTCGCCAGAGTGCGGTTGCCCCGCTGGCACGGTTTGCTGTCGAGCAGTCGATTGATCGCGGGCGAAAACGTCGACCGGCTGGGCGGATTGCGGATGCCAGGCGGTTCCCCACCAGCCAAGCGCCACCGGCAAGAATGCCAAAACCGAAGCACTGATGCCGATCGCCCATAAGGCGGCGTCGCGCAGCTCGAAGGCTTCCGTGTCGATGGTCGAGAGCGAAGCGACGATCTTTCGTAGTCGCTCGGTCGGAAGGTGTTTTTCGTTGACGTCGTGGTAGCCGCCTCGCAGTCGCAGGGCGAGTTGTTCGAGTGAGCGGCCGTCTTGTCGTGAGGAGTGATCGTCGATCTGCTTGCCGCGATAACGATTGCCAACGCCCATCACCAGGCTGCTGGCATACGCGCGGGGTAGTTCCTTAATCTCTTCCGGTGGCAGCGTGTCGCCGTCGCTGATGATCACTAGCGTGGCCGATCGGGCGGGCCACTTCTTGGCAACTTCGGCCGCCACGTCGACGCAGCTATACATGTTGGTCTTGCCGGTCTCGAAGGCGTATTCCAACGGAAGGTCGTCGAGAATGTTAGTCACCACGTTCATGTCGACCGTGTCGATTACGACCGGACGGGCAGACGAATAGAAGGCCACAACACTGATTCGAGTTTGCGTGGCATCGAGCCGGTCGAGAATCGATCGCAGCACGTCCCGCCCTCGATCACCGCGAGGTTGTTTTCCGCCGGGACCGGCGTCCTCGAGTTTCATACTCGGCGAAACATCGATGCCGATGACTAGGTGATGCGGATTCTTGTTCGCGTCACGCGAACCGGCTAGTTCGTCCCAACTCGACGAGTCGATCTGCAGTAGCACGATCAGACTCCAACACAACAGGCCCAAGCTCAATACACGCAGCGGCGCCGCGGCCGCGGTCCAGGCGCGCGGGCGACTCGTTGGGCCGAACGCCAAATAGGCCAGGCGGCGGCATCGGCGCACGTGCAGATACTCGGCCACTGCCGCGATGAGTATCAACAAGATGGGAATGCCGTAGGTTACCATGGCGCAAATCGAACTCCGAATAACGTCAACTGACAAAGTCCCAGCAGGGCCAATCCAGTGAGTGCGAAGGGGCCGAAGGCGTCGACCTTCTGTCGGGCGGTCGGTTTTAGCTTGACGGGTTGCATCTCGTCGATTCGTTTGAAGACGGCGGTCAGGCCATCTGGATTGTTGGCGGCATAGACTTCCCCGCCGGTTGGACGGGCCAAGTCGTAGAGTTGCTGCGGGGGCGAACCTCGGCCGATGTGAATCGCGAACAATCGCACGTTGTCGACCAAAAGGTCTCCGGCGATGTCCCGCGCGGCGCTACCAAAGAGATCCGAACTCTCGCCATCGGAGAGCAGGATGATCATGCTGTCAGCCTTTTGGATCTCGCCCCCCTCAGGGTCTTCGCGTCGCTCAGCGAGTGTCTTGCGGGTGTAGCGAATCGCTTTGCCTATCCGCGTGCCTTGGAAGTGCGAAGGGAGTTCGCCCGGACGGACAAAGGGCGTGGCGCTGCGAATCGCCGAGAGGTCTTTTGTTAGCGGAGTCCAGCGCAACACGTCGGATCCAAACACCGTTAGCCCAAAGGCGTCGCCGCGGCGATGAGTCGTGAAGCGGTTGATCGCGTCCATCGCGCCGTCGTAGCGAGAACCTTCGCCGAACTCTCCGTTCATGCTGGTCGAAATATCGAGAACGAACTCGACGTTCGTCAGTCGTCGTTCCTGTTTGGGACTGTCGAGCCGGAGCGGGCGAGCGAGCACCACGATCGCAATCGCCAACAACAGCGGCGGCAAGAAGTTGGCCGCGTGGACCAGCCGCCGGAGCCAACGACCGTCGCCATGATGACCATGATCGAGCGGCATCGCCACCGGCGTGCCACGGCGCGTCAGCTCCCAAAAACAGAGCACCGCCGGCACCGCCAACATCAACAACAGCCAAGGATAGCCAAATGTCATGCGTGGGCCTCCTGCTGCTGGAGGCCGTTTCCGTTAATCGAAGACCGGCTGGTGAGCGGCTCGACGTCGATTGGCGCATGTTGGTGATAGGGCCGGAGGATTTCCGCCACGTCGACTTGGGACGCGAATCTCGGCGGACGGTGGAACCAGGTTTCCAGTTGCCCGAGCAGTTGACCGGCCTCTTCATGCTGCCGCATTTGCGCGAGAGCCTCGGACATCGTGCCGCCGCGAATGTTGAGCTCCTCGCGCCAGTAGGTCATCAACATCCGCTCAAGCTGCGACTTGCCGGTCACGGAGAGTTCACCATGCACGGCCGACTCGACCAACGGTCGCATCTGATCGGCCAATGTCGGTTCCGCCGCGGGGACAATCTTCGCGCGATCGCGGCCGCTTCCTACGCGGCGAACGATCCAAACGAGCAGCGGAATCGACCACACTATCGCCAGCACGACCAACAGCGTGCGATAGGGCCACGGACGGCCGAGCTCCGGCGCTGCGATCTGTTCCAATTCGCCGGCGTGTTCTTCAGGCAGCACGGAGAGCACGGTGACCGGCATTGCGGATTCGATTTCCGCGGGGCGACCATCGATCCGCACCAGGTGATCGCGCAAGTCGTACTTGCCTGCGCGGCGGCCGATGTACCGCAGTTCGTAGAGATAGGTCTCGCCGTCTTTGACCACATCGGCGATACGCAGCACGAGCGAGGCGTCGTCGTCGACCGGTGTCGCTTGCAGCGTCTTGTCTCGATAGCGGAACAGAAACTCGCCTTCGATACCGATGTTGGTTTTGACAAATACCCCGTTGTCGACGATGGATACGGTCGTCTTCGGAGAGTCTGAATTCGATGACTCCGTATCTGCCCAGGCCGCGCTCGACAGGATTGCCGAACTGATGCCACTGATGCCTACAACGATCACGATGATCACCACCACTGCGGCGATGTTACTTCGCCACACTCGTCGGCGACTCGTCGGCGTGTTTGGTGTGTGGCGATTCATGGCTATCGAACTGGCGGTTTATCGGGCATTGCGGTGCATCTGGCCGCGATTCATCATCAGCCGCCGCACGGCCGGAACAAACGGTTTGTCGGTCGAAAGATGGAGGTAGTCGATGCCGGCCCCTCGCAGGTCACGGTCGACCGATCGCTCTTCACCGAACCAGCGGGTGCGTCCGTGGGCCACGAATTGTCTTCCCGTCTCGGCTTCTTGGCCGCGAAAGATACCGCCGCCGGCGAGTCCTTGTTCGGCCGGGTCCTCCAGGTGCAAAACGATCATGTCGTGACGTTGGGCGACCTTCTTCACCGCGGCGATGGCGGCCGGATCGTGCAGATCGCTGATAGTGATCACCAAACTGCGAACCGGCAACAGCTCGCCGAGTTGTTCGAGTCTCTTCGCGAGTTGGGTCTTTTCGTCGAAACGGCGATGGCGAAGTTCATGCAGCCATTGAAACAGGCGCGCACGGGACAAGCTGGGCTGGAAGTGCAGGTCACGCTCGGCCGCGTCCAAAACACCAACGGGACTGAGCCGGGCCAGCGAAGCGATGCCGAGACCACCGGCTAACAGTGTGGCCAGTACATGTTTGCTGGTTGCCTGCGAACTAAAGGCCATCGACGCGGAGGTGTCGACCACAAGATAGACAGGCGTGCTCTTGAGTACCTCGTACTCTTTGACGTGGTAGCGACCGGTCCGCGCGGTGACGCGCCAATCGATGTCCTTGATCGGATCGCCCTGTGCAAAGGGGCGACTCTGAGCATAGTCGATACCAGAGCCGACATAGCGAGAGGGATCGGGGCCATAACGCAGGTCGTCGGCCAACTTGCGGACGGCGATCTCGAAGTCCTGTTCCGTCAGTTCGGCGGGGAGTTCACCAGGATGCATAGCGAGATTCAAGTTGTTAAGGATTGCACAACGTTGAGCGTGTTGCGCCCACGCTTCTTTACGCGAGCGATTCCAAGATCTCTTGCAGCACGTCGCGGCCCGTTAATCCTTGAGCCAGGGCGTTGTAGTTCAGTCGCATCCGATGCAGCAGCACGTCTTCGGCCAACTCAAACAGGTCGTCCGGAATCACGTGATCGCGATCGTGAATGTATGCGCGGGCTCGGGCCGCTGAGGTCAAGGCAATGCCGGCACGCGGACTGCAGCCGAGTTCGATGTGGGGGCACTCGCGGGTGCGGCGTACCAACTCCACGCAGTGCTCCACGAACACCGGGCTGACGTAGACCTCTTGCACTTGCGACATCGAGCGGGTCAGGTCGTCGGCCGAAGCAACCGGTTCGTCTTTGATCAGATCGAAGGCACTCTGCGGAACCGCTCCGTCGTCCGAGCGAGACAGTCCCAGCCCCAGATTCTGTTCGATGATGCGGACCTCGTCGGTGTGCCCGGGATACTCGAGCCGGTGACAGAGCATGAAGCGGTCAATCTGCGCTTCCGGCAGCTCGAACGTACCGGCCTGTTCCACCGGGTTCTGTGTGGCGATGACCAAGAACGGCGCAGGCAGGCTGAAGGTTTCCTTGCCGATCGTGGTGCGGCGTTCCTGCATCGCTTCGAGCAGCGCGGATTGAACCTTGGGGGCGGCCCGGTTGATTTCGTCCGCCAAGAGAAGGTTCGTAAAGATCGGACCCTTGTTGATGTGGAATTGTCCGGTCGCCTGATCGAGGACCTCACTGCCGAGGATGTCGGCCGGCAACAGATCGATGGTGAATTGCACGCGACCAAAGTCGAGGCTGATTGCTCGGGCCAGGGCACTGACCATCAGCGTCTTGGCCAAGCCGGGAACGCCTTGCAGCAGCAGATGCCCGCCGGTCAACAGGGCGATGAGCATTCGCTCGACGACCACATCCTGACCGACAACGACCTGGGCGACCTGGCTGCGAACGGCATCGACCAAGCCAGACTGTTCGCAGGCACCGGAGCGGGAGAGCGTCTCGTTTGCAGATGACGCGTCGGAAGTTGACGGATCTGCGGCAGACGTGTCAGTGGCAGACGATTCAAAACGAGATTGCGTGGTATGTTCCATGTTCATTCAGATCATCTCGAGTCTTGGAAAGCGGAGTTTCCGTGTCACGCCAGGCTGGCGTCAGCCGCGCTAACGTCCATGCTCCGTTGATATCCTCGGTCGGTTGAAAGAGACACTTCGTTTACGACTGCGCGACAAGAACCACCCTCGGCGACCTGTCGGTTCATCGCCTCCCGCACCGTTACCCCTTGCCGCCTTGATGTCGGCTGAGAAATTATTCGTTCTGTGGAACGAAGATATTGCCCTCATGAAGAATCATCTTATGCTGATTATACGCGCGGTGGCCAGCGGGGACAGTAATTTGGGAAGAAAAAGCGATTCTTCCCAGCAGCAGAGACAGCATTGGCCGTTCCAGCCTGCGAGGGCAGGGGATCTACGCAGGCGTTGCGGGAGGGGGGCTAACGCTTTTCTCAAAACGTTCTCCACCGCTGGCGTGTCAGAATTTTGTAGCGTTAGGGCTGTACCCTATGTCAAAATCTCATGCACGACGCGAGCATGTTCCACGCCGGTCAGCTTGGCGTCGAGACCTTGCACGGGATACGTAAATCGACTGTGGTCGATGCCCAGGCAGTGTAGGAACGTAGCGTGCATGTCGCGAACGTTGACCTGGTCTTGGGCGATGTTGTAACCAAAGTCGTCGGTCGCTCCGTAGGTCATACCGCCGCGGACGCCGCCACCGGCCATGCCGATCGTGTAGCTGCGTGGGTGATGATCACGGCCGTTGGAACCTTGCGTGTAGGCGGTGCGACCAAACTCGCCACCCCAGACGACGAGCGTATCGTCGAGCAGACCACGCATCTTCAGATCCATGATCAAGGCCGCACTCGGTTGGTCGGCCACCTTGGCCTGACGGCGAATGTTGCCCGGGATGTCGCCATGATGATCCCAGCCGGCGTGGAAGATCTGCACGAAACGAACACCCGCTTCTGCCAAGCGGCGAGCCAGCAGGCATTGGTAGGCATACGAACCCTGCTTCATCACGTCGGGACCGTACATGTCGAGAATGTGCTTCGGCTCGTCCGAGAAGTCGATCAACTGCGGGACCGAAGACTGCATCTTGTAGGCCATCTCAAACGCATCGATGCGGGCTTCAATCTCTGGATCGCCCACCTGTTGGTGCTTGAGGGCGTTGAGCTGGTTAACCGATGAAATGATTTGACCGCGGGTGGAATGATCCATGCCGTCCGGGTTGGACAGGAAGAGTACCGGGTCGCCGGTCGACTGAAACTGTACGCCTTGGTGCTTGGCCGGGAGAAAGCCGCTGTGCCAGTAACGGCTCAACAGTGGCTGCATCGTCAGCCCGCAATTCATCACGATATACGCGGGCAGGTCCTCGCACTCGGAACCGAGGCCGTAGTCGAGCCAGGAACCGACGGCCGGTCGACCTGGATTTTGCCGGCCGGTCTGCAAGAACGTCACGGCCGGATCGTGGTTGATCGGTTCGCTGTGAATCGACTTGATGAAGCACCAGTCGTCGGCCGTCTTGGCCATGTGGGGTAACTGGTCGGAGAACCACTGCCCGCTCTGGCCATGTTGGGCGAACTTGAACGGCGAACCGAACGACGGAAATCGCGACTGACTGCGGGTCATCAGCGTGACGCGCTGATTGCCAAGAATCGATTGGGGTACGTTCTTGCCGTGCTGTTCATTGAGCACCGGTTTGTAGTCGAACAGGTCGAGGTGCGACGGCCCACCTGCCTGGAATAAGTAAATGACCCGTTTGGCCTTGGGCGTGAAGTGCGGTCCCCCCAGGGCACCGTCGGTCGCAATGCCAGGGCCCGCGGGGCCGGCCTGCGAGGTCGCCTTGCCGGCGGCTGAGGCGGTTTGGCTGAGCAGTGCCGACGCGGCAATCGCACCGAAACCGGTGGCGGTTCGCGTGAGGAACTCACGTCGAGAGGCGCGTCGGGCGGAGTCGTTTGCAAAAGCAGCTTGGTGAGTATTCATGGCCGTGCTGGGGGCTGTGGCGGAGGTTCTTGTTATTAACGTCGTGGGCTGAGGATCGCGGAGGCGGTAGATCCTGCCCGATCACTCACGAGTAATCGCCTCGTCCGAGTTCAATAAAATATTGCCAATCGCGGTCCAGGTCGCTAACTCGACATCGTCGAGCCCGTCGGGCCGGGTGAAGTTGCCGGCGGACGAAATCTTGGCCGCCGCTTCGGCGTTCGATTGGAACTGGCCGGAGTGCGTGGCGTGGGCGGCTCGAATCACGGCAACTTCGGCGGCAATCGGCTTGCGACCCAGCGCCGCACGAAATGCCCAAGTGATTCGTCCTTCGAGATCGGCCGGACCTTCGAGCAGGACTCGCTGAGCAAACACGCGAGCCGCCTCGAAGTACTGCGGATCGTTGAGCGTGGTGAGCGCTTGTAGCGGTGTGTTCGTACGCGGTCTCGATGTTACGCATTCACTGCGATCGGGAGCATCGAAGATCACAAAGGCAGGGTAGGGGGTCGTGCGCCGCCAGAAGGTGTACATCCCACGGCGGTATCCGTCTTCGCCTTTGCTGACTTTCCAGGTCCAGCCACCGGTCTTGGCTTTGTAGTAGTCGGGCGGCTGATAGGGGTGAACCGGAGGGCCGCCGATCTTGGGGCTGAGCATGCCGGAAATGCGTAGCGAGGTGTCGCGAATCTCTTCGGCCGGAAGTCGGAAGCGAGGTGATCGCCAGAGGAGGAGATTGTCTGCATCGACTTTGTCGTGGCGACCATCGTTCACCGAACTCTGCTGGTACGTGGCCGACATGAGAATGGTTCTGAACAAGTTGCGCGTGTCCCAACCGGACTCGACATACTCCGTTGCCAGCCAGTCGAGTAGTTGGGGGTGCGTGGGGTAGCGGCCTTGCGTTCCAAAGTCGCCGACCGTTTCGACGATGCCGCGACCGAACAACTGGGCCCAATATCGGTTGACCGTAACACGCGCGGTCAGCGGATGATCGGGATCGACCAACCACTTCGCCAAAGAGAGACGATTGCGCGGCGTATCGGTCGGTAGCGACGGAAGAATTGCCGGTACGTCGCGCTCGACTTGCTCACCACGAGTCTCAAAATTGCCGCGGATCAACAGATACGTCGGGCGGGGCTCGGCCATCTCGACGCTGATCATCTGCAGCGGAATCTGCTTGTTCAGTTCCGTCCGTTCTTTGACGGCAACGCCCAGTTCTTTGTTGACCTCGTCGAACAGTTCCCGCGTGTCGCGGTAAATGTACTGCACAAAGTAGGTCTTGAGTCGCTCGTTCTGTTCAGCGGTACGTTTCTCAGCGGCCTGCTTGGCAGCGATACGAACGTCGCGGGGAAGTTTCGTGTTGCCTGGGGCTTGCTTGATCCAGGCCAGCAGCGAAGTGGTCGCGAGATCGTCGGCTACCTCCGTTTTTTCTTCTTCAGTGGAGGCGGCCTTCTCTTCGGTCGTTTCTTTAGCGGCCGTTTCTTCTACAGCGGGCGTGTCTTCTACGGCTGGAGCATCCGGTTCCTGGTAATCGACCGTCGCCAGCTTGGAATCGATCAGCTCTTCCAGGCGAGCGATCGTGGCGTTTAGCTCGTCGCTCTTGGTCTTCTGTTCCGGACTGGGAACCTGCATCGTGGGTGGGACCGGTTTGTTGTGGAAACCGCCGGGGCCACCGGCTCCCACTTCTTCAAGGTTATTGAAGAACGCGAACAGCTGATAAAACTCTTTTTGCGAAATCGGATCGTACTTGTGGCTGTGGCATTCGCAGCAGTTGAGCGTCATGCCCAACCAGATTCGCCCCAGCGTCACGGTGCGATCGACCGCATAGCGGACCAGGAACTCTTCCGGGTCGGCACCACCTTCTTCATTAAAACGGCTGTTGCGATTGAAACCCGAGGCGATCTTCTGATCGATCGAGGGGTCCGGCAGCAGGTCACCAGCCAGCTGTTCGATCGTGAACTGATCGAACGGCATGTTGTCGTTGAACGCCTTGATCACCCAATCTCGCCACAGCCAGACCGGCCGCGTGGAGTCGAAGTGGTAACCGTTGGTGTCGCCGTAGCGAGCCAAGTCCATCCAGATGCGGGTTAGCTTCTCGCCGTAGTGCGGAGAGGCGAGCATGCGATCGACCATTCGCTCGTAAGCGCCAGGCGACTGGTCGGTCAGATACTCATTGAGTTCTTCGAGCGTGGGCGGCAGACCACGCATGTCGAGCGATACCCGGCGGATCAATGTCTCGCGAGAGGCACGCGGCGACGGTCGAATGCCGCGCTTTTCCATGGCGGCCAGCACAAAATGATCGATCTCGCTCTTCGCCCAATCGGTGTTTTCCACGGCCGGCGGGTCGCTTTGCAATGGTTTTAGAAAGGCCCAATGCTTGTCGTACTGAGCACCTTGGGCGATCCAGCGGCGGAGCGTTTCTTTTTCTTCTGCCGAAAGTGGTTTGCGAAACTCCGGCGGCGGCATCACTTCGTCTTCGTCGGCAGATTCAATTCGCTCGATCAGCAGACTGTCGTCCGGCTCGCCAGGCAAGATTGCTTCGCCGGCGCCGTCGCGATCGCTCAAGGCATTTTCTGGCAGGTCGAGTCGCAGGTCGCCTTCGACTGTTTCTGCATCGGGGCCGTGGCAGGCAAAGCACTTGCCTGAGAGGATCGGCCGCACGTCGCGATTGAAGTCGACGGAATCCTCCGCCAGCGCGCCGGCGGATGTGAGGACGAAGATCGCGAGACAGGCGAGAATACGAAAGATGGCCATAGTGTCAGCGGGCTGAGGGAGGTGGGAAAGTTGGTGGGCTCGTCGGGTAACTGCGAGGTGGGGGAGGGGTGATCGCAAGGCGGGAGGGAGGGACGATCACCAACTGAGATTTTACCTGAGAATGGAGGGAGGATCGATGCACCCGCAAAGGTAGCGATCGTGCGGCAGTGCTCGCCGTGAACCCAACAAAAAAGGCTCCACCGACGAATCGCTGGAACCTCTTCATGCTGAACGAGTTACAAGAAGCGGAGGGCAAGGGACTCGAACCCTCAACCCCTTGCGGGGCACCTGATTTCGAATCAGGCTGCTAGCCATTCGCGTACCCTCCGAATTTCCGCCCAGGCGACTGCCACGCTTGGGGTGAGAACCAGTCTCGACCCGCCTGCAGATCACCGCGCAAGAGGCCCACGAGCCACCGCGGCGGTTACCCCCATTTTTTCGACCAGGGGCGTCCCAGCAATTTACCGCAGGGCCTGCTGCCGCGCCAAGCACTCTGGCCGCTACGACCGGCATAGCCAACGTGTTGGCTCCTTCTTGCCGGGGGTTTTTCGCCGCCTGTCGCCCGGCTTTCGTTTGGCAAAACCCTGTTCTTGACCTAGATTTTCCGTGACCCATCGTGCGCTTCGAGTAGCGGCCGCATTTCGACCGCTACTCAAGACGCCCATTCTCAGCAACGATTATCTATGTCCGAGGGGGAAAAGCCGGCATGAACGACAATCGGATGGACATGAAGAAGGTCGAGTTGGGCGAAGCCCTCAACGAGCTCGAGCGACTCTCGGAAGCGGCCAAGCTGGTGGTTTCGCAGGTGATGACCCAAGAGCCTGTCTGCATCAGCGATGATACGACAGCACTCGATCTGGCGAATATGTTCCATACGAAGCGTTTCCGGCACCTGCTGGTTTGCGATACCGGAGGCCGGCTTGTCGGCCTGGTCAGCGATCGCGACCTCATCGGCTGCTTCTCGCCGTTCGATCCTCCCACCCGGGAAGAGCTGGCTCAGATCCCGACGTCGGTCCTGATGAGCAGCGACTTGCTGACGGTGACGCCGGATGCCTCGCTCAGCCATGCGGTTGAACTGATGCTCAAGCATGGCGTCAACAGCCTGCCGGTGGTGCAAGAGGGCAATCTCCTTGGCATTCTGACGACGACCGACTTGAAGGTGCTTTTGCAGGTCTTCCTGGCTCGCCATGAGTCGGTCACCAGCGCGGCCTCCTAAATGCCCGCGTAACCAGGTACTCGACCTCGTCGATTCACCGCATTCTACTTCTACGCCCCTAGAAAGGGGCCGTTAAGGAGTGCCGGTATTTCGGCCATTCGCTTCCTTGTCGAGCGATACGTCTCTGCCGAGCGGTCCGGCCATAATGACCGCTCCGGCGCTCAGCTGACATAACCGGTACAGCACGTCGTATGCCGTTCGACCTGTGATGCCGCCGCACGTCACGCCACATGTACGGGTTGTTGCGCAGTTACGCGCTGCACCAGGCGCTAGAAAAATCTTGCCCCGGATTGTACCCAAGGGTCGATTCCTCAGTAGCACACGAGTCACTCGTGGTCGCTTGCCTTTGAGCCAACGGGCGTCGCTTCGACGCGGCGACAAGGCAACATAAGCGATGGGTGGAACGAGACTGAGGAGACGAACCGATGAAGAAAGATACCTATCGCGTTGTGACGCGTGGCACGGACGGTGAGATCTTAATTCGCGATTACGAGAAGCCAGACTCGATCGTCAAGATGCATACCAAGATTGGCGTTGACGATTGCAGCACCGATCTCGATTTGCGGGGCATGCCGGTCTTCCGCGGGTTGATCGGCCCAATTCCTGAGGGCAAGAACATCGTGCGCTACGAATCACCCGAGGTGTTCGAGTCGCTCACGAAAGATTGGGGAACCCCCAGCCAGAAAAAACGCAGTCGCCGAAGAGTTCGCTAAACGCGAAGCTGCGTTTTTTAGTTCAAGAGCCGCCTGCTGAAGAACGTCCTCGCCAGGCGGCTTTTTTTGTGTGGTGGGCGGCCGGTGGAGACGGGCGGTCAGATTCGGTGTGAAAAGGCAATCGACCCTAAGCAGTAATCGGACAGACAAAGTCGTCCGGCTTGATCGCCAGGATCGAGCAACCGATGTAGGGCAGCAGACGCTCGGCCGTGTTGCCAATCAACACGCCCGGTATTCCGGTCCGCGAGATCGTTCCCATCACCAACAGATCGATGTTGAGTTTTTCCAGATGCGCGCCGATTTCACCATCGGCCACGCCCGGCACAATGTGCACCTCAGCTTGTTGCTGTGGATCGATCTGATCGAGTTGGGCGCCAATTTCTTGTTCGGCAATATCGCGAAGGTTGTCGTCTTCGGTTTCCGT
>CAYLRE010000052.1:0-21239 GCA_964385715.1 uncultured Planctomycetaceae bacterium
ACTGGGTGTTTGATCCGCACATGGACATCTTTCGGGCTCGTACCGACGGGAGCGAGCTGACGCAGTTGACCACCGCCGAGGGCTACGACGCCGAGTGTGCGTATTCACCCGACGGAAATCAGATCGTGTTCTGTAGCGATCGTGATGGCGATCCCGACCTGTACATAATGAATTCGGACGGAACCGGAGTCCGGCAGTTGACCGATGCCCCAGGCTACGACGGCGGGCCATTCTTTTCTCCCGATGGAAAGTGGATCATCTTCCGCAGCGATCGGGAGAAGGAGAAGTATTTGCAGATCTACGCCATCGGAGTCGACGGTAAGAACGAGGTACGGCTGACCAATGATATGTCGTGGGTGAATTGGGCCCCCTACTGGCACCCCACCGAGCCGTACATCATCTGGTGCGGAGCCGACCACTCGATTCCCGGCCAGCGGCCCAATTATGACCTTTGGATGGTCAAATACCGCCTCGAAGGCGAAAAATTGGTCGTCGGGCCGAAAATTCAGGTAACCGACCATAAGTCAGCCGATGTGCTACCCGTTTTCTCTCCAAACGGGAAATATCTGATGTGGACGAGCACGCGAGGCCCTGGCAGAGCCAGTCAGTTGTGGCTCGGACGGTTGACTCTTCCCAGCCCGTAGCGTCTACTAAAAGCTTACGCTCTACCTAGATGCTATATATTTACATCTCCGCGATGCCGGCGGCTGTACGGGACCTCCTTCTGGGCTCGATTTGGCTTCTGGGCTCGATTTGGACATCGAGGTCAGGATTGTCGTTTTCCGGTCCCGGCCCCAGCGCACATCTCCCATAAAGGTGAACAGAGAATGAGACGTTCGATTTTGACGCTTTGTACGGTGGTTCTTGGTTCCAGTGTCGCGGTTTCCGCGATTGCCGATACGAACGGCAAGGCGTCGCCTGCCAACGCGGCCGCGGCCAAGCTTGCCGCCGCCAAGGAGGCTGCCAAGAAAGAAGCGGCCACGCTCACGGTGAAGGAGGAGCCACTCAAGATCGAGGTCACGCTCAAGGGTATCTTCGAAGCCTCCGATTCGACCGCCGTGCGGCTTAGTCCTGAGGCCTGGCCGGAGTGGACCGTGCTGAACGCAGTCGAGCAAGGAAAGCGGGTAAGCGCCGGCGAAACGCTTGTCGAGATCGACACGCGGAAAATCGACCTGGCGATTACCGACATGGAAGCCGCTGAGGCCGCATCCGACTTGGCCCGTAAGTTGGCCGACGAGTCGTTCCGTTTGTCGAAAAAGTCGGTTCCGCTACAACTTCAGGCCGCCAAGCTCGCCGCCGAGACCGCTCAGCAGAATCTCGACACGTTTATGGAGCGTGATAAGGAAGAAGCGATCAAGGACGCGCATTACACGGTCGAGCAGAACGAGAATTTCTTCCTTTACGAACAAGAAGAGCTTCGCCAGCTTGAGAAGATGTACAAAGAGGATGATGTCACCGAAGAAACTGAAGAGATCATTCTGCTCCGTTTGCAGCACCGCATTAAGAGCGCCAAGCTTCGTTTGGCTAAGGCCAAGCAATTTCGCGACGACATGCTCAAGTTCCGCATTCCGCGACAGGAAATCGATGTGAAGACGGCCGCTGAAACGGCAGCCATCGCGCTCGAAGCCGCCAAGGCCAAGCTGCCCGCCAGCCTGGTTGAAAAGCGAATGGCACTGGAAAAGATGGATCGCGATCGTAGCAAGGCCGCCGACAAGCTGGCCCGCACTCGTCGTGATCGTGCCGCGATGACGATTCTTTCGCCCGCCGATGGTCTTGTTTATTACGGCCACAGCGAACGTGGTCAGTGGCCCGGCATGGCAACCGTTGCTCGTATGCTTAAGGCCGGAAACGCCCTGAAGCCGAACATGACGGTCATGACCATCGTCAATCCGGATTCGATGTTTGTTCGCGTCAGTGTCGAAGAGAAGTATCTGCATCAGCTCGATACGGGAGCCAAGGCAACGGTCACCCCCGCCGGATTCCCGGAAAAGAAGCTGTCCGCCGAGCTCGCGGAAGTCTCGATCGTTCCGATCAGCACCGGAAAGTTCGACGGAAAAGTAAGCCTGGCCGCGGGCACCGATGCCGGCCGCATCGTTCCCGGCATGGTTTGCTCGGTAAAATTCACCGCCTATGAAAACCCGAAGGCCATGCTCGTGCCCAAGTCGGCTGTTCACGACGAAGACGGCAAGTTCGTCTACGTTCAGGTCGATGGCAAGCCCGAGAAGCGAGAAGTGAAGACGGGTAAATCGCAGGGGGACAAGGTCGAGGTCACCGCCGGTTTGTCGGCGGGTGATGTCGTGCTCTTGAAGAAGCCGGCCGCCTAAGTTCTCGCGTTCTTCGTCGAGCAGTTCTGTAGTGGCTTCATCGCTATGGGACGGTTCGCACGTAGTCTGGGATTCCTCTCGTGCGTAGAATTTGCCGCGTAGGACATTCGCTGATGAAATTGCCACTATCTGCTACCGCCGCTTTGTTGACCATCGCAATGCTGATGGGGATCGGCGCTGGACGTTCGCTGGCCGAGGAGACGCCCGACACGGGCAAGCTCGGTGAGACGACTTCCGCGGTTGGACGTGCTACGGGTGGTAAGGTTCCTCGTCCGAATCCGATCACGCCCCCGACGCCCGAGGCGCTGGAGAAGTCGATCGCACGGGGTGTCGATTTCCTCATCAAGCGGCAGAACAAAGACGGTTCTTGGGGATCGGCGCGTAACACGAAGCTGCTCAACATTAACACGCCGGTGCCAGGTGGGCATCATGGTCTGCGTGCCGCAGTCACTTCGCTCTGTGTGGCGGCGTTGATCGAATCGGGTGACCAACGCCCCGAGGCACTCGAGACGCTTCGCCGCGCAGAAGAGTGGATGATCGAAGATATTCCCAAGGTTCGTCGCGGTTCGACCGGCGTGATCTACAACGTTTGGGCGCACGCCTACGCGATCGAAGCCTTGATCCTGATGCACGATCGTCTGCCAGAAGACAAAGCACGGCAGGAGTTGATGAAGGAACTGATTCGCGGGCAGATCGATCGGCTCAAGCGATACAGCTACTTGATCGGAGGTTGGGGCTACTACGAAATCCAATACGGTATGCAGCGTCCGGCTGGCCGCTCCAACAGTTTCACCACGGCCACCTGCCTGATCGCCTTGAAGAAGGCGCAGGATATGGGCATCGAAGTACCAGAAAAAATCGTCAAGCCGGCGGTTCGCGAAGTGAAACGCCAGCGGCGACCCGACTTCGGTTACCTCTACAGCAGCGGATTCGTGACTCGCAAAGGCCATCCGGTCAATCAGCCGGGCGGAAGTCTGGCCCGAAGTCAGGTCTGCAACCTGGCGATGCGGATGTACGGTGACGAGACGGTGACCGATCAAGTGATGATCGACTGGCTTGATCGCTTGATCGTCCGCAACGGTTGGTTGAGCATCGGCCGTAAGCGTCCCGTGCCGCACGAGTCGTACTACAAAGTGGCCGGTTACTTCTATTACTACGGTCACTATTACGCCGCTGGTTGCATCGCGGAACTGCCGGCCGAAGAACAGCCACGGCTGAAGGGCCATCTGGCCGACATCATCATGAAGCTGCAAGACGGTACCGGCTGCTGGTGGGATTACCCGCTCTACGACTACCACCAGCAATACGGCACAGGCTTGGCGATTCGCACGCTGGTTGGCTGCCGGTTGAATGATGAAGCGGTGAGTGACGAAACCGCCGCTGAAGAAACGGCAGCCGAGTAAGCTCCCGGCGGAGTTGATTCGTAGCTGGGGGCGACGTCTTTCTGCGGTAGTGGTGCGGTTGGTTTTTCGAAATCTCGCATGGCGTGGGCCGGCTGCCCTGCTATATTGATCGCTCGACTATTCTTCACGAGCGTCTCTGGCACCGCCCTATGTCTGTTCCTCAAGAAATTCGCGTTTGGCAATTGGGCGGGCTGAGCTTCTGGCAGCTGCTCAAGCGGATCGGCATCGGCTGGCAGGAATACCGCCTGGCCGCGATGAGTGCCCAGTTCGCCTACTATTCATTGCTGGCGTTGGTGCCGGTGCTGATTCTCACGATCGCGGCGATCGCCAAGCTGCCGCTGGCTGGTACGCTCGATAGTTTTCAAAGGCTGCTGCGGCGAGCCCTGCCGCCGGATGCATACGAGCTGGTCCGCGAGCAGATTCAAGATGTGCAGGACTATTCGAGCGCCGGTTTGGCGTCGGCCGCCCTGTTGGTGTTTCTGTTTGCCGGCATGCGACTGTTCATGACGGTCGACAGCGGGCTCAATTCGGCCTTCGGGATTCAAAAGCGACGCAATTGGTTCAAAGCCCAGGGCGTCTCGCTGATTTTGACCGTCGGTGTGATCCTGCTGCTGTTGTTGGCCCTGGTGCTGCTCGTGATGGGGCCGAACTTGATTCAATGGGCACTTGCTCTGTTTGAGCAGCAGCACTTGGACGGACCGCTGGTGCATTTCGTCCGTTGGGCGATCGTTACGTGTTGCTTGTTGCTTTGTACGTCGGCCATTTATTGCCTGATGCCGGCGGTGAAGCTGCCTTGGCACTGGCTCTCGCCAGGTAGCGTGATCGCGGTTGGCGGCTGGATGCTGCTCAGCCAAGGCCTGCGTCTCTACATGACCTACTTCGGCCACTACAACAAAACCTATGGCACGCTCGGCGGGGTGATCGTGCTGCTGTTGTGGTTCTACTTAAGCGGCGCGATGTTGCTCTTGGGTGGACTGATCAACGGCGTGATCTACCAGGCAGCGGCAGAGAATAAGAGTTGAATTGCCTCGGTCATCGAATCCAGACGATGTAGATGTACCAGCCACTGAAAAGAAGGCCAGGCAGGTTCAGGATCAGCAGCCATTTCGCTCGGGCACCTCGCAAGTGGTCGAAGATCGCCAGTAGTGAGCTGGCAAGCGTGAACAAGACGAAGGCGAGGATATACGCGGCCAGCTGAAATACGCCCTTAAGCAAGCCCTCGACAAGTGGGTCGTCGAGATTAACCACTTCTTCGGACGAGGTTGCTACTGGTGGTGGACGGAGCGGCTCACTCGCGGGTAAGAAAAATGCGACGACCAGGCCCCAGGCGATGGCTAGTGCAAAGTAGGAAAAGGCGAGCGATCCACGATAACGACGATCTTGGGGACGGGTGGCGTCGAGTAGCACAAAGATCGCGAGAACGAGACTCGCTCCGCAGGCAGGAACTGCGGTGCACTCCAGCAAGGTAAGTGTCAGGGCCAGTATGGCCGCAACAAACGTCCAGAGCATGATCCGCGAAATCGAGAAGGAACGATCCGGTGCTGTGATTTCGGTTGCCATGAATGGTGTGTCAGTCTTTTGTCCGGAGCCCTCGCCACATGTTTTGCACCGCAATCTAGCCTTGCTGATCGTCTTCGAGGTCTGCCAGGAAGTCTTGAGGAGTCGAGATCGACGAGTCGTCGATGGAGCCCAGGAATTGTTCCGGGGCCACCAGCGGCCCAGTATCGCAAGCGGCGAGGTCGGCTGCCGAAGGGGGCTTGCTCGACGCCTCCATCGCCCGAATGAACTTCAGGGAGACCCCCGACATCAGCCCCGTGTATCGATCGATTGCGGTTACCGAAACGTCGGATAGGAGACCTGAGCCGCCAAAGTGGCGATCGCAGTGAGGAATGCCGATATACACGTTCCTATTCGGACTGGGTTCGTCTCGCGCCCATATCCATCCGAATACCAACGCAATTACCTGAGTAAGAAGTCGCTGTTTGGTAAGCTGGTCCAGCGGTAATTGGACCAACCTCATGCTCCTGCTGGTCGCTCGATCTCCACAAAGAGCACATACCGGAGGTAGTGCGTCGGAGAGACGAAACTGAATGTTCCTTGAAGTATTCGAGGAGCTCATGGTTCCAGATTCATCTCTTTGGAAATGAAACAGTTGGGTTTGTTCGCCGTGGGCGGGATCGTGGTAGGGAGTGAATCAAAGGGGGCCAGCCCCCCCCTACGCCCCGTCCCCAAATCGGTTCTTGGGGATCTCGATGCCGTCGAGAAGGCTTTGCACGCCCTGCTCGACCTGTTGGGTCAAGTTCTGGGCGGCGTTCTTGCGATCACGGCTCGGCACCGCCTGGATCGGTTCGCCCAAAGAGACGGTGATCTTGCGCTCGCCGCGAATGGAAGCCGTATAGCGGTCGAGTACGTCCTCTTCAAACTTATCGAGCGTCTCGGCCATCCGTTCGATCGTCGGCTTTTCATCGACATAGTCGCCCGGGTAGCTGAAGAGTTGAGTGACCAGAAAGATGTCGTCGAGGTCGTGCTGGTATCGCTGGCGTGCGGCGGGATCGTTCTCGCTTTCTCGCCAACCCTCGAGCGCGTGGCGGCGGACTTCTTTGACCCGTTCCGGCAAGGTGCCTGCTTCGCCATCTTCTTCGTAGTGGGCTTCCAGCTTTCGCAGGATCTGGTCGGCCAGTGCCTCGAGCCGCTCTGGCAATGGACCGCTACAGGTGTGACCGAGGTGTTCGAGTTCTTTAAGGGCCATCGCGCCTTCTGCGAATCGATAGATCCGCTTATGTAGCGGCAAATCAGGCTGGGGGCGCCAGAAGATCTTGGACTCAAGCTGGTCCATTAGCTTGAGGAGATTAGGCCGCGGGTCTTCCAGGTATTCGTACTTAATTCCGCAGGGAATGCAGACGACGTCCCGTTTGGCCCGCTTAGCGGCCGAAAGGGCAATCGTTGCGGCCCCTTCGCGAAAGGGTGTGGTTCGTTCGTTGAGGTGATAGACCTCGCCTTCGGGAAAGACGACCAATGGGTTGGGGCTGTTCTGTAGGATCTCCGTCGCCTGGCGAAAGGCCTTCATGTCGGTCCCCTCGCGGTCGATGCTGAAGCAGCCGTGCCAACGCATGATCTGCTCGCCAATCCACGACTGTTGGTGGAACACCTGCCAGGCGGACATGAAGTAGAACGGAACGCCGGCCGCGTCCGACGCGGCGTACATCGCGTGGGCGTCGGCGTGCCCACTGTGGTTGGGGTTGAGCATGATCCCGCAACCGGCATCGAGTGCCCCCTGGAGGTTTTCGAGCCCACGAACCTCGATCTCCATCACCTTCTGTTCGCGTTTCTGCTTACGCAAACGCAAGGGCCGCCAGAAGCGGATCCAGAACGGGCTGAGATTCGGCGACCACCACTTCGGCGGTTGTTGTTGGGCGTAATGGTTCATCGTGTCCCCTCGATGTGGATGTACTGCAGGATGCCGGCGGGAGTCGCCGTTGCAGAGCGTTTGCCCCCTGCCCTACGGCAACAGCTCGATAGCGACGTTGCCCATTACGGTGACTGCCGGCAGCATGGCGCTCAGCGGCCCAGCCCCTTTTAGGTTGGAGTGCCCAATCTTGATGTGCCGGTGGGTGATGCCCCCCTGGCCCAAGGTGCCGTCGAGGGCCAGCCAGCGGTCGCCGGTCCAAACTTCGGTCCACATATGGTAGCCGAAGCCGCCGAATTGTCGAACGTAGACTAGGCCGAAGACTACGCGGGCAGGTAGCTCTCGTGCGCGGGCCAAGGCTGCCAGCAAAACTCCATGCTCGGTGCAGTCTCCTTCTCGACTCTTGGCCACTTCGGCCGCGGTGGCGAACACCTGGGTGAAGGTCTTCTCGTCGATCGTCGTAAAGACGAATTTTTCAATCGCTTGGGCCAAGCGTGTGGCATTTTTCTCGCCTGGGGCAATGCCGGCTGCTAGTTTGACGATCAGCGGATCGTAACTTTGGATGAGACCATTGGATGCGAGGTCGGCATCGCTTGGCTGATCGTCTTTGTTGGCAGCGGCAGCGTGCGCCGGGGAAACGGTAATCGTGGCGGTGCGATCGTCAACCGACTCGACCGTTTGGGCTCCGCCGCTGGCGAACTGCTCTTTCGGATTACTCGAGGTGAGTCGGACCCGATACTTAGCTTGCTCGCGGTCTTCAAAGCCAGCGGGTGCGTCGACCTTGACGATCGACATCTCTCCCAGGTCGAACTCGGCCGGATCGAAGTCGCCGAGTGCCACGGAGCGAGTCGTGGCGTATACCTCTTGCTGCATCATCGGAATCACGGACTTCATGGTGACCCCGGCGCTGTCGACAAATATTGTCTCCGGAATCTTGGTTTCGATCCCGCCTTGCTTCGTGATGTTGACCGCTTCGATCCGAAGTAGGTTCCGCGTGCCGTTTAGCATTTTGGTGTCCTCGTAGCCGATCGCTTTCATCTCAACTCGAGCGGGAGCCGTCTGCATCGGTACGAGCATTCGCAGGGATCGTTTCTCGCCTGGCTTCATCGGCTGGGTGCGAAGTGACAGCTCGCGAGCGAAGGGACCGCCAATGTCTCCATTCCAGTCGATGGTTTCTTTGACCGGAGCACCAAGTGTGCTTAGTTGGACGGTTAGTTTGCCATCTTGAACCTGTCCGGCTGACTTGAACTCAGTAGATCCCGCTTTCATCACGGTTTCAAAGCGTTTCAGATTTTCTGCCTTGTCTTCGATCGACTGAATCTTAATCGCGGTTTCCACGACAGCACCGAAGCGTTGCATCTTCATGGTGAACTCAGCCTGTCGATGGACGACTTCTTGGCCGTTTTCTTGCGCTGCGGTCGTGGTTTCCCAGGTGTAGCCGATACGTCTTCCCTGCATGTAAACAACGCCCCATCTGGCGTCTTCATCGGGCCCGGGGACATTGGCCGGAGGGGCTTTTACCTGGGAAACAGGAGCCTGCGGGGCTGCCGCGGTTGTTTTCCCTGCAGGTGATTGGCCGCTCGAGCTAGGCGATTCCGAGGAGCAGCCAGCTGCCGCAAGCGTTACGACTAGCAGAATCAGTACCGCGGTCAACTGAGAAAGGGCTGCGGTTGGGGCGCCGGTCTTCCTGTAGGCTCGCTTCGAGATTCGCTGTTGCACGTTCAGAGTCCTTTCCCGCCGCGGGTGGCGGTTGAAGTGATTGGTAGCGATGAAGCGCCAGTATATCAGCTAGAACGGTCAAAACGTGGGGGGATCTCGGGTCACGACGGCTCCTGCCACGCCCGGGCGCCCGGCCTGCATGCGGTGGCGGCCAGAAGGCTTCGCCGGCGATCTGGCTTACCAGGCCGCCTGAGCGACCCTGCCAGCGACACCAGGGCGGCCGGCTGCGGTGACTATAGCGAAGGCACATCTTCCGCGATCTTCATCTCCCGTCGCGAGAGAGGCGTTTTTTCGCGGTCTCTTGGCCCGCTTCTAGCCCTTGGTGTGCGAGCGGGTGGTAGAGTTGTCTGTGCAGCTCCCCCACGGCCTGTGGCGGCGTTGCTAAAGAGGGCGCGTGTTGCGAAAAAACCCCGTTTTTCGGCCAGTTTATCGCCAGAGCCGATTATGACGCCTCGTTCGAGGCCAGGCTCGGAATCCCGCGTAAGAAACGTTTCAAAAGTGGCGCTACGAAGTAAAAGTTTGACCTAGATTTTGATTAGTTCGTCGCTTCGACAGCGCCGGCCACCCCTGTACCGGGACCAACGTCCCCACGAGCTGACAACCCTGATAAGTAACGAAGGTCCTCCCCCATGGGCTTCCTCAAGAAATTTTTCCGCGACGTGTTCCGAGAAGAGATGGGACCGCACGCATCCAGTACGTTTGAATCCATTAGCGACGAGGCTTTAGAAGCGCACATGAACATCGCGCGCTACGGCGACTTCCATCTCACCGATGCTGTTCGACCCTCCTACAATCTTGAAGTTGTTCCCCGAGCCGGTTATCGCCACGACGTCTTCCATGACGAAGCGTCGAAGGTGAGCGTGCCGGTGTTGATGATTTCACATACGACCGACAAGCTCTTCGATCTGTTCATCGATCTGCTCGATCCGTTGGGACAAAACGTCGACGTCGTGCTCGAAACGAGCCACTCGCGACACGATCACGGTCACACCGACCTGTATCGCGATTACATCGACATGCCGGTTCTTAAGAGCACGCTCTACGATTACGAAGAGATGCTACTGAACGACGGCTGCACGGGCATCGCCGTGCTCAACCCGGGCGTGCCGCTGGAAGTTCAATTCGACGAACACAAACTGCTGATTTGCTACGGTTCCGATTTGAGCGAGTTCGAGCAAGTGCTTCGCGATCACGACCTGCCCTGCGACGACTCGATGAAGTTCATTACCGAAGCAGAGCACGTCCATTCGTCGAGCGATCACTACTTCGACGAATTCCAAGAGCTACGAAACCGCCTCGGCATGGACGGCCACTTCGAGTAAGCGTTGTAGCGGCCGACAGGCGATCTCACGCCCCGCATTGATCTAAGTAGAATCCAAGAAGAGTGTCCGTTATCGCGGGCACTCTTTTTTTGCGCCGTCTTCTCGATTTCGGCTGCTCCCCAATCAGGAGTTTGGCAGACTAGAAGTTTGACGCTTCTGCACAGACAGGCCTATACTCGTCGTCCTAGCGGAACGCGTCGTCGCAACTCAACAGAACTAAGGGGCAGTCGGCATGCTTATGCAGGAAACAACCGCGATTGATCGAACTCGTCACTGTTTGGCCACGCTGCTCTTCGTCTTGGCGGCGGCCTGGCCTGGAATTGCCGCAGCCCAGAAGTCCGATGGGCAGAAGCCAGCCGGAGGCAAGCAGCAAAGTGTCACGACCGAACAGTTCTTCGCGGAGATTGGTCGCTACCGGGTCGAAGAAGTTGAACTGTATCGTCAGCACACCGAGGATGTCGAGCCGCTGAAGTCGGCTTGCGCTGCGTTTCTTAAGCGGTATCACGTCGAGTCCCGTGATGAGATGACCGAAGCCGACTGGAAATGGCTGCTCGACGAGGGTACGCGGCTCACCGAGGCGGGCAGCGAGGATCCGCTGATTCTGGTTAAGGCAGGAACCGCCCTGTTTTATGCCGAGCGGTTCGACGAGGCCAAAACGTCGTATCTGAAGGCGTGGAATATTTTTCCCAAGACCGATTATCCAGCCCGTTGCAAGGTTTGGATTACAGAGCGATTGCGGTCGGTGTCCTTCTTCACCGACGGCGAGGCGGGCATTCGAACCTGGGCTTCGCAATATTCCGACGTGGCGACAGCATGGATGCTTGAAGAGGATACGCAGGGCGATCGCGTTCGTGTCGTCTGGCACGAGTTGCGAGCCTTCATGTGGAGCGGGCTTTCTGACCTGATTCGTGCCGAAAATAAGCAGCTCGTGGAGGCGATTAGCGAAGAAGCGATGAAGCAACAGATCGATCCCTGGCTGACTCATATGATCAAGGGGACGTACCACTACCAGGCGATGCGCGAGTACCGCTACTTCGCCGGACAGGCGGACGAACAAGAAGATCGCCCCGCTAAGGCCGCTAAGCATCTGGATGTGGCCGGCAAACACTTTCGCATCGCGCATACTATGCGGCCGAACTTTCCTGAGGCAGCAACGGCCATGATCGCCGTGACCATGGAAGGTGGCGGGAGAGATTCGCCTCGTGATTGGTTTCGTCGTGCGGTCGCGTCCCAGTTCGATCACATGCAGGCGTATACCGCCTTCCGGAAAACGCTCACGCCTGGTTGGGGTGGTAGCCGCGACGAGATGCTCCGTTTCGGTATCCGCTGTGCCAGCAGCAAGCGGTACGAAACCGACGTGCCGGTGGTGCTACTTCTGCAAGTTCAAAGCGTGCAGGCTCGTGACGGCGATGCTCGCGTTTGGCGGCAGGCAGGCATTTATGAACGGTCCCGAGAGGTGCTGCTAGGCGTGTTGGCTGAACCAACACGGGCGACTGACAAACGGAACTCCTACAACCACCGTTGGGCCAAGAATCGGCTGCTGGCGATTGCCTTGCATGCTCGGCGGCACAGCGACGCCCTTGCCGCTCTGGAGCAATTGGGCCATGAGGTGGATGCGGAATTCTTCGATGAGCAGAAACTAGAGTTGGTTGGGCAGAGGTCGCGGCTTCACGCTCTCTTGGGACCCGCACGTGCCGTGGTGGAACGCATTGAGGCGCACCTCGTCGCGCCGCCGCCTGATGAATCTCGCGAAACGTCAACGGATGACGCAAAGGACGCGGCGGGAGCGATCAAGCAGCTCGTTAGTGAACTCGCCGCCGTACGGAAGCAAGACAAGAACCCTAAGTCGCAGCCCTATTTGGATGCCTTGCGAGATCAGTTGAAGGCTAAGTTGGCTCGCGACGATCGCGCGGGGCAGTTCGCCAAAGGCGAGTGGGTTCTCCTTACCTTTGATGAACACTTTTCCGACTGGGACAAGCTCGGTGGTCAGTGGCGATTCGTCGACGGGCAGACCGCGATAGGCAAGTCGACCAGCACCGGCCTGCTGCTGCGTCAGAAGACCGACTTCGCTGGCCCGAAGATCATCGAGTGCGACGCCGAAGTGGTGAATTGGAAGCCAGAACTACAGTCTGTTCGAGCTGCTATCCTGGTGGGGGACTACGAACCAGCGGCTCCGGTCCGTTCCCGCATGGTCGCATACCTTGCCGAGTTGAAGGGTGGGGTGGCAGGTATTGCTATGCAGTTCGCTTTGCCGACCTATGAAAAATACAGATCGGAGGACAAGACACGTATCCGCGTAAAGGTTGCCGACGGATACTACGAGCTCTATGCCGACGATAAGTTCGTGCAGGCCGGGTATCACGATCGTACCAAGACAGGACCGAATCTCGTTATCGGCGGGCCGGTCGGGCTATATCAATTTGGTGAGGTGAAATTCCGCAATGTGCGTGTACGAAGCTGGGCGTCCCCTGCCCCGCCGGCGGAGGATCTTAAGGGCCGACTCGCGTACTACGAGAAACGGGCGGCGGCCGAACCGAACAACGCCGCCGTGTGGTACTCGTTGGGAAAGATCCACCTAGAAAAGGAAGACCCCGCCGAGGCGATCGTGGCGCTTGAGAAGGCGATAAACTTACCGCATGTGCCGACGTTGCGAATCCGTTGGCCGCTCTGCCAGGCTTGTCTGAAGGTGGCCGACTACGGTCGTGCCGCGACGCATCTCCCTTGGGCGGTTCGCGAATCCCACACCGATGAGATTCAGAAGGTCGTCAAGGCAGAGGAGGCAATCGACCGTCTGGCGCTGTTGCTGGCGGCCGCCCCCGTCGATCATTTGCGAAAAGGCCAGTTTGCCGTAGGACTTGCCAAGAAGGCCTGCGAAATGACGGATTATAAGAACGCCCGCTACCTGCAGACGTTAGCGGCGGCCTGTGCGGAGGTCGGCGACTTCGACCAGGCTCTCAAGTTTGCCGGCGATGCGGCACTGTTGGCAGACGAGACTCTGCAGAAGGAACTAGAGCTGCAGGAACAACTCTATGCCGGGCGGCGGCCGTATCGATTACCAACGGCGGAGCAGCTTGAACACGCGGAAAAGCTTGAAGACTAAGATTCGTCCTCTTCCACTTCCGGTCGATCCCAGGGGCTCAGGTGGGCCGGCTTAAGTTCTTCTTCGATCTCCGCTGCCCTATTCCGGCCGCGGCCTGGTGTCGAATGTGGCCAGTGTCGCGGACCATTCTTCACCCGTGCCCCGACGCTCGATTCGAAGATCGGTCAGGTCACCTACTGCGACCTTGGAAAGGACGTGAGGCAAACCATTCCAGTTGAATTCCATGGGCGAGTAAGAATAGGCAAGGTCACTGTTGTTGAGCAATTGCGTCCCGCCAGGAGAATTGGGGATATCTAGTTGTCCTCGCTGCTGCTTTATATGGTCAGCGACGTCTGCAAGACGGTCGTCGATCTGGTCCCCAAGAAGCTGATGGAAATGGTTGGTTTGCCAACGATAGAGTGAACGGCCGTCGAACAAGATGAAATAGTCTTCAAATCGAAAGATGTTAGACAAGTTTTGATGAAAGTAGGGGCCGTCGTCGGGTGTGACGTTAATTCTCTGTTCGACGCCGTTCCGCGATAGCCGAAAGACCATCTGGTAATGTCCTGTCCTGTGACTCGGGTGTGAAGTCAACTTGCCTGGTATATGGACCCAGTGGTCGATCTGCAAGAAAATCCAAAGCTCTTCGTCGTTAGCCAAGATTTGAATCGGTCCAACGTCTTCCCAGACGTAGTCGGGCGTAAATGGCTCAACGGTATAGGTGCAGAGGCCGCCGCAAAAAAGGAAGATGAGAAGCAGGAGCCCGGCGGCGACTCGAGTCGGCGTCAGGCGTACTCGACGGGAGGCGTTACGCGTACTCGACGGGAGGCGTTAGGCAAGCTTTGGGCTTCCCGTGAGTCGTACGGATTGATCACCATGCGTGCTACCCGAATTGCGATGGGCGTCGATTGGCATGCGCAGGTGAGGTCCTCCCCTGCTCGCTTGTCTCGCGGCGGGGCTTACTCGTCGTTAAGCATGTTGATCTCGCGGAGATACTCTAGATCCTTCTTCGACAACTTCGAGATCGAGACCGAGGCGGTCTTTCCGCTGCGTTTCTTGAGTCGGACCTTGCCATTTTTGACCTCGATCAATCTCGCTTCGACGCTGTGCTTGCCGGCCTTGTCGTTCCACTCACGCATCGCGTACGACTCTTCGGAGCCGTCGCCCTCGCGCTCGCCAGCCGCATCGTCTTCTGAATCCCCATCGCTCTTGGCGGTGTCGGTTGAGGATTCGGTGCCGTCGTCTTCAATTCCAAGATGAGCTTTCAGCTGCTCCGCCGGCAGTTCGCGAAGGACGAGAATCACATTGGTTTGGCCGCCAGTCGTCTTGTAGGTCTCGGTGCCAGAAATGTACATCAGCCCAAGCGGAATTTTGGATCCGTGGGCCAGGAACTGGGTCGCTTTGCCGCGAACGGCCACGCGGGCCTTGCCAAGCATGGTGTGGAACTCCTGGGCTCCCACGATTTGGCCAACTTGCAATGTTCGGACATGCCCTACGGCTCCCACGGACGTCGGCTGCAATGGCGGTCCCGCTTCGGAGAGAAAATAGAACAGGCCCAGCTCGTCGTCCTGTACCTTGTTGAGCATTTCCTGGGACTCTTTCAGGACCGCTCGCTGACGATCGACCACGCGGCGCTTGGTCGCGGTGTCGGCAAAGATGAGCTGGTCCTTGCCTTTGACACGCCGAATTCCGTAGTCCTTTCCGGCGTTGTACAACCGCTTGTCCGTCTTGCCCGACTTCATCAGTTTCAGCATCGACCGCTCGGCGCGAACCTTTTTCTTGAGCTTGTTGACGACAACCGACCGAACTTCTTCACCGCGGTTGACGAACGCTTCAAACGCGCCAGATGGAATCTGCTCCGGTTTGATCTCGCCTTTGGCGAGCGGGGCACGCGATTTGTGAACCGACTTGGCGGCACCTTGGGTCAATTCGACAAGTTCACTACTCTTCGCCAGTGTCAGGGCCTCACGAATGTCGAGCGAGGAAACGGCGAAGTTGAGATTCTGACCCTTGGTAAAGGCCAATGTGTTGGCTCCTACCACTTCACCACGGCGGTTGACCAGCGGGCCACCGCTGTTACCGGAAGAGATCGGTGCGCTGGTTTGGACCCAAGTGCCTGGCAGGTCACGGATGTAGTCCTTGAGTTCTTCGCCTTTGCGAATAGCGCTGACGATTCCCTCAGACGCCGAAAACGACAAACCCTTGGGCGCGCCGAATGTGACCACCGATTCGCCCTTGCGAGGAAGTGTTTCGGCAAGCTGCACAGTGGGGTGCTCGCTGCCGGCGATCTTGAGTACGGCGATGTCCCGTTTGTCGTCAAGGACGAGGGTTCCGACGACCGGCACACTCTTGCCATCGCGAAAGCGAACGGACGCTTGCTGGGCACCCGCGATCACGTGATGGTTCGTGACGACAATGCCCTCGCTCTCGACGACGAATCCGCTGCCGACGGAACCGCCGGCCTTGAGCTTGACGTCGATTCGGACCACGGCCGGCTCGACCAGTTCCACGAGATCGGCAATTTGCAGATCCTTGGTCTCTTCGCCGGTTTCTTCCGCAAAGACGCTAGCGATACATGCCAGCGAGAAGAAATTCAGTATTAAGAACGTCTGGAGAATTCTCGGTTTATTCATCGTGTCGACTCTTTGCCCCATCCCGCGCTGATGGCGCGGTTCATCGAACGAAAAAACGGAACACAGTCCACCTCTAGTTATTCGTTGGCGCGTGCGGTTTATTGGAGTACACGAGTCGAACTCCAACGTGATCAACGGTGCACACGAACAACGATCATTCTACCACAGCGGGATCGGAGAATCGACAAGAGAATCTCCGACGACTGTCGACCTCGTGCACAGCCCTTATTCGTCCGTCACGCAGCCTTCGGAGGCGCTCTTCACCGTCTTGATGTACTTGTAGAGGGTACCGCGGTTGGCTTTGTACGGCGGGGCGGTCCACTTCTCGCGACGGGCTGCCAACTCGTCGTCCGAAAGATGGACGTTGATTTCGCGCGTCTCGGCGTTAATGGTCACCTCGTCCCCTTCTTCCACCAAGGCGATCGGTCCGCCGCATTGGGCCTCGGGCGTAACGTGCCCGACGATGAAACCGTGCGAACCGCCGGAGAAGCGGCCGTCGGTCATCAAAGCGACATCGGCACCCAGCCCGGCCCCCATGATGGCCGCCGTGGGGGCAAGCATCTCCGGCATACCGGGACCACCTTGCGGGCCCTCGTAGCGAATGATAACCACGTCACCCTTGGTGATCTTCTTTTCTTCCAAGGCAGAGAGCATCAACTCTTCGCTGTCGTAGACCTTGGCGGTGCCTGTGAATTCGAGGCCTTCCTTGCCGGTGATCTTGGCGACCGAACCCTCGGGGGCCAGGTTGCCACGCAGAATCTGCAAGTGACCGGTCGGCTTGATCGGCTCGTCGAGTTTGTGGACCACTTCCTGATCCGCCGCTAAAGGAGCAACGTCGGCCAGATTCTCCTCCAGTGTCTTGCCGGTCACCGTCAGGCACGAACCATCCAGCAGATCGTTTTCGAGCAAGTACTTGAGCACGCCTGGCACACCGCCGACCGCGTGCAGTTCTTCTTGCACGAAGCGACCACTCGGCTTAAGGTCAGCCAGGTACGGAATGCGATCGCTTACCTCTTGGAAGTCGTCGATGGTCAGATCGACCTCGGCCGCGCGGGCCATGGCGATTAGGTGAAGCACGGCGTTTGTGGAACCACCGAGCACCATGATCGTGACCATGGCGTTCTCGAAAGCGGCTCGCGTCATGATGTCGCGCGGTTTAATGTCTTTCTCCAGAAGCACGCGAATCGCCTCGCCGGCGGAGAGGCATTCTTGGGCCTTCAATGGATCTTCGGCGGGGGTCGAACTGCTGTGCGGCAGCGACATGCCCATCGCCTCGATTGCGCTCGACATTGTGTTGGCCGTGTACATGCCGCCGCAGGCGCCCGCACCAGGGCAGGCATTGCGAACGATCTCTTTGCGTTTCTCGTCGTCGATGTTTCCAGCGATGTACTGACCGTAACACTGGGCCGCGGAAACGACGTCCAGCTTCTCCCCGCCTGCGTGTCCGGCGCGGATCGTACCGCCGTAGACCATCAACGCCGGACGATTGAGTCGGGCCATGGCGATCAGGCAGCCCGGCATGTTCTTGTCACAGCCGGGGATCGAGATGTTGGCGTCGTACCACTGGGCGCTCATCACGGTTTCGATGGAGTCGGCGATCAGGTCACGCGACTGCAATGAGAAACTCATGCCGTCGGTGCCCATCGAGATGCCGTCAGAAACACCGATCGTGCTGAATCGCAGGCCGACCATACCGGCGGCGTCGACCCCCTCTTTGACCTTGGACGCCAAATCGCCGAGGTGCATGTTGCAGGGGTTGCCGTCGTAGCCCATGCTCGCGATGCCGATCTGCGGCTTGTTCATGTCTTCGTCAGACATGCCGGTCGCGTAGAGCATCGCTTGGGCAATGCTGCGGCTCTTCGGTTGGGTCAGTTTGCTGCTGAACTTATTGAGTGGTTGGCTCATCGGCGTTTATGGATTCCGTCTTGTTGGTTTAGTTTGCGATGGATTGATTTTAGGGAAGTGCCCCATTGTAAACGGCCGCTAGGGCTGGGGAAATAACCGGCCCATGGAATAGAAAGGGACCGTGCGTCAAGCTGCTCTTGCGGTCGTCGCCCGGCTCAGGGTAGATATTTTCTTCGCAGGCGACCGCAATTCGACGCGAACGAACGTGGCCGCCGGTCGACAAGACTAACCCCGCACAGGTGAGAATCATCATGCCTCCGGCCTTTATCTACTTCGACTTGGGCAATGTCATTTTGCCATTCGATCGGGAACATCAATATCGCCAGATGGCCGAGGTTGCCGGCATTGGTGCCGAGCAGGTTGCGACCGCCGTCGATGGAGCGTTAACCGAAGAAGTCGAGTCGGGATTGATCTCGACCGACGATTACTATGAGCGGTTTTGCCAGGCGACCGATTCGCGACCCGATGCGACGGCGTTTCGGTCCGCGGGCGACGACTTCTTTCAGCTCGACTACGACGTCTTGCCGGTGGTGTCGCAGTTGTTCCGCGCGGGACATCGGCTGGGCATTCTCTCAAACACTTCCGAGAGCCATTGGCAGTTCGTGACCAACGGGCAATATCGTGTGTTGCCGGGGTACTTCGAGCAACTGGTGCTTAGCTACGAAGTGGGCGTGATGAAGCCGGATGCCAAGATCTTTGCCGCGGCCCAAGAGGCGGCAGGGGTGCCGGCGGATCAGATCTTCTTTACGGATGATCGTGAGGACAACGTCGCCGGAGCGAAGGCGGCCGGATTCGACGCGGTCTTGTTCACCGGTGCCAAGCAGCTAATCGATGACCTGGCTAGCCGCGGCGTGGAGTTTGATTTGTAGGTTGCCTATCTTAGGGGCCAGGGACGCCAATCGGGCGCGAATCCCCGCACCTCTCGCTTCTTGACAAAACCGGCACCCACGCTGAACAATATAGGGCTACCCTACGAGTCAAAAAGAGACAGGAAAGAGCCCCCATGTTGCGGACCTTCGTACACGCCAAACTTCACGGCATTCGGGTCACCGAAACGAAACTCGGTTACAACGGCAGTGCCGAGATCGACACCGAACTTCTTGCTGCTTCCGGCATCGATCCGTTCGAGCAGATTCAGATTGTGAACTGCAACAACGCGGTGCGAATGGTTACGTACGCGTTTCCTGGCAAGCCGGGCGAATTCACTCTTAACGGGGCTGCTGCTCGTTTGGGCGCGATCGGGGACGACTGTTTGGTCATCGCCTACCGGCAGGAAGAGAAGTTTTCCGGGGCCAAGGTGCTGTTCATCGACGGCGAAGATAATTCCATCTCCGATACGATGGATTACCCTGCCGCCGATGCCCTGGCGTCCGCTAACGATTCTTCGATTTGAACTTCGACTTCTTGAACGAAGACCCGCCATTGGGCATGGTGCTTCCCGTCGATTTTCGCCGCTGTGACTTTCCGGCCGAAAACTTCTTGCTGGTGAAAATCTTGCCGGCATCGTCTCCCTCGGGCGAAGTGCTTCCGGAATTCTTCTTGCCGGCGTATTTCTTGAACGACGATCGGTTGAAGGCCCGCTGCTGGTTCTGAGTGCCGGTTGGCCGCGAATTCGATCGTCCCTTGCCATAGTTTCCGCCACCCGAGCGGCCGCCGCGTGATTCGCCCATTCGCGAGATGCGAAGTTTCTGTCCGGCGATCGAGACGTTCTGTAGATGGGTGATTACATCGTTCGACAGGCCTTGCGGCAGGTCGATGGTGCTGAAGCGATCGAAGATCTTGATCTTGCCAATCGAGCCGTTGCCGATGCCGGCCTCGTTAGCGATGGCACCGACGATGTTGCCGGGCAGCACGCGGTGGTTGCGACCGACTTCAATGCGGTAGGTCTCCAGCTCCGAATCGCTCTTGTAAGAAGTGTCGCGACGCTTCGAGCCGAACTCTCGCTTCTTGTTGCCGTAGCGATTGTCTCGCTTCGAATCGGGAGCGAAGCTGGCGGCCTTGAGCTTCTCGGTAACCAGAATCGGCGTGTCTCCGTTGACCATCACGGCCATCGCGGCGGCAATCGCTTCCACCGAGACGTCTTCATTGTCACGCTGGAACTGGCTGATGATCGACTTGAAGGTGTCAATCTCTGCGTGCTCCAGGGCGGCCGAAATGCGACCGTGGAAGTCGGCCACTCGCTTTTTATTGATAACGCGATTCGACGGTAACTCCATCGGCTCAATCGTGTGCCGTGTGGCTTGCTCCAGTCGCTTCAGCGAGTAACGTTCCCGCGGGTGCACGAACAGAATCGCTTCGCCACTGCGACCGGCTCGGCCGGTGCGACCGATGCGGTGTATGTACGCTTCGCTGTCGTGGGGGAGATCGTAGTTGACCACGTGGCTGATGCGATTGACGTCGAGACCACGGGCCGCCACGTCGGTGGCCACGATGATGTCAATCTTGCCTGCTCGCAGACGCTCGACGATGCGCTCCCGCTGCTTTTGAGCAATGTCGCCGTTGAGGGCGGCGGTCTTGTGTCCGGCGGCGGCCAGGAAGTCGGCCAGCGGTTCCGTGGTGCTACGCATCTTCACGAAGATCAGCACACCGTCGGTGTCTTCGGCTTCCAGAATGCGCGACAGGGCGGCCTGCTTCTGGTGCGGGGAGGCGATGAAGTATCGCTGGCGAATCGTGTCGGCCGTGGCGGTCTTCTGTTTGATGGTGACTTCGGCCGGCTTGTTGAGATGCTTTTGGGCGATCTCGCGAATCGGCTTCGGCATGGTCGCTGAGAAGAGAGCCATTTGTCGCTCGGCGGGTGCCTGCGAGAGCACCCAGTCGACGTCCTCGGCAAAGCCCATTCGCAGCATCTCATCCGCTTCGTCGAGGACCAGGCACTTCATGTCATCGAGCTTGAGCGTGCCGCGACGAATGTGGTCCATCACTCGGCCTGGCGTACCGACGACGATGTGGCAACCGCGACTCAAGGGGCGAAGTTGAATCTGGTAGTCCTGTCCACCGTAGACCGACACGACCTGTAGCGGGCCCATCTCTTGGGCATACTTTTCAAATTGCTTGGCCAGCTGGATGGCAAGTTCACGCGTCGGCGTGAGCACAAGCACTTGTGGCCTGCGATTGGAAAGATCAATTCGCTGCAGCAGCGGCAGCGCGAAGGCGGCCGTCTTGCCGGTGCCGGTTTGAGCTTGACCCAAAACGTCACGGCCCTCAAGCAGGTGCCCAATCGTTTGGGCCTGAATCGGCGTGGGGCTGGTGTAACCGGACCGCTCAATTGCGGTGACGATTTCTTCGGAGAGACCGAGAGCGGCGAATTCATTTTCGCTTTCCATCATCTCGGAATCGACGACTTCTTCCAGCACGGCAGCGGTCTCTGCAGCCGCTTCAGCGACCTCATCGGAGGCAGTCGGATCTTCGACAGTGGCCACCTCTTCATGGGCGACGTTTTCTTCAACGG
>CAYLRE010000053.1:0-20856 GCA_964385715.1 uncultured Planctomycetaceae bacterium
ATTTGGTTGTGTCCCTCACTGACGTTTCGGGTTATATACAGGACTGCTAGTCACTACGGCCGTGCTCGAGTGAGTCTGAACGGCCGTATACTATAGCCACTTTTTCCAAAATGTCAAATTAAAATGAACCCACCTGCGGTCGACCGTGTCTGGCTGTTGAGTGTGATCTGCGATCCAAGCTGTTAATGCCATGGCGAGAATCCCCACCGCGCGCGAGATCAATCCACATCGTTGTCTCGATGGCAATTGGGCGGAATGGCAATGACGTCTCAGTGGGAATGCTATCAGGCCGATCTCGCGGCGGCTCGGGAGCCAGTGCTCGCCTATTGTCGCTCTGTCCTTAAGCGACTTCCCCAGATGGACGAGGACGAATTCTCAGATGTAAAGCGAGCGAAACGCGGCCAAAGATCGGGGTGCCGAAAGCTGGAGACCTTCATTGAGAAGCTCTCGGAGTCTTAGGGTGCGCGGCGCGCCCTGGCAGTCCGGTATCAGAGCTTATTAGACAGGATGAACAGGATCGACGGAGATGAATCTTGTTCATTCTGTTAAAGAATGAATCGAGAAAAATGGCGAGATCCACTCGCGAGGCAACGACGGCTCGGCGGGAGCCTCGCCCTCCCGAACGCTGCTTGGCCGCTCACACGCTCGTCACACTTCTAGCAGCAGCGGGAAGAACTGGCCGCGCATGGCCTCGCCGTTAGCGATGACTGGAACGCCTTCTAACAGTGGTTCGTCGGCGGCCGAACGGGTTCCGTCACGGAACATGTTGAGCACCGTCGCTCGGCGGCGGCGGTCAGTCAGGTTTTCCTGTGAACCGTGGACCATCAACGGGTGATGGAAGGTTGCGCAGCCGACCGGCATTTCGATATCGACCGGATTGTCGAACGAGGCCATTTGTTCGTCGCTCAACACATCGCGAATGGCGTCCATGTCACCGGCCAGTCCGGTGATTGGCAGTAGGTCCCACTTGTGCGACCCTGGCAGGTAGCGGACGCAGCCATTGGACTTGTCGGCGTCATCGAGGCCGAGCCAGCAGGTGAGGTGACCCATCGGCTGCGTGCGTGTCCAATAGGAGTAGTCTTGGTGCCAGGCGACCACGCCGCCATGCTTGGCCGGTTTGCAGAAGAGTTGGTCGTGCCAGAAACGAACCGAGCCGCCGAGTAGCTGACTGGCCGGAACGGTGATCGCGGGGTGATATAACAGATCGTGAAACCCGGGGGCGACCCGCCAAGCACCCAGCGCGTGGAACAGCGTCCGCGAAGGATCGACCGATTCGTTGCTGTGATACTCGTGGAAAAGATGATTGCCGGCGTGAGTCGGATCGATCAGGCCTTCGAGTTCGCCCCGCAGAATTTCGATCTGTTTGTCGTCGAGCACGCGGATACCGGAGACGTAGCCGTACTCGTGGTAATGGGCGACCTGCTCGTCGCTAAGGCGATACGCCTCGAGATCGTCTGCCGATGTGGGCAAATCGAACAGGACTCCCAGTGGCTCGTGCACTTCGGATAGGTCGCGAACTTCGCTCATCGTTCTCTCTCGCGTGACGGAGTCGGATCTTACGTTGACCGGAATAGGGTCGGACAGGGGTGGCCTGCCGATTCATCTATAACGGGCTACCGTGGCGTCTGCAAGCGACACGCGTGCCACGAATAGGGCCGCTGCGTCACTACCGCACAGCCGCCTGCCGCGAAGCCTGTGTTGGCCGCCTTTCGGCCGTGTTTTATCGTCGTTCGACGCCGGATTTCTAGCGGTTCGATTGTATCCCCACTGATTCGACAGGGGCCACTTTGGTCGTTTATACTGCGGGCCCACGAAATATGGGCTCTTGCGGAAGTTTACAAGAATCCATTCTTCGGAATTTCAAACCATTCAAATCTGAAATCAACGATCGTCCCCACGCGTTAAGGAAAAACAACCATGAAGCGTTTTGCTCCGTTGTCAATACTGTTGTTGCTTGTTCTCGCTGCTTCGCCTGCCTTGGCTGATCATCATGAGAAGGGTGAAGAGAAAACCAAAGATGGTTTTACTCGTCTCTTCAACGGCAAAAACCTCGACGGCTGGTACACCTACTTGCAGAAGCATGGGCACGACAAAGACCCGGACAAGATCATCACGATTACCGACGACGGGATGATCCACCTCTACAAGCACGCCAAGCATGGCGATCACGTGGTGCAGGGCTACATCGGCACGAATAAGGAGTACAGCCACTATCACTTCCGCGTGCAATACAAGTGGTTGGAGAAGAAATTCGAACCCCGGTTCAAGGCCAAACGCGACGCCGGTGTTTACTATCACAAGGTCGGCCGCGATTTTGTCTGGCCGCGAGCAATGCAGTACCAGGTTGAGAAGACCAACATCGGCGATATTGTCACGGTCGGTTTCCTGCGTTATGAGACATGGGTTTCGCCGGCCACCTTGGGCGATAAGAAGCCGCGGTTCATGCTGCGAGAAGATGGTGGGGTGGAAACCTCGCACGGTCATCAGGCCGGAATCACGCACCTGGGCCACCGCGGTCAGTTCGAAGTCGACGGTTGGAATCAGATCGATTTGGTCGTCCGCGGCGATCGGGCTGAGCACTGGCTCAACGGGCACCTGGTGGCCAAGTGCAAGAACATGCGTGAACCGGCCACCGCCGACGCCAACGGCCCCTACAAGCCGTTGACCAAGGGCAAGATCTTGCTCGAGATCGAAGCGGCCGAGATGTACTTCCGCAACGTCGAGATCAAAGTGCTCGACGAAGACGCGCCTGTCGAATAGGGCACAGCGGAGTAAGTCTCAACGGGGATTTCGGTCTGTAGTCTGTAGGGCATGCTGTGCATGCCGAAACTTAGGGTCGCCTGCGCGGGTGCCATGCTCACCCCAGGGTGAGCATGTTCGCGTCAAACCTCATTCACATGTCCACGCTCGCGTGGACATGGCACCCCTTGTGTTCCGTCAGGCACAGCCTGACCTACGGTTGCTCGGGAGAGCGAGGCGCGCGTGCGAGCCGTGGTTGTTTCGCGAGTGGATACAGCGAGAAATGTTCATCCTGTAATCCTGTCCAATGATTGCCTTGCGAGATCTGCGATCCACCTCTGTTGAGCCTTACCCCTTCAAGTCGAACTTCACGATCGCCTTACTCTTAAACTTCTTTTCGTCGAGGGCCAGGCCCAGGCCTGGCGCATCCGGCACGGTCGCGAGGCCACCTGCGCGAGTGTAGCCTTCGGCCAGCAGGACATCGGTCTTGAGCGGGTCGTGTTCGGCCATGTAGAAGTTCTTGACTGCGCGGCCGACGTGCAGCTGCATGTAGTAGCCGAGCAGCGAACCCCAGTTGTGTGGGGCGACGAGAATGTTCTTGGCGGCCCCCAGCTTGGCCTCTTCCAGCAGCAGCTCGAAGCCGAAGTGCTTCATGTCGCCCTGCATGACATCGATGGCGTCTGCTTGGACAAATGGCTTGAATCCAGCCGGGCTGCGTTGGCTTTCGCCGTCGGCAACGAGCGTCTTCCAGCCATGTTTGGCGATGAAGGCTTTCAGCTCCAGACACTCCTCGACCGTCTCGGGGAACATCTCTTCGACAAAGGCGAGGTTCAAGTCGCCGACCTGTTCGAGGAATCGCTTGGTTATGGCCAGGTTATAGCCGTTGTTGGCGTCGACGCCGATCACGAAATCGTCGCCGGCATGTTCGCGGATGAGGCGAATCACCTCCACGTCGCGGGCGTCGCCGGCCGCTCGCTCCATCCACTTGGCGCCGCGGCCGATCTTGACCTTTGCGCCGCGGTGCCCGTCGGCGCGGGCCATGTCGATCTCTTGCTTGAAGCGATCTTGCCAGTTGTCGGCGAATTGCGGCAGCAGGTCGATGAAGTAAATCGAACCGTCGTAGACGGGGACTTTCTCGCGACCTTCGCCGCCGAGCAGTTCGTAGACCGGCTTTTCGAGCAGCTTGCCGGCCAAGTCCCAAAGGGCGGTCGTGCGGCGACCGAGTGGGCTGATTGTTTGGTGATGCTGCTGGTCGATCAGTGTGAGCGGGTTCTTGCCCAGCAGTTTGGCGACGTCTGCCTGGCTAGAGCGACAAGGGCCCAGACCTTCGGCACCGGTGTTCGTGTAGATGCGAATCATGCGATCCATCGAGCGATCGCCGTGCACGTTGAGTCGTGAGTTGCGGCCGACCAATTTGTCGCGATGGGTAACCAGATCGAAGCCGACGACGCGGGTGATCTTCACGTCGGGCAAGTCATCTGCCATGGCGGACAGAGGAGCCCAGGAGCCCGCCAGTGAGGCACCAACGCCGGCGGACACACCGGTCGTAAGCGAGGTCTTAAGAAAGTGGCGTCGATCCATGGTTGCGAGTCCCGGGTCTTCTTTCAGGTTGTCAAAGTCACTCTAGCGACCACAGCGCCAGCGTCTGTTCGTCCTTGATCAAAATACCGCGATCGGTCAGGGCAGGGTGGGCCCACACCTCGTCGTCGGCGATTTCATAACGGGCGACTTCGCTGTACTTTGCGGCGTCGGCCTTAAACACAATCAGTTCGGAATCGGTGGTCACGGTCACGATCGTTTCGCCCACGATCAACAGGGCCGCGTTATCGGCCAGGCGACCATCGCCAAGCCAGCGAACGTTGCCGCTGCCGACGTCGATACAGAAGAGTTGCCCCTTGCGATTCTGGGAGTGACCATAGATCTGTCCTCTGGAGACGACTGGCGAGCTCATATACATCGACGCATCGTCGGTGTGCCAGGCGCGACTGACGCTGAAGCGACGGCCGCGACCGCGAATTCGATAACAGGTAATTCCTTGGCGAAAGCCACCGATGATCACGCGGTCGCCGATGACCAGGGGCGTGACGCTGTTCTGATCGAATCGCGTGCGATACGCTTCTTGCCACAGTAGCTTGCCGGTGCTCGCGCTGAGCCCCAGCACATACTTTCGTGATTGCGTGATCAGCTGACGCGTGCCGCCGATGGTGGTGATCACCGGCGAGGCATAGCTGGGCCCGTCGTCGGTGTACTCCCAACGAGTCTCGCCCGTCTTGCGATCGAAGGCGATCAGCGCTCCGTCGTCATCTCCGCCGACATAGGCAATGCAAACGTCGTCATTGATCAGTGGCGACGTCGAAGTTCCGTAAAGTGGCGACGTGTGTTTGAATCGCTCAGAAAAGTCACGCTGCCAAAGCTGCTTGCCGGTCTTGGCGTCCCAGGCGGTCATCACCGAGTTGATGCCGAGCGTGAAGAGCTGTCCGTCGGCGAGGGCTGGTGTCGAACGGGGGCCTTTGCCGTGCGCCGTGGCGGCCGGGTGAACCTTGTATGGGGCAGGGTAGTTCTTGCTCCAAACCTCCGCTCCATCGCTGAGCTTCACGCAGCGAACCACTTCGTTGTCCCCTTCGCGAGAGAGGAGGAAGACGTGGTCACCCTGAACCAGTGGTGAGGCGTGCCCTGTACCGACGTCGCTCTGCCACACCTGGGTTGGTTTGTCCGGCCAGGCGGCGGGTAGTTTGAAGTCGTGGACACGGCCGTCGCGATTCGGTCCCCGCCAGGTGAGCCAGTCGGCGGCCAAGGCGTTTGATGCCGCCCAACTTCCAGCAAACAGCGTGGCAATGATGCAGAGAAAAACGAGACCGCCACCAAAACCAGGCTGTCGTTTCTTCGTCGCGTTCTTCGAGCCGGTCACCAGTTTGCTTTCCATGACACTTCTCTCGCTAAAAAGGAGTGGGGCAAAGGAGCCGAAGCAGGGGCCGCGTTTGACAGCCCATTATCGCGACCGACTCGCCTGGTGACCAGAACTTTCGAGCAGAAAATCTACGTCGACACTTCCTGACCGAGTCGCGTTTCCAGCTTGGACCGAGTCGCCCAAAGACCGGCCGAGGGCGTGGGGATGTAGAAAAATCGCTCCCCGTCGGCCGTTTCGTTCCAGCCTTCGCGGCGGCCCTCCGGCTGGTAGCGGGCGATCGTCTCATCGATGTCGGCGTATTGGAAGTTGATCTGCTCAATCTCTTCACGGCTGAGATGCCCAGGGGCATAGGTCACGCGGAAGCGGCCGTTGGTGGTGCCATTCATCAGGTGGGCCGTGCCGTGGGCGATCGCCTGCATGTCCTCGTTCGTCTTGTAGAGTTCCAGCAGACGGTCTCGTTCGATGTAGCCGTACTTGCGAATCAGGTCGTCGACGTCGTCCTGCTCGCCGCATCGCTTCAGGCCGGGGGCGATGATGATTAGCTCGCCGTCATCGGCCATTGCCATGCGGGTGCGGTAGATGGCCTTGTTGGCGACCCAGGTGCTGAAGAACTCGTCGCCCTGCATCACGCAGACGACCTTCTTGAGCGGCTCGTCGAACATGGTGATGTTCTGCTGGCGGGACTGACGCGCCGCGGCCAGATACGTTTCCAGGTCGTCGCCGATGTGAACGCCGGTGTGGACCAGGTCGCCGGCTTCGTCACGGGCGAGGACCAGTTGAACATACAGGTCAGGCAGGTGACCCAAGTATTGATCTTCGGCCCGATTGAAGCATTCGCGCACCGGGGTGACCAGGCAACCAAGATTGTTTTCGATATCGCAGCTGGCGGCCATCATGTGCGAGGTGCAGATCAATTCTTTGCCTGCCAGGCCGATAAAGTAGTTCTTGTTGTGATTGGCGAAGCCGAGCACCTCGTGCGGCACGACTTGCCCGATGTTGATGATCAAGTCCCACGGTTCTTCCATCAACATCTTGTTGAGCCAGATCGGCATCGCCCAATCGGCCACGCCTCCGGAAGTTTCTTTGACGACCTCGGCGGAGATCTCACCAACCTGAACGCAGCCGTCGCGCCAGTCGTGCACGTGGATCTTCTCTTCTGGGATTGAGCCGAACATCAGCTTGTTTTCGGCCGGCGTGTGGGGCACGTGCTGACCGAGCGTCGGAATCAGATGAACGTCAGCCTCACCACTGAGCCGGTTATAGAACATCTCGGTCATGCGACCGGAACCGGAGTGCATTCGCGTGATGTCAGGCGGAAGCAGCAGCACTCGCTTTGGCGTAGCGCAAATTCGCTGCCGCGCCTCGGCCACGGTGGCGTCGACCAGTTCTTCCAAACGATCCCAATCAATCTTGTCGGCCGTCTCACTGATCCAGGGCATGGGGGCTCTCGTTTATGTCGTTGTGGGTGGGTGTGTCTTGTTGTCGTGATCGTGTGTGCCACTGGCTCTGCCAGTGTTGCCATGTCGTTTACGGGTGTCACTGCTGGCTTGTCCAGCAGTGTCGTTGTGGATTGTTCGGTTGTTAACCAGCGACCGCATTGCGCTCGGCAGCTGCGGGTTCTAATTCCACTTGCGATTCAACCACGGCTCGGCAGGAGCCTCGCCCTCCCGAGCCTCTTATCAATATGTGCCAATCTCAAATCAGTTATCAAAGCGGCGGGCGATTTCGACCAGCGAACGGACCAGGGCCCCGGTACCGCCGCCATCGAGCCAGGCGAGTGGCTTCTCTGCGAAGGCCGGTCCGGCAATATCAATGTGTGTCCAGGGGATCTCATCGACGAAGCGTTCCAGGAGCTTGGCCGCCGTCATGGCACCACCCCAGCGGCCGTCGCCGGTGTTCTTGATGTCGGCCACCTTGCTCTTGATCTGATCGTCGAACTCGTCGTACATCGGCAGCTGCCAGACCTTCTCGCCAACGCTTCGGGCCGAGGCGGCAACCTCGTCGCACCACGCTTGGTCGTTCGTCATCAGCCCAGCAACGTTCTCGCCCAAGGCGACGACGCAGGCTCCGGTTAGCGTGGCCAGGTCGATGATCCTGGCCGGCTTCGCTTCGGACGCCACGGTCAGAGCGTCGGCCAAGACGAGTCGTCCTTCGGCGTCGGTATTGTGAACTTCGATGGTAACGCCGTTGCGCGCCGTTAGCACGTCGCCCAAGCGGTAGGCATCCGCCCCGGTCATGTTTTCGACCAGACCCATGTAGGCCGAGACGTTGACGGGTATCTGGAGGGCGGCGATGGCTCGCATGGCCCCGAGCACGGTCGCGGCTCCGGCCATGTCGCACTTCATGATCTTCATGCCCTCGCTCGGCTTGAGCGAGAGGCCGCCAGAGTCGAACGTGACCCCTTTGCCAACCAAGGCCAATGTGGGGCCGTCTCCGCCGCCACGGTAATGCAGCATGGCGAGTTGCGGTTCCTTGGCCGATCCTCGCGCGACCGCCAGCAGCGAACCGCATTTCTCTTCGGTCAGTTTGTCGCGGCCCCAGACTTCGCAATCCAGGCCGAATTCACTCGCTACTTCGCGCACCTGGGCGGCGAATGTTTCGGGGTAGATTTTGTCGGCCGGTTCGTTGACCAGGCGACGGGTCAGGTCGACGCCGCGTCCCAGGGCTTGTCCACTTTCGAGCACTTCTTCGGCCGCGCTGTATTGCAGCGACTCGAAGGGGAATCGTTTCTTTTCCGCCCGATAGAGATCCTGTCCCACGCAGCCGGCCATCGCCCCGGCGACCGCCGCTTCGTGTAGAGACGTTTCGAGATCGGCATCGAGAAAGAACGCTACGCTGCCGCGCTGCTTGCCAGAAAGCTGCCGGCTAGCCGCTCCCGCGGAACGAAAGGCAACGCCCGGGTCGAGCTCGTCACGCTTGCCGAGCCCCACGCAGACGACTTGCGGTGCGGCGACACCGGCCACCGCTAGCAGCGGCGTCACGGCGGCTTCCGCGGCGCTGATCTCTTCGCTCTCGATTAAGCGGGCGATCAGGCCATCGGCGGCCTTGTCGACTTCGGCTGCAGCTCCGGTGAGAGGTTCATCTTTGAAGAGGGAAACGACCACCGCATCGGCAGCGATCTCCGTGACAGATTGGGTCGGCTTGCTGACTTGCATGGGATTCTCAGGTTAGGCTGTGGCTGTTGTGTTTGGGTTGTTATGGGGTGCCACTGGCTTTACCAGTGTGGTTGGTTCGTCTTGATATTAGCCCCGTTATTCTAGCCCTGGGGTGCGAAACTGCCCAGTCTGCGATCCAAGGCTGCGGAGCGCGTTGGAAAATGGCCTCAATACACTAGTACAATTGGCACGTTACGATGACCTGGAATCGGATCAACCACTCGTAGGAGCACAGCATGCCATGGGGCGCAGATTATCCGCCGAATCGGCCACTTGAGCCGCCGCAGCAGTTGCGCCGACCTGACGAGTCTGGGGCCGCGCGGGAATTTGTTCGGCACCTCTGCAGTCTGCTGCTCGGCGTCGGCTATGTGTTTGTGATAACGGTGATCGCCAATGACGCGACGAAGGAGCCGTTCGCTCTTTGTCTGTTGATCGTCACACTCGGGTTTGTGGCCCAAATGGTCGTGACGTCGCTGTTGGCGTTGCAGTTCATTCGAAGCGGCCGGCAGGAGGGGCAGTTCAGCATTACCACGATTATGCTTGTCACCTTCGCGATGGCGATCTACTTCGCGGCGATCGGGGTTCTTTTCAAGACCGCACGTACGATAGGCGGTGGGCCGACTCTTCAAAAGCTCTTTGGCCTCTTGGTCTTGGGAACGATCTTTGTCGTCTTTTCTTCGTCCATCGTGTTGTTGTTTACCCGTAGCCTAGTCCTAGCGTCGGTAGTTTGCCTGCGAATGTACCGGAAGTCGCGCGTCGGTGAACGAAGGCAAGAGGGCGAATGACGTAGATGGCCGCGGGTGCCATGCCCACGCTCGTCGTAGGCATGTGGTGTGACGCTCGCTTGCGTCACGGAGTGCCCCGCGACTATGAGCAACTTGCGGCGCTACCATAGCTCGTCGCTCGCCCTCCCTAACGGAACCGTTTGCCGCCTACTCTTCTTTTCCGTCTTTCAGATTCTTGATCGCGGCCGGTAGCTGCTTGTCGACGAGCCCTAACGCGCCACGGCCGTCGGTGAGCCGTATTTCTAGGTCTTCCTTGAGTTCCTTTACATGCGGCTTCCAGTACCGGGCCATCTCTTGCTTGGGCAATCGCGCGAACGGTCGGACAATGCGAAAGCCAATCGCGGACGTTTCGTATTCGGTGAACCACCAGGGACTCAAAGGTAGATTCGCCTCATTTTCCTTCCAGGTTTCATCGTCCGAGGCGAGCTTGGCCGCCGCGCGACAGCGATCCGGTTCCTCGTCCCACGATCCGCCCCGCAGCACCCTGGGATAGAGTTTGGTCGGCCAGGCGAGCGCGTCCGCAGCGCGATGCGTCTTCTTACTGAGGCGGGCGTAGCCATTTGTGTGGTACATGTCGAGGGTCCATTCCCAGACGTTGCCATGCATGTCGTACAGCCCCCAGGGATTTGGTTTCTTTTGCCCCACGATGTGCGCGTGTTCGTCGGAATTTCCATGGTGCCAGGCGTACTCGCCCAGCTTGCTCGCGTCGTCGCCAAAGTGAAAGGCCGTCTTTGTGCCAGCCCGACAGGCGTATTCCCATTCCGCTTCGCTCGGCAGGCGATACTGGCGCCCCGTGATTCCGCTTAGCCAGTGGGTGTACTGCTTGGCCGCGTATTGTGTCATCGAGACGGCCGGACGTCTTCGGTCTGCATGGATGTCGTAGGGAAAGGTCGGATCGTAGAGCATGGTTGGTGCGGCGACTGCGTCGATTTCGTTCTCCTCGGTGACGACACGGATACCATCGTGTTTGAAATCCTGGAAGGCGTGGTAGATCTCCAGGAATTCTAGGTATTCGTTGCCTGTGATTTCGTACTGTGCCATCCAGAATGGTTCGATGGTGATCTTCCGCTGCGGACCTTCGTCCGGTTTGCGATTCTTCTCCTCGCCCGACGAGCCGATCAAGAATTCGCCGCCCGGGATTGGCACCATCGTGTATTTCACTTCGGAGCCGGGTATGACGGTCGTGTAGGGGACCATGTAGAGGTCGCCGACTTTGACGAACCGTCCTTCTTTTGGCTTCTCCTTGGTGAGGCCGAGCATGTCGTCTGCGGTGTGCGCTATCTTCTTCGCTACTTGCGGAGGCTCGTCCGCTTCCGCCGCGACTGCTAGCGGCCCCGCAGCGGCGGCCAACATAGTAAAGGCCAACATCGTCAGTAGGTCGAGCGACTTGAATTCTGTGAGTCGATACATTGGAGCCCCATCTACAAAAAGAAAATACGAATGTCCCAAACTGGGCATCCATTGTACCGCCGTACGGCTCCGAATGCCCAAGATGCTCCTGGCATCGATTGCAGTTTTTTCTCAATGCCTACGCGGACGGTTGTCGATGTAGCCGATACGTCGGTGGCTACGGAGCGGGCCGCGAAATCTGAAGACCGAAGGATCGTGTACCGAGCGACAGCTTACTAAGAAAAAGAGGGGCCGCCATGCTATCACCCATGAATTTCAACGCCGAATCGGTTGCCTCGCAGCAGATCCGCCGTCTTTCGGACGACCAACTGGACGCCTTCTCCGCGATGCTCGAGCAGGCTAGCGAGCAGCTCAAGGAAGAGGCCTCCGCCAAGGAAGTGCTTTCCGAGATGTCGACCGACGAGTTGAAACTCGTGCAGCAGGCAGCTGGGCTGGCTGATCGGATCAACGTTGACGCGTTGAGTGAAGAAGGGGCCACGAATCTCATCGCCGGTAGCGAACAGGGCTACGTCGACTTGAATAACGACGGTCTGGTCGAGGTCGGCGCGGGCAAGCTGATCACCTTCCCGCCGGTCAATGCACCGCAACACGTGCATGACGCCTGGCAGGAGTCGGTCGAAGGCATGCCCACCGACGAGGTGATCCATTTGCAGCTGCGAATGCACACCATGGTCTATGGCGTTCATCTCAATGACCAAGCGACCAAAACGCCGCTATCGCCTCAGCAGCAGTGGTCGCCCGCCGGTCGTGAACAGCTCATGGCCGACGCACGCTCGGGCCTGGAGTTCGAGGTCGGTCGCGAAGGTTGGACCGCCGAGAACCAGCGTCTGGAAGAAGTATTCAATCGCTTCGATGCGGCCCTCAAGCGTTGGGAAGAGAGCCAGGCTGAAGCATTGGAAGACGATGAAGCGCCGCGCGACGATGAAACCACCGGCGATGAACACGTGGCGTAGCGGGTAGGGGCGAGGGCAAGAGTGCCCCGGGGGCTCGTTGCCGTGCCGCTACTCTTTCTCCGCTTTCAACTTCTTGATGGCCGCGGGCAGATCCTTGTCGGACAGCCCTTGCACACCGCGACCGCCAATCAATCGCAGATCGACTTCGTCTTGGACATCTTCCACGGCCGGCTGCCAGTACTTGGCCATTTCCTTCTTGTCGACCATTTTCAACGGTCGCATGATACGGAAGCCGATCGAGGTGGCCGGATCGTCGGAGTACCACCAAGGGCTAAGTGGAAGGTTAGGATCGGTTTCTCGCCAGGACTCGTCATCCGATTCAAACTTGGCAGCCGAGCGACTGCGATCGGCCTTGTCGTCCCAAGAACCGCCACGCAGCACGCGAGGGTAAAAGACGTCCGGCCAAGAAACGGCGTCGACCGCCTTGGTTGGCTCTTCTGAGAGTCGCGAGTAGCCTTTTTCGTGGTATTGATCGAGAACCCATTCCCAGACGTTACCGTGCATGTCGTGCAGGCCCCAGGCGTTCGGCTTTTTCTTGCCGACTTTGCCGGGACGTCCGTCGGCGTTATCGTCGAACCAGGCGTAATCACTTAGCTTGCTTGCATCGTCGCCAAAGTGATAGGCGGTCTTGCTGCCAGCTCGACAGGCGTATTCCCATTCCGCTTCGCTCGGCAGTCGGTATTGACGACCGGTAATGCCGCTGATCCATTTCGTGTATTGCTTGGCCGCGTATTGGGTCATGGTGACCGCCGGCTGCTGAGGATCTTCGCCCACGCCATACGTGTAACTGGGATCGTAGAGCTGCGTGGGCGCGGTGATGGCGTCGGCCTGGTTGTCGTCGGTGACCTGACGAATCTGTTCAAGCTCAAACATCTTAAAGACTTCGTAGAGCTTCATGTATTCCTTGTATTCACCCCACGTCACCTCGAACTTGGCCATCCAAAACGGCTCCAAGACAATGGTGCGCTGCGGACCTTCGTCCTTACTTCGCTTGGCTTCGCCCTCAGGCGATCCGATTAGAAACTCGCCACCGGGGATCGGCATCATGGTGTATTCCACCTCCGTACCCGGGATCTTCGTGGTGTAGGGGATCATGTACTTGTCCCCCACCTGAACGAAGTGACCACTCTCCGGCTTGGTGTCGGTGATGCCCAGCTGAGCCGCCTTTTGGCACGCTTGTTTTTCGTCTGCCGACTTGGTTCCATCCGCGGCAGGCGCATCGTCGGCCACGGCGGCAACCGGGGCCAACGCGACCAACAGCAAAGCCAGTAGCGGAGCGAACCAAGAAGTGCGTGCGCAGAGCGAAGACAGAGTGTGTGGTGCAAGCGAGGACATGAAAATCTCACAGGGAGGAATGAGATAAAGGTGGGATACGCCCTATTGTACGCGGCGACCGGCAGTCTTGGTATATGCCGTAAGTTGTGTTAGCGTCACGTGTTGTGTTGTTGGCCCCGGGGCCCGGTCGATGCAATATGCCCGATCGATGCGGTATGATGATCGACATGGTTGAACAGCCAATCCAGGACGCGCCGCCGATCGAGTCACGTTGGACACGTTTCTCGCTACGGGGCGCGTTTGTAATGATCACGGCCAACTCCGTGGCGTTTGCGATTTCCTCGCAGACCGATTCCGACCAATCCTACTTTCTGGCGTTTGGCGTACCCGCGATCACGCTCGGTTATCTGTTGTTGGTGGCCGCCTATGTCGGCTATACGCGGCTTAGCAGCGATCGAAAGATACTGGCAATGGGGGCGTTTCTGCTTGCCACGTTGGGGTTCATGTTTCTAACGATCGGTGTCTGCCAGCTATTTGCCTGGGTAATATCATTGATTCTCGATTGGCTATTCGTGTGGGACTTCGTGTAGCCCTGTTTTTTCTTGGGCGCCGGACGATTTCCTGACGAGTCGTCCGATTCCTAGATCCGGGTCGGTTAATTGGTAAATCGAATATACGGTCAGGTTACCGGACAAGGTTCCACTTAGGGATACAATTCCAAACCACGCTATTCGCAGCCGTCCAATGATGACTTCAGACGCAATGACGACCGCAGAGGAAGCAGCAGAACGCGACGAGCTCGCTCGCCTGCAATATCGGCCGCGCAGGTCGCCGCGGCCGTTTCAGTTTTCGCTCAGGGCCGTATTGCTGTTTGTCACGGCCAGTGCCATGGCCTTTGGACTGGTTCGCTACCTGGATTTCACACCAGGGATCGTCCTGGTTCCGATGTTTGTTGTAGGCTTTCCGTTGATGATCACGGGTTTTGGTTTGCAACGCGACGGGCGACCGTTCTACAGCATTATTTCTGCCATACTCGCGCTGGTCGGAACCGTGCTGGTATTGATTCCGACCCTCATTGGGCTTGGCCTTTCTCTTTTCTTGCTATCCGAGGTCCTGAGGTGGATTGGCCTAGGGTAGGGGGGCTAAGAAACGCCAGGCTCTAAACGAACGGTCGCCACGCCTGAGCAGAGTCTCCCACCGCTGCCGGCGGACCGCAGAGACCTGGGTGAATGAGGTGGGAGAGGATCTCGGCCGTGTCGACCAATCGCGGACCGCTGCGGTTGAGGTAGGCGTTTCCATCCATCACAAAGACTCGCCCGCTACGCACGGCGGATAGCTGCCGCCACTCACTTCTGGCAGTAAGTGTGTCAGTCTCTCTCAGCGTTCGCTCGATGTCAAAACCGCAGGGGGCGATGACGAGCACCTCGGGGTCGTAGCTGGCGAGCTTGCTCCAGTCGACGTACTCGCTGTGACGACCTTCGACGGCCAGGTCATACTTACCGCCGGCCCGATCTACCAAACCGGGCGTCCAGTTGCCGGCAATCATCATCGGTTCGAGCCACTCGATGATCGCCACGCGCGGCCGATCCACTCTTGCCGCCTGAGCGACGGTTTGCTGCACGTCACGAAGTCGCCTCTCTAGCTGCTGCAAGTAATCCTCTGCGGCGGCTTGCACCCCGGCCGCTTCGCCCACGCGGCGAATGTCAGAGAGCACCTCATCGAGCATTTCGGGCGCCAGCGAGACGATTCGCGTTTCCGCCAGGGCGGGACTCGTTTGCACTAGTTCGGCCACATCGTCGTACTTCACCGCGCAGACGTCGCACTGCGCCTGGGTCACGATCAAGTCGGGCGCAAGACTCTCAAGCAGCTCCCGATCGATTTCGTAGAGCGGCTCGCCAGCGGTCAGCTGTTGCTTGACCTGGTCGTCGATCTGGCCACTCGCGGCAGCCGAGTCGATGTTGCTGAAGGTCGCCTGCGGAAGCGATGCAGCCGCGGCAGGCCAGTCGCATTCGTGACTCACGGCCACGAGTCGGTCGCCGAGCCCCAGACCGTAGAGAATCTCAGTGGCGGAGGAGATGAGCGAGACGATGCGGTGAGGAGTCGTCACGGCCGTCACTTTCCCGCGAACAACCAGATCGCTACACAGGCTGCAGCCACGGCACCGAACAGGGCGACCAGTTTCTGCCAGGAGACTTCCGGCAGGCCGGCTTGACCGTCGAGAACTACGCCCGCGTCGAATGCCCTGCGCAGGCGGCTCAGCTCCGCCAGGTACGTCTCGTCGCTCTTGTCCCAGTTGATGTTGAGTTCGCTTAGCACACCTTGCACCTGGCGGGCATTGACCGGGCGATTGTACGAGTCTTTGGCCAGACAGGCGTCGACGATCTCGCACAGGCTCGGCGGCAATGACGGATCGATTTCCGCCAGCGGGGTGTGTTCGCTGTTTAGGTGCTGGTCGAAAATCTGCGCGAACGTCGCACCTTGAAACGGCGGATGCCCGGCCAGCATTTGGTAAAGGATACAACCCAAGGCGTAGATGTCGGTTTGGCTGCCGATGCGATCGGTGTCACCTTGAATCTGTTCCGGCGCCATGTAGAGATACGTGCCGACGATCATGCCCGTAGCAGTGATGCCGGTTTCGCCCGTGTCGAGCGCGATGCCGAAGTCGCCGAGCTTCAACTCGCCGTCGTAAGTGAGGTACAAGTTGCCTGGCTTGAGGTCGCGGTGCACGATGCCGTGGTTGTGGGCATGTTGTAGCGCGGAGCAAATCTTGATGCCGTAGCGAACCGCCTGTTGCCAGGGAAGCTTCGGTGAGTCGACCAGCACCTGCTTGAGCGATCCCCCTTCGACCAGTTCCATGGCGTAGAACAAGCTAGCCCCCGCGCGATCATCGGACTCGCCTCGTCCGCCACCGTAGTAGCGAATGATGTTGGGGTGGCTCAGCTTGGCCAGGATCAACATCTCGCGTTCGAATCGCGAAACGATGTTCTGATTTTGCGAGACCTCGGGCAAGAGAATCTTGACCGCCACTTCGCGGTCCTTTTCTCGTTCGTGGGCTTGATAGACCGTGCCTACCGTCCCGGTGCCGAGGATCTTGCCGAGTTCAAATTGATCGAGGGTCTTGCGTGCCGGCATGAATGGTCCTGCGGCGGAGGAACGGGTCGCGACGAGCTGTTGGTCTTGGTGATTCGTATTTTCCCGCGAAAGAGGCGAAAGGCGTCATCGCGAGAGTGTCATTATCGTAGCGATTGTCGCAGGGTGTTCCAATAACGGCTCGTAGATTGACTAAGGAGGATGAACCGCCAAACGTCGCTAAGGGGCAATGTTAGACCTGCGTTCTGGGTAGATTGTCCGAGGGGTCCGAATAGGTCGCTGGCGTGGCCGTCACGGTTGAGTTGGCTGGGGGAGGGTCGACGCCAAATAACACGCGGACACTCGATCGTGAGAGAACCACAAGTGTAAACACCCCAAGTATTGTACCGAATGGCACCCATAGGCATTGGAATCCGGCGACCACCAGGCAGAACGTATGACCACGATGCGTTGCCAGATTTCTCCCTGCCAGGATGATACAAACGGAGAGTGTCAAACCAAGAAGAATCAGCACGCTGCCGACGATGACAAAGATCCAACCAACGGTTTCGGGGATCGGTTCAAGGGACGAGACCGGGAATTCCTCGGGGGCGCCTTCGAACGCGTCCGGAAGCAGCTCTTCGCCTTTGACCAGCATCAACACTCCAAGCCCCACATGAATACTGGGGATCAGAGAGAAGAGGGCACCAAGTCCGCCGATGATGTAATGAAAAATGGAAAGCAACTTCAGATGTTCAAGGTCCTCGTTCATGGTCTGTCCCCTAACTGAAGTTTGTCGGGAAATCGGTCCATTGCAATATTTAGCAAGCGACTTCTCGCTGTGTTCACGTCGATCTACTTCTTCTGCCCGTCTACCTGGTCAAGAACCGTACGGATGCCCTGTTCGATGATCGCCTGGCTCTCTGGGTTTGGGGCCAGGCGGGTGGTGTAGTTGATAGCCGACCCGAGTGGCGAGGCCTCGTAACCGCCGGCGGCGCCGAGCAAGTAGTCACGCTTCGTGGCGACGTAACCATTGACGCCGTTGGTGTAGCCGAGCACCAAGTTATTGGCAAATGGAGACACGGTTTCTGTGAAGTGCGTGTAGTACGAAAAGGTCTCGTGCGGCAAGGCGACGATGCAAAGCTCATTGCCAAAGGCGAACGCACTGATCGGATAGCGGAGCGACTTGGCCGGAGATTCTTTGTCGGGGTTCTCTGCCATGGCCAATAGACCTTCGAGCCAGCGTTTGCGTTTTTCATCTTTGGTGTAAGCGATGCGGCTCTTGATCTGATCGACCGGCGGTGGATCTTGCAGCGGAAGTTGCACCTCGGTAGCGGCTACGCGAAGGTCGTTGCTTTTGAGGACGTGACCTGGGGCGCGAATCGCTCGCAGCACGGCGTAAGACAGATCACGACCGGCGATGTCGGCCGCCTGCATGCCGCCGGCGAGCGGGAAAGCGTTGATGTCCCCACTCGCTCCTTGTCCGAACATGAATACGCCGCCGGTGCCGCCCGCCTTGGCCATCGCCTCCAGTCGCTTGATCGTATAGCCAGGGTAGTCGCCGCCGATCAATGTGGAGGCCCGTTGTACGATCACCGGGTGCGCTCCGTACGTGAACAGCACGGCCACTCGTTCGACCTTGGGGACTTCGACCGAAAGCACGTCGGTCCATGGCAAGTTGCTGCCGTGGGGGTTCGTGCTCATAATCACGTCGCCGTTGTGCTTGAGTCGGCGGTTCATGCCGAGCTGCGTCGGTTCGCGATGAATTCGCAGTCGGGCCGGGCGCAGGCTGTCGGCCGCCTGCTTGGTGACCGTGACGAACTTCTCGACCAACTCGTCGTGCCACGGCTGCGGGCCGACGTCGGCCGGGGGTGCCCAATCCCCTATGAACGGCGCGCTGTGGTTGTGGCTGCAGTTGATCATGATGTGCGAAGGTGGAATTCCCGTCGCGGCGCTAATCGCCTTAAGCAAGCGGTCGTTGAACGGCAGATCGAAACCACAAAAGTCGTTCGTGATGATGGCCACGCGTACTTTTTTGCCTTTGGCGGAATTGTTGTCCTGAGAACCGCTGGCGGGAGAATCGCCTTCGAGCACGAGGGCGCGGGCAAAAAGCGGTTCCGCCACGCCGGTGCTACGTGCCGGTCGGAGTGCGAGCGAGGTACCGATCGCCGGTGGGGTGACGTCGATACTGGCTGCCCCTGCCCGGTATGTGAGTTCGTCGGCAGCCTCTTCTCCGTATACCGCGGTCGGCAGAAACAGGGAGAGCAGCAGAAGAAGTGGTACTAGCGGACCAGTTGCCAGTAGCACCCGGCAGGAGCCACTCGTCGAGCTCGTTTTGTTATTCATTCGTATCACTTCCGTCCTTGGCTGAATCGAGTTTCTTCCACAATTCCGAGATGCCGTCGCGGACGATCGCTTCGCTTTCAAGCTTCAATGGCATGCGGCTGGGCGTTGCCTCCGCACCGTAGCCGGCGCGAAGCAGCCCCATTTTCAAGTCCTTCTTAGCCGCCACGTAACCATGCACGCCGTTGGTGTAGCCGAACACAAACGTCTGTTTGTAGGGCGAGTGCTTGTCGGCCCACAGCTGATAGTCGCAAAACATCTCGTGCGGCAGCGCGATGATGCAAACTTCGTCGCCGATCGCAAATCCGCTGAGCGGAAACGGCATGTCAGGCGAGGGACCGTCTTTGGCTAGTTTGTGAAGCCGCTGGAAGCGTAGATCGCCCGGTCGCGTGGCGAGCAGTTCTTCTGCTTCCTTGAGTGGCAGCGGATCCTGAAACGGCAACGCTCGCTCGACCGAGGCGTTGACAATCGGGGCCGGCGTGACATCCTGCAGTTGCACGCGCGTGACCGCTTGGGCCAGAACCAGGCCAACTCGATTGGCAGCGTCGACACCCCCTTTGAGCGGAAAGGCGTTGATGTTGCCACCACAACCTTGGGCGAACATCATCACGCCACCCTTGCGGGGACTGGCTTGGAGCATTCGCCCCAAGTGCGTGGCGGCGTAGCCGGAGTAGTCGCCGCTGATCAGTGTACTGGCGCTGTGAATGACCACCGGGTGGGCGGCGTAGGAAAACAGAATGCCGATCCGCTTGTTGTTCTCGCCGTAGACCGCGAGCACATCGACCCAGGGGACCACCGGGCCGTTGGGGTTGACGGTCATGGTCACGCGATCGGACGTCGGCAAACGGCGATTGAAACCAATCTGACACGGTTCGCGGCCGACACGAATCACGGCCGGTTCCAGATTCTTCATCGCTTCTGCCGTGATCGCCGTAATCTTCTTCAGCACGTCGCGACCGTACGACTTATCGCTGTCGTCCGCTGGCAAACTCGCGCCGGGGCCATTGTGTGTGTGGCTGCAGTTGAACATCACGCGATCGGCCGGAATCCCCGCCACCTCTTCGATCGACTTGCGCAGGGCATCGGCATAGGGAATTCCGGTACCGACCAGATCGCAGGTGACGATCGCCAGCGGGGCATTTCCGTCGTCGATCACCAGCACGCGGGCAAAGAGTTCATCGGCCACGCCAGTGCTCATACCGGTCGGACCGACGATGTAAACCGGCTCGGTCGGGGTGATGTTCACTTCAGCGGCGGCCGCTCGGATGGTGGTCGTGTTGCCGCTGGCGGCGCCGTCTGTGGTTGCGTCATCGTCGGCGGTGGCCGACGATGCGATCGCTACGAACAGCAGGCTCAAGAAGAGAGCAAGAACTTGTCTTCGACATTGTCGAAACAGCAGGGCAGCAGGCATAGCGGGGCATCTCCAGACGGTGACAGGTGCATGTTGCCGGCTGATTCTAGCACATCTTGCACCGTGACGTGGCCGGATTTTCCTCCTCCGAGAATCGCTCTGGTCCCCTTGGCGGCGACTGATTACGCTGTGGGGCGAATGAGGGGTTCTTGTTCAGAATTACGCCTTTCTACTGCGTCTTAACACTCGCCGCACCAGACGGCGATTTGTGATTTGAAGGAACGATATCGATGGAAAATATGTTTACGACCGAAGGCCTGTTGAGCCTCGACAGCCTGTTCACGCTTGGCATGCTAATTCTATTGCAGGCCGTGCTTGGCTTTGACAACCTGCTCTATATCTCCATCGAATCGCGGCGAGCCCCGGAAGAGAGTCAGGCCAAGGTTCGCCGGCTCGGTATCGGTCTGGCGATCGCGCTGCGTATTGTGTTGCTGCTGGCGCTGCTCGCTCTGATTAGCAAACTGACCATGGTGCTGTTCTCCATCAAGTGGGAAGGTGTCATTGAAGCGGAGTTTGATTTTCATAGCATCACGCTCTTAGTAGGTGGGGTCTTCATTCTCTACACGGCCGTTAAGGAAATCTTTCACATGCTGGCGATTGAGCATTTGGAGGAACATGAACCGCGCGAGCCGAAGTCGGTCACCGCGGTCGTGGCTTGGATTGTGGCAATGAACCTGGTGTTCTCCTTCGATTCGATTCTCAGCGCCATGGCACTGACGAGTAACTTTTGGATCATGGCCACGGCGGTCGTGATCAGTGGCTTCATGATGATCTACCTGGCCGATCGCGTCTCGGAGTTCTTGCAGAA
>CAYLRE010000054.1:0-20770 GCA_964385715.1 uncultured Planctomycetaceae bacterium
CACGTTGGTGTCCATGCCGGTGCCGCTGATCGTCTTACCAATCTCGTCGAGTACGAGAATGTCGGCGTCCTCGAAGGGCAACTTGCACATCCAATCGGCGGCCAGGTCGAGCATCTCCGATTCGCGATCCTCAAATTCTTGCGGTTCCGCGGAGAGGATCTTGGCGGTCTCGTTCTTGCCATTCTCGACAATCATCAGGCCTGCCACCACGGAGCACTTCTCAATAACCGCGGCGCCGATGCCACGCACGATTTGTGGGAAGGGATAATTGACGGCCGCCTGGTGATAGGTGCGAGCGCCGTCGTGTTTGCCTAGGCCGGTGAACATCATTTTGAACAGACCGCTTTGGATGTTGCCGGTGAACATCGTGTGCGGTTTGACTCGATTGCAGACGAACAGGTGATCCGCTTCAAAGGCGTGGCGGTCGCAATAGATCGGGAATCCCTCCGGTGCGTGGCAGACGACGACGGTTTCCATGCTGGCGCGGATTGGGCAGCCCATCGTTTCTTCGGTGATGCCGAGCGTCTTGAGAACACCCACCTGGCCTTCGACCGTGCCTCCACCGTGACTGCCCATTGCCGGTACGAGAAATGGCTCGGCACCGATTTTCTGGAAGTGCTGAACGACCGCGCGGATGATGACATCGATATTGCTAATGCCGCGGCTGCCGGCGGTAATTGCAACACTTTGCCCCGGCGAGATCTTGGCGTCGAGGGCGAGCCGTGACATTTCGTCCCGCACGGTGGCGGCCACGTCGTCGATTCGTGGTCCGCGAAATTGTTGTCGGAGTCGGAAGAGTTTCGGGAATTCCATGTCAGCTTCTTGTTTTCGGAGAGGGCACGCAGGCCGGCAGTTTTCGGCACGTTCGCTGATTCTACAGTCGTGAGAAGTTCGCGTCGACCGTTTGCTCTGGTGTGGTGTGGTTGCCGGTGGACTCAGTTTGGCTTTGTCGCTTCTCGGCCGAGTACGTTAGAATGCAGGTGCACGTGGCCGACACGAGACCGACGCCGAGAGGACAATCGAGTCACCGGTCAGTGAACTTGGAAGTAGAAACTCTAGCGATGTGAGTGGATGATGCGGCTCCTAATGCTTGGCACCACCGGTTATCACCCCAGTGAGGACCGGCAGACGGCGTGTCTGATGCTGCCGGAGCAAGGCATCGTGCTCGACGCCGGTACGGCCATGTTCCGCATCGGCGATCACGTTGCCACCGATACGCTCGACATTTATCTGTCGCACGCCCATTTGGATCACGTGGTCGGACTGACGCATTTGCTGGGTGTGCTGCACGGTCAGACGATGCAGCGGGTCGCGGTTCACGGAATGCCTGACAAGTTGCAGGCTGTCAAAGAGCATCTCTTTGCGGAGGCAATCTTCCCGGTCAAGCCGGATTTCGACATGGTGCCATTGACGGAAGAGGTCGAACTCGCCGGCGGTGGGCGATTAACTCATTTCCCACTGACGCATCCCGGCGGGTCGCGCGGCTATCGTCTCGATTGGCCGGAGCACTCGATGGCGTACGTGACCGACACGACGGCCGCTGTCGATTCCGATTACATCGAGAAGGTCCGCGGCGTCGATCTGTTGGTGCACGAGTGCTACTTCCCTGATGGCTACGAAGAGCTAGCGGAGTTGACGGGGCACAGTTGTACGAGTGCCGTTGCCACGCTCGCACGCGATGCCGAGGTAGGGCAGTTGGTTCTCGTTCATATGAATCCTGCTGCAAAGGAGGACGATCCCGTCGGGCTCGACGCGGCGCGAGCGATTTTCCCCAATACCCAGCTTGGGGTCGACAACACCGAAGTGACATTCTAGTTCTTCGATTCTTCGGCCCAGAGTTTCAAGAGTTCGATCAGGTGCCGGCCGGCGAAGTCCATCTCGTCGAGACAGGCCCATTCTAGTGGTGAATGAATCGCGTGCTGTCCGCTCGATAGATTTGGCGTTGGCAGCCCCATTTCGGTCAGCTTGGAACCGTCGGTACCGCCGCGAACGATCGTCAGGTTGGGAGTGACGCCTAGTTGCTTGTACGCCTGTTCGGCCAAGGCGACGACGCGTGGTTCTTTGGTGAGGCCGTCAGCCATGTTGCGGTATTGCTCACGCACTTGCACATCGACTTTGGATCCGGAATGATCACCCTCGACTTCAGTCGCAATGGAGAGCAGCGTGTCGGCGTACTCGGTCAGTTTCGCCGTGTCGAAGTCTCGTAGCAGGATGCGTAGCGTGACCTCACCGACGCCACCCTCGATCGTGTAGGGATGCATGAATCCGACGCGGTCGCAGGTTGTCTCAGGCGAGCAGCCTTCGCCAGGCATTCGGCTGAGGTAGTCGCCAACAATTCGTACGGCGTTGACCATCTTGTCCTTGGCAATCGCCGGGTGAATGTTGACCCCGTGAATCGTCACAGTGGCCAGATCGGCGGAGAAGGTCTCGACATCGAGCTCTCCCTTGCCTTGGCCGTCGAGGGTGTAACAGACATCGGCGCCGAGTTGTGCGAGGTCGATATAGTCCGTGCCGCGTCCAACCTCCTCGTCGCAAGTTAAGCAAACACGTACCGGCCCGTGCTTCAGCTCGGGGTTTTCAATTAGGTGAGCCACGGTCTCCACGATGATGGCCATGCCTGCCTTGTCGTCGCCGCCGAGCAGTGTAGTACCGTCTGTCGTGATCAGCGTGGCACCGTGCAGGTCGGCGAGTTCCGGGTTTTCGCTTTCGCGAATGAAGGCGTCGTCAGCTCCGGACAGTTCGATGTCGCCACCTTGGTAATCGCGGATGACTTGAGGCTTGACGTTTTGTCCGGTGGTTTCCGGAGAGGTGTCAAAGTGGGCGCAGAGTGCGACGATGGGCGAATCCTTCGAGCCGGTTGCGGGAACGGTGGCAGTCACGATTCCATGTTCGCTTTGCTGGACGTCTTCCGCCCCCGCGTCGCGGAGTTCAGCGGCCACCAATTTGCCGAGCTCGAATTGGCCGGCTGAGCTGGGGTACTCGTCGACTTCTTCGCGAGCGGTGGTGTCTACCTGCACATAGCGGAGGAATCGTTCCAACAAACGTTCTTGATTCATGGTCTTTCTTTCGTTCGCGTCTGGTGCGCCATTTGTGTCCGGTTCGCCAGTCGTGCTTGATTTGTTACGCTGTGTGATGCGGCAGGGTTGCCGCTGATGGTTGGCGTTCTCGAGTTTTCTGTCGAGACGCGTGTCATTTGTAGTCTGGCGAAACAAGAGTGGTGAACCGATGGCGTCGAGCAGGGTTGCGTATCTCGTTTTCGATGTGGAAAGCATAGCGGACGGAGAGCTGATTGCGAAGCTCCGCTACCCTAAGGAGGGTTTGTCCCCGGCAGATGCCGTGGGGCGCTATCGGGCGGAGTTGATGGAGAAGTACGACTCCGATTTTATTCCCTATACCTATCAACTGCCGATTTCGATCGCTGTCGCCAAGATTGCAGCCGACTATCGGTTGATCGATTTGGTTGCCCTCGATGATGAAGCCGCCCGGCCGCACGTGATCGTGGAGAAGTTCTGGCGAGGTTGGCGTGACTATGGGCAGCCAACCTTCGTGACATTCAACGGTCGTACGTTCGATATTCCGCTCTTGGAACTGGCCGCTTTTCGTTACGGGCTGAGTTTGCCACAGTGGTATGCACTGAATGCGCGTAGTTTCGATCAACCTCGCAACCGCTTCAACATGGGAGCGCACATCGACCTTCAGGAGTTGATGACGAACTTTGGGGCGTCGCGATTTACTGGCGGGCTGAATCTGGCGGCCAATCTAATCGGCAAGCCGGGGAAGATGGATGTCCAGGGTGACATGGTCCAGGACATGTTCGACGAAGGTCGGATGCAGGAGATCAACGACTACTGTCTGTGCGATGTCTTAGATACCTATTTCGTATTCTTGAGAACGCGGGTGCTTGTTGGCGAGTTGGATCTCGATGAAGAGCAAGGGATCATCGCTGAGACGAAGACCTGGCTCACGAAGCGTGCCGACGAAGTGAAGGCTTACGGTCTTTACCTGGAACGTTGGGGCGATTGGTCGAATCTCTGGGAAGGCGGCAATTAAGTCAGCTGTTTCGCTCCCAACTCTCACCTTTTCTTGCTGTCGCGTGTTTGCGGATTCGCTCTTGGCGTGCCGTCGTGCTTGGGTCACTTGGTCGGCGGCGATCGAGTCGCTTCTTGTTTGCGAGGGTTGACATTTAGTCAGTATAGTGTACAAACGAATCTTTGACCGATAGGTAGTCTCGATCACGGTGCTCACCAAGACGTCTCACGACGTACGTGATGGGAGTGAGAGGATGGTTCGGTTTGGCGAGAACTTGCGTCGTTTGATGGCGCGTGATGGCCTCACCTTAGAGGAGGTGATTGAACGCAGCGGTTTGGACCAGCGGACCGTGAAGAGTATTCTTGCTGGCAACTCGACGCCGCATTCGCGGACGCTTCATCAGCTGGCAACTGGTTTGGGCGTGCCGGCGGACGAGTTTTTTCAGGATCCGTCACTGTTGGCTCACCGTCTATTCGATCGGGAGACCAATCCACATGTTGAACAGGCGATTAGCGAACATCCAGAATGGTTTCGAGATTGGGCCGAAGCCGACTTTGACGAGCTCTATAGCCGTTTTGGGACCGGCGGTTCGATGGCTGCAGACGCCGTTGGACAGATGGTCGAAACGATGAATCGCAATCGTGCGGTGCATCGGAAGGTCGCTCTGATTCTTGAAAGTGGAGAAGCATCATTTCTCGACTCGGTGGTGCAACTGCTCTATCAGAGGATTGCCGTAACGCCGGACGTGATCGTCGGCGAAGGCGAGGTGTGACCGTGGCAAAGCGTGGTTGCAACGACGGCATGACCAATACGAAGCGTCCGCCGCATACTTCTACAGGAGCTCGCGACCACGGCCGGCACCGAATAGATAGTTCTCCTGTCCGATCGTCAATACTTGATCGCTCCAGATGCCGAGTTCATCGATACGGTATTCGACATTCAGGGCGCCGTTTGAATTACGTATGGACAGACTGTAGTTGCCAGGCGGCGTCGCCCAATCGTAGCTCGCTGGGCCCGTTGCCGTGTGGGTTTCATTCAAGCTTCCGTCGGCAGCGCGAACGCGCATGCTGATCTGCTGATTGGGTCCGTCGACGCGACCGACAAAGAAGTACCATTTATTGAGGTCGAGAGAGACGTAGGACGTTGCGGTCGTCGTGAAACCGGGGCCGGTTACCTGCCAGCGTATTCCCTGTGTCTTGTCGAGATGGACTTGCCAGCCAGTTATGCCATCGAGTCCGACGATCTGATGGTAGGCGCTGGGATTGCCGTTGCTCAGATCCTCCACGTAAATCCAAAAGGCAATGTTGAATCGTTCCGAAGCAGGGCGTAAATCGGTGACGCCGCTGTAGTTTGCCTCAAGTTCGTTGCCATTGTCATCGAATTGGACGGCGTTGTTGACGAAGCCGCTTGCGCTACCGGTCGCAGTCGTTCCTACGTCGTTCAGATCAAGTGCCGCTCCCGACTCATTGCCGCGGGCGCCACTCGTTTCCTCCAGGCCGAAATAACCGACCATCTTGGGATACTGGTCGCCACCTGTCGTGTTGGTAAGTTCCGGTTCGTAGTCAGTCGTGTCGGCGGGACATAGAAAGTGAATTCCGAGATAGCTCGTCGGACCGCCGCCCGAGAGTGAATCTGCCTGTAGGGTATCGGATCCTACGATACGCTTGGCCTGAACTCGAAACACATCACCATAGGCAGCGACGAACTGTTTCTTTAGGAATTTTGTTTCCTGGCCGTTTCCAATATTCGGGTGGTGGAGGAGGGTCTTGGTGTCTTCAATGGCCGCGAACGCACGCCCGGCCCGCTTGTGCTCGATCCACCACTGGGAGATGTTCTCGCCGACCATGGTGCCGGAGACCGACCCGGCGTCTTGATGGTAGAGTTCGACTAGTCCGCCGGCAATGACGGTAATCTCACCTTGGGTTGGACCTGCCGTACTGAGGATAAATCCTGCGCCGACATCGATGTCTGCTTCATCGTACGGGATTGGTGTAGCGGTGGTACCAAATCCGGCACCAATGGTGGCATCGCTCAACCTCGCTTCGATTGAGAAGCAGGCGTCGACCAGTGCTCCATGGGCGGGAAAGCTGATGAAGTACCAGCGGCGAGATTGAAGATGCTGATAAACCAGGATGGACGCACCACGTTTGGCGCCCAGGCCGTACCAGTCGTGCGCGGTCACCTTTTGCTCGGATGCCTCGTGATCGTCGCTGTCGCCGACCTTCCAGATTAATACTTTTCCAGAACCGCCGATTCCGATGTCCTGGTCGGCCTTGCCGAAGTGCCAGTGCACGCCGGGCAAGGGAATGAATTTTCCGATGTGCTCGTGAAAGAAGCAGACATGGCGTTCTCCTTCTAGGTAGGTGCCATCTTGGGGATCGGTAAGGTTAGGGACTTTGCGGGTGTCGGTGTGCCAGGGATCGATCGGGTCGTTGGGATCGCGATCCAGATCGGTCGCCTCTTTGTCCTCATCGCGAGCGGCCAGGTCCTCGTCCAGCTCCGCGTAGGTGAGCACTGGCATTCGCGCCAGGTTAATATGCGATCCACCTTGGAGGTGGCGGATCTCCAGTGGCGACGCCGACGTGAGTGCGACCGAGGTGCTTATGCCTTGGTCTTGTTCCATGCCTGCGCTTCGGTCGTTCTTGGATTGGTCGGACATGACGGTGCTTGGCCTTAGCAGGTTCCGAAGGAGAAGAGGGAAGACAGGTCGCCCGACTTATAGGGTTTGTTTCCACCGGCGTCTTGGATCTCAACCCAATTCTCGCCGCCGACCGCTTCTTCCTTATAGAAGAAGTTCCAGCCAGCTTTGCCTCCGCCGACCAGGTCGACCGATTTCTCGGCGAATGAGTACTCGACCTGCCAGAAGCCATCGTCTCCGACAAATTGAAACTGCCGAGTAATCTTGGCACCCAAGAACAGCACGGTTCCGGAGGCTCCGCCCATGAACATGCCGTCGTTTATCTTGCCGCGGAGATTACGAATGGCGGTCCAGTTGGGCGACGCGACGCGGTGCCATGTGATGCGATACGAGTCCGTCGGGATGAGGATTCCAGGATTGATGTCGGGTGGCAGCTTGGGATTGTCCGGCGGGGCATCCCACTTCCATACGCGTCCCGGCACCGACAGGAAATCAGCCCCCAATTCGGCGCGATAGGTTAGAAATGTTCCGTCAGGTACTGATGGTAGATCGGAGCGAGAGCTAGCGCTGGCAATCGATTCGTAGGTGGCGGTCACTTTGGCGCCGGCTGCCGGGTAGGCGTTCGTGCCCGATTTGATCGAGCGGATTTCGTTGCCTTCGGGATTGCCGCCATCGAATGGTTCGACCGAGAGATCCGTTACTACAACGTCGGGCATGTCCGGAAAGTACATCGGCGACTCGAAGCGAAACGCGCAGCCGGCGCGACGGTAGCTTCCTAGTAACTGACGTGAGAATGCCTGCCAATCGCTCCAGGCAACGCGAAATTCGCGAGTCGCTTTCGTGCCCAGGGCATCGATTTGTAGCCGGGGCGAGCCCTCAAGTTCTTCAAATGGGATGGACATTGGCGTGATTCTTCTTGGTTGGTGAGGTTGAACGCCGTGGTCAGTGCTGGCGCGATGTTTGGCCTAACTGTTCAGGCATAACTGGGAGCGGTCCAGGCGCCGTCGCTGGAGAAGTCGGCCGCGCCGCTGATCGGTGATCCTTCAGCAACGTTGACGTCGAGTTCGATCGAGTCGACGATTGCCGGAACCGTGTAAAAGTTGACGTCGTCGATGTGCAGTTTGAGCACGACCACATCCCCTTCACTCAGTTGGCCGTTGATCGCGTCGGCGGTGTTGAGCAGGAACTGGAAGTGGCCGCGGCCCTCTTTGGCACCAGGCAGTTGACGACGATAGCCGCCGGTGACGCTGCTGGCGTAATTCACGTTCCGAGCGGCCGTCTTGAAGGTCCATTTAGTAATGTCGGCCAACGGCGCGTCGTCCGAAAGGACTTGGCCGTCTTTGCCGCTGATCAATGTCATAGGGGGTGCCTCGCTGGGAATGCTTAGGACGATGTGCCGACGATCACGATCTTGTAGGTGATGTCGCCTGCCCCGTTGTTGGCGATCCGCAGTTGGTCGGCCGACCCGTCGGTAACCGGCCAGTCGTCCTTTTTGTTGACGAGCATCAGCATGGAGCCGGCTGGCACGACCAGCTGGGCGTCTTGGTCGCCGTTCATGGGGCTGGCCCATGCATCACCCGCCGCGCCGGCCCCGCCTATCAGGAGATCTTCGCCGGCCGCGGTCGCGGTGTTGATGACGAAGAGTGCCCGAACCGTGGCCAGAGATACCGAGACGTTGTTGGCGAACATGGTCGTCGTTAGGGCGGTCAGGTCAAGGTCCTCGGAAGTTGCCGTCGTTAGCGTGCGCTGGTCATGCCACAGGCGGTCGGCCTGGTCTTCCCCAGTTCCGTTGGTGAAGTTACCGCTGAATTGCAACTTAGAGGCGTCCGAGATCGTCGTTAGATCGAGGGTTTCTTCAAATACCCAATCGAGCGATGCGCCAACATCGAGAGCGAGGGATTCGGCCATGTTACGTTGTCTCCTGAAGCGTCTGTTCGGTTGTAATCAGGTAGTTCAGTGTCAGTTTCCAGAGTTCGTGATCCGCTCGCTGATGGTGGAAGTCGTCGAGCCGCATGTTGAGCACACGTCCTTCGGTCAAATCGAAGGAGGCGAGCTCAAAACGATCAGCGAATCTCTCGGCAAGTGTCATGCCTGCGGCGAGGTCGGTTGTCCACACGTTGATTTCGATCTGTGTGGTGTCGATAGCCGCGCGGCTACTGGTGCGTAGTGTTGGCGTGGTCTTTAGGCGACGTAATACGGCGTACGGAAGTTGTGGATCGGATGCGGCCTGATTCGTGAATACACGATCGACGGGGAGCAGCGTCGGCAGGACCGTGTCGGCGGCCCAACGATCGCGGATTCCGGTTTCAATGCTTGGCATAGGAAAAGTCCTAGTTGTTTATCTCGATGTCTAGAAAGACGTGGATCTCGGCGAGGTCGCCAAGTTGCTCTTGCTGGCGGTAGTCGACAATCCGAAAGACGCGGCCGTCGGCAGCGACGATCCGATGTTGGGCGTCGATGGCGAGTGGTTCGGTGACGTAGACCACGTGTGTTGTACGGGAGGTGCGTCGATCTTCGCCGGAGTGGACCTGTGTCGTCAGCGGCTGAATGCGAGCGCGGATGCCTGGCAGATGGTCGTGCCAAGCGATGGTTTCTTCGCCCATGGCCCCCTGTGTTACGGTCGCCTTCTGAACATCGATTCGTTCGCAGAGCGCGAAGGCAATTGCGAGGTCACGGCTGGTTGCCAGCCACCGAGAACGTGTGGTTTGCTCTTGGACTGAGAGAATCGTGTAATCATTGCCTGCGGCATCAATGATCTGATCTCCCGGTGCCGGTTGCGTCGACAACGCGCTGATAGGAAGATGCCAGCGCACATCGGTGGCGAGATATTTTCCGTCGCTTGCCGCCGCTTCATTCAGCACCATTCCCCGTCGCAGTGCGGCGGTGACCGATATCTCCTCGCCGCTCGCGCGCCGGCGGAGCGTTACCGGCTCCAAACTGTCCGCGACTTCTGCAAAGTCGTTGATTGGATCGAAGGTTGAAGGCATTACGTTACCGCCTGTGTGCGAATTTCAAAGGAGTCATACGTGGCGAGCTTCTTGTCGCACCAATCGACCGTCGCCTGGAGGGAAGTGACGTAGCTTTCCCAGGAGATGTCTTGTCCGTCGATACGGTAGCTCGGTTTTGGGTTGGCACGCAGGTCCGCAATTTGTTGCAGGGTACTGGCCTTGATCGTTTCAATTCGTTCCGTGTCGGTTGGCATGATTGGTTGTCCTCCTTTAGATCACGCGGAGCTTGAAGCGGACCACGATCACTTGGCCTGAGGTTGGTGTTAGTTCGTAACGGACACGATAGTACGGCCCTGCCACTGCGAAGGCGGGATTGGTACTGACATCGATTTCATGGCGGAAGTTGTAGCCGGTAGCGTCGACGGTCCAGAGTGGATCGAGCTGTAATGAATTGAAGACGACGGCGCTCGTCGATAGTGATTCATCATCGTGTCCGGACACCGCCGTGGCTGCATCGGGATCCGATTCGTCGAGTTGGTAGATGGAATAACGAATCGAGCTGATGTTCGCCTGATTGATTTCGGTGGCGTCGGCGCCGACGATACGAGCCAAGAGAGTGGCTGTGCCGTTCTTGAATACGACGCCTTGAATGTCGGTCGCTCCTGACATGTGTCTGTCGTCCTTTGCAGGTTTGGTTCGATGATTTTGAGGTGAGTGTCGTGCGCTACGGGATGTCGCCGGCCGCGGCGCCGCTGATTGTCGTCTGCCCTCGTGTGCGTCCGGATACAAAGCTGTTACCGGATTCCGCGCCCGAGCGAACGATCTCGCAGGAGTCGACACGATGCGGGCCGCCGATCGGATCGATGTGTTCGGTGGTCGAGCCGAGGCGCCGCGGTGAGTAGATCATGGGCGGATGATCTCGCTGACCGAGCGTGCCTGTGATTTGAGCCTCGACTCCGGAGATTGGGCATCGCAGATCAAAGCGGCCCAGGTCGAGATAGAAGATCGGTAGCGGAGTCATCGTAAGCGGGTCGATGCCGCCGGCCAGGGCGTCGAACCCTTCGTCACCAATATCGGTGTCGTAGACAGAGATCTCGGAGAGCATGCCGTCCCACGGCGTGGTCGTGTACGCGGGTGTGCCGTGGGTGCCAATGCTGTCGTAGACACTGGCAGGTGGCGCGACATGGTTGTACGACGACACAGTTATGGGAATATTCGCCGACGCGTCGAGATTTCCGTCGATGTAGAGGCGTAATGAGTTGCCCGCAAAATCGATGACAGCACCAACCGAGTAAAGTTGCCCCGTGCTAAGCGAACTTGCGGATGTAATGACGTACGTTGCCCCGCCTGGTGGCGATGACACGCAGGTGAGCTCATTGCTGTCGTTGACGAAGATCCATGCAAAGCCGTTTTGACCGGCCGCGCCTGCGAAGGACGAGAAGATGACGTTCTTGGGGCCTTCGATAGGCGGCGTCGGTGAGAGGGAGTCGGCCAGAACCCAGGCGTGCAAAGAGATGACCGACGCGCCGTCGACCAAAGGGCCGACCGCATTCGATCCCAGCAGCATGTAGTCGTTTAAGCTCTTGATGAAGTCTCGGGCCATGTCGTCGTCGGGTTGTGTGAGGCTCGTGGTTGTGGAGTGATGGTGTCCGTCGTGGAAATCGACTGCGTTCGTCGTGCCTTAGGTCTTGTGGTGTCTTATGATTCGTGGGAGCTGATCAAAGGTTCCCAGAGTTCGGCATCGCCAGAACCGGAGCCGGTGTCTTCGGCATGCGTCGGGTCGCGACGTATTCGCAATACGCCGGCTTCACCCGCCAGAAGGCCGTCGACTTGGCTCGACGTGAAGGTGATTTCGGGATAAACGATCTCGCCGATGACCGAGGGCGCGGTGACGGTCACTCCCTGGAAACTGAGTGTTCCGCTGGCTGCGTCGAAGTCGACGGCATCCGCTTCCAGCCGTAAGATCGCGGCCTCGAAACGAAACGCGTCGGGCGACGTAGTTGAGCGGGCGGAGATGGGGAGCGTGATTGAGATGTCGTCGCCGGTGTAGCGACGGGAAAGAAACACCGGAACGTCGATGTACTCGGTCGTCGCATCGTCAAACAGCCAGAGCGGTATCCGCATCGCCGGAGTATGGGCCGATTCGATGAATCGGCGTCCGGCTCCGCTCGTTACTGACGCCATGGCGGCGCCAAACTGTAGGACATGATCGTCTGTGGCCATGGTGTTGATTCTCGTTCGTCGGGGCGTAGGTTTTTGTTTGCGGAGTTACTGTGCGTCGGGTTGCGGGGTCGTCGCCGCTCTTGCGATGAGTGAGGTCTAATCTTCGATCGAGAGCGCCTGACGCACCGTGATTAGTGGATCGGCCGCAAGCCAGTCGTCCAGTTCAAGGTCGACTGCCGCGACGCTGGCTAGGTCAGGTGCGGCATCCACCGCGTCCTGTCCAGGGTGCAAATGAGTGCGAATGCCGTCCTCGATCCAGGTCTGTAGTTGGCGGACGTAGGCCGCCTGGTTCACGCGTGAGACGGCGATGGCCGCGGTTAGAATCGACAGTAGCGCCTCCCGCTGATGGCTCGGGTAACGGGTGCGTATCTGCTGTTCAAATTCGTGTTCCAAGGCCTCTTTTCTCGAATCTCGTGCCGTTTGCAGAAGCTCTCCGTCGACGGCCGTTTTTTCTGCCGTGGACATTTCCACGATGTCGTCGCCAGATAGCTTCCAGTACTCTGCCGGCACGTTCGCGACGGCGCTAAGGTCCGGAGCGATGACCCAATCATCAGCGGAGTAGTCGGGCGTGTTGACACTATGAAGCACTTGCAGCGTCTGGCGATGGACGATGGTCGACATGATGTTCTCTCACATTGTTTCTTGAAGAATGTGTTCGGCGATCTATCGCCGTTGCCGATCCGCACCCTTCGTCCTCACTCGCGCGCACCGGTGGCAGCTGGCGACAAGGGGAAGGGCACGAGATCGGCGTGCGAAGTTAGCCGGTGTTCTTCACGACGTACCGCGGATTCAGGACTGCGGCGGCACCACGTTCGCTCGCTTTGAAGCGAACCACGATGTCGTTGGTGAAATCGGCTTCGCTGTTCTGCGGAGCTTGGGTCACCGTGATCGGCCAGTTTTCCATGTAGGCGAACGCCCGTCGGAAGTCGCCGAGGAACCACCATTTCTTGGCGTCGGCCGCACTTTCGCCGGAGGCGATGATTCGACGGTACGCCAGGCGGCTGGCCTCGACGTTGTACGAACCGAGCGGGTTGCTGGCGTTCGTTGTTGTCGGTTGACCACTGGCGGAGTAGTTGATGTCCGTGGCGTTAAACACGCGATGGGCCGCCAATCGATAGGCCGGCATGACCAGCACGGAGTTCGGCTGGATCAGGACGGGTTCGCCGGTATGGGGGTCCAGGATGTCGGCGAACAATTGCTCAGCGGCATCGACATTCGTCCAATCGACCAATTCATTGCTCGCCAATTCATTGATCCATGGCGACGAAGTCTGGTAGGTATCATACGACGTGCCATTGGCGTTGTAGTTGTTGGTCGTGCCGATGATCAGATCGAGCAGCCGTTTTTCCTTGCTCAGGCCTAGCACCTCGCCGACTTCCGAGGCACGCTGTAGGATCAGGTGGGTGCGATCAAAGAAGATCGCCTCGCGCGTGACCGGCACGATGAAGCCATGCTTGGTCGTCGCTGGCGTTTCGATGTAATCTTCGCCAAAGCCAAGATTGGGATACGGCATGCCGGGGTGGACCGGTTCAATGTCATCGGCGACTCGCGTGATACCAGGAATCTTCTCGCCGTCCAGTCGAGTTGGAATTGTGTCGACGAGCTTCGATGCCACAAATGACTCTTGAGTGAACGCCTCCATGATCTTGGAGTAGATGACCTGACCGGTCACGTTTAGGAATGCCGTAACATCGACACCGTCGCCTGCTTCAAGCAGGTTAACGCCGCTGCTGTTGCGGGGATCGAGTTGTCGAACCCATTGGTGTCCGTCGGGAATGAGCGATTCGGCCAAGTCCCGAATGCTAACGTCTTCCGGTTTCAAATCTCCTTCGCGAAACGCTTCCTGGAGATGGGCGGTCGTTTTGGCCGGTCCATCCAGTTCGTAGCGTCGTCGCAACTCGCGATATTTAATGCTCACTGTTGGTTCTCCAATCGAGATGAACGATGTCGTCGTGGTTGAGATGGGATCGTTGGTGGCTGCCGGTGTCGTGATCGACTAAGCGGCCGCCTGAGGTCCGCCGTGGGACACGGTGCCTGTGATGTCGACGAGTACGGCGGTGCTGGCGGTGGAAACTCGCTTGGCACAGCGACCAATCGCCAGGTTCTCGCCGGCCACGGAATCGACCTGTTGATTCTCCAGCTCCGTGCCGCTGGCTGCCTCGTCGACGCCGATCAAGTCGCCGACTTCAAAGGTGCTGGAGGGGCAATCGAATTCAAAAACGCCGGTGGTGGCAACCCGGATCGGGGACGTGTCGCCCGACCTCGAGGCTTGCAGAGCGACGCCGGAGAAGTTGTCGTGGAACAACTCCTGGTTGGCGGCTTCCGTCGATTGATCCGCCTGAGAAGCCGCCGGTTTGGCGTCGTCCGTATCGAGATAGACAAGGTCGCCGATCTCGATCGTGGTCGTCGAGTCGACTGCCAGGACGACTGGGTGGGTGTCGCCGTATCGCCATCGCAACTTGTTGGCCATAGATTGTTTCTCCTTGTAGTGAAGTGGTGGTTCTTGATGGTGCAGAGTGAGTCTGTACGTGAATTCGTGGATCGGTTTCGTGGGCTAGGTGATTGCCTCGACAAATGAGGCGGTGTCGAGCGACTGGCTATCGGAGTAGACATCCGCGGGATCACGCGAAATCGCCCCGCTCGCGTGTACGGCTGCGAATTCGTTTCCTCGGTGGATGTGTTCCGCCAGCGCTGCTCGTTCTTCGGCAATCGCTCGCATGGCTGCCTCATCCGGTGCCGTCAACAGCGATTCGACAAAATGTTCGCTGGTAATGGCGCGATCCAGTGCGTCCTTGCTGTCAGGGAGAGGCAATCCGTGCTCTTCAAGCAGGGAGTGCACGACCGCGCGCTTATTCAGCATCGCTTCAGTCGCTCGCAAACGATCAACCTCTTCTTGCAAGCGGCACAGTTCGTCGGACTGCTTGGCGGTGATTGCTTTCACGAGATCGGGCCGGATGAGGATCAAGTCGTCCATGGTCGCTTCGCCTAGCGCTAACGACGAGACATCGGCCGACGGTGATTGTGGTAATGGTGATTTTGATGATTCGTTCGATTGGCCCGCCGATTCAAACAGGCCGCTGGTTGTTGCAGGATCGGCAACCAAATCGACACTGCTGACCTTGGTAATTGCCTCGACTGCCAGAGTCTTGTCCTGCTTGGCGACACGAGCTTGAACATTGTGAGAGAAGCCGACGTTCTGGGGCGCGTGTTCGGCGTCCCATAGCAACTGCTCGACCAGCGTATGCTTCGGATTGAAACGGAAGTCGCCGAACAATCCTTCGCCATGGCGATAGGCGACGTTCTCAATGCGACCGATGCGGTCCTGGTAGTCGCGTGGTGAGCCGGGATGGCCCTTGGGATGATTGACGTTGACGGGTGCCCCTTCGTAGAGATCGATGGCCGCCTGAAGCGCTTCCGGCCGATAGCTGCGACCGTTGCGGCTCTTGATGCCGAGGATTTTAACGCCGTGGATTCTTGACCGGTCGCGGTCGATTTGTACCGATACTCCTCGGGAATCACAGTATTCGGTGATCGCTTGACTCGCGGCTTGCGCCACCGGGGTCTTTGATTCTGCATGAGCCGTTGTCATTCGTGTCCCTTTCATGGCTGGTTGAAATCGGGTTGTTGTTTTGTTGGTGCGGGTTCGGGTAGGGCACAAAAAAAGCCCACCGCAGGACCGCTCTTGGGTCTACGGTGGGCTCAGATGGATACAACGCCCCGCGTCGGACGATGCTCTTATCGATACCCTGAACTGAAGAGCTGTTTGCCCTGTCAGTTCACGTTATCTGTCATGTTGTCGTTGCCGCTCGCTCTGGTAGAACGTCGCGGTCGCGGCTAGCTCACGGCAATTTACTCGTGGCTCGTTTCTGCCGCTCACAAAAATGTCTCTTATCTGGGTCGGAGAAGCGTTCGTCCTGGTCGACGTGACGGCGGATGTTTTGGATGGTGCCGTTGCCGATCGAAAGTTCGATCTTGCAGCTTCCGTAAAATCCGGGCCGCGTCGTTCGGCTCATCACGTCGACGAGCGCTTCGATGGCCCGTTTGCGTCGCGTGCGATTCGCCTGCGTGTTGAGCGATTGTTGTCGAGTTGGCTTGTCCATTTGTGAGTGCGAGTATAGCAAGTTTTTTTGAAATGTCAATTTTCAAAAAGAACCCACCTCATGGCTTTGTCGATCTGGGTGGTCGTTCTTTCGCCACGACAGCGGGTAGCCGCAATATCGAGTGTAGGTAATGAGCTGTTGTCAGCTAGCGGCGCGTTCCTCGAAGAGAAGTTGCCTGTCGTGGATCGGGCGGCGCACAAAAAAAGCCGGCCAGTGTCTTTGAGGAAAGTGTACGCACCGGCCGGCCGTGATAGCCAACGTCTTACATCGCGTCGGCAGTTGAACGTGATTCGCGTGAGACTCGGTTGCACCCGCGGCGACGAGCTGCGCCAGCGTGGTGTCTCGAATGGGCCGCTGCCCTTCGCGTGAACCAACGCTCCATCTAACTGAACGCTACCGCAGTCGCGCCGACAGGTCAACGATTTTGTGCGCAAAAAATCGTGACTGCCAGAACACCGTGTCTGCCGCATGAGATGCAAAATATTCGTGGTCGCGAATAGGATCATGAGCTAGGAAGTTTCTGACGGTTGTTGGCGATTGGCTAGTTATCGCAGATATGGGCTGCTTAGCTTGCGTCGAGTCTGGCGTCGCTCTGGTGGGCGGCGATGTTGGCCTGTTCTCGTTCGTAGCTCAGGCCGCGTCGTTCGCTCCATGTTTGGGGGCTGAGGATGCCGCTTTCCATTTCGATGCGATGGACTTCTGCCTCGGCGCGCTCATCGCGCACCGTCAGTGTTGGAGCGGTCGCCTGAATATCGATCGTAGAGAGCACGGCATCTTGGAGCACACCGTGAGCGACCGCATTCTGCAGTACCTGCCATAGAATCACTTGGTCATCCGCGATCAGTTCCCGCTGCAGTCGCGAGAACATCTTGACCGCGGGGCCTTCTGCAACCAACGTCGATGCGTAATTGGCATTCGAGGCATCGGAAGAAAGCATAAACTCAGGCATGACCAGGCGGCTGGCAATGGCCCGCAGCTCTGCCTGCAGGATGCTCACGAAGGCACTGACGTCTAGGCCAGCGGTCGGGAAGTCGTATTGGATGCCCGCTGGGGCGTCGAGGATCGTGCCTGGTCCGTAGCGACGTACGTGTTGGTTGTGGCCACGGTTGCTGTTGTATGCGCTGGCGTCGGCGGCGCCGGATACAAACTGTTGGACGCTATTGCTTGATCCGCCATCGTGACGACGAATCAGGGCGATCGCTGATTGGATTTCGGCCACGACGCTCATGTTTCGCAGAAGTTTTTCGGCCCGACGCAGATTCTTTCGCACGGGGTAGAACAGCGGTAAACCTCGCCGTGCGTTGCAATCAACCTGGCCTTTGCGGTGTTGGATTTCGGAGGCGTCGATCGCCTCTCCGTCGATGTAGTAGGCCACGACGCTTTCCACATCGTGCGATTCAGTCTGAATGCCGAAACGGGCGGAAGGATCGGACTGCCGGCCGCGCGGAGTTGCGACCTGACCGGGCTCGACGAATCGTACGAGCGTGGTGCCATCGGACTGGGCGAAGAGTCGCAAGAAGACTTCGCCATCGCGGTCACGTCGTCGCATGATCTCTTGTTGCCGGGCGGACCAGGCATTCTGTTCAAAGAAATGATCGAGAACGTCTTGGGCCTCCGCGGCCATGCTCGCGGCGTTTGCCTCGCTGCTCTTGGGGACGGCCCGGTAGCGGTGTCCGGTACCGACCACATAGCTCACACGATTTTCGTGGCCGTTGATGGCAAACTCGTTCGTCAGCGCAAGCCTACGGGCGTCAGCCTGAATCTCCTGGAGTTGCTCCTCAGTCGCATAGGCGACGTTCGTCGCGGGGCTATTGGTGGAGTCGCTGCCCAGTGGCTGCCAACGGTGCCCATCGCTGTCGAAGAACGGTTCCTGAGGGTCGACATAATTGGCGAACAGATCTTCGTAGCTTTCGCGCAGTCGGGCGTGCAATCGATCGAGGATGCCGGGAGAGGTCTCATTGGAAGATGTCATGGCGTTTGTCCTTGTGTTCGGTGGAGGTGTTGTTGGTTGGGGGACGACGCGTGCGTTTGGAGTTAGCGACTATCCGATAGGGAGCCGGTTACCGAGGCCGTCGTTCTTGATGTGTGGGATTTCGGTCGCCAGGCGGAAGGCCATCTCCAAGGCGTCAGGGCCGTCGTCGTGATCGCATAATGGAAACTGACGCAGCTGATCGACCAGCCGTTGTGTTGAGGGGGACCGACGCAGAAACCGCAGGCGACGCGAAGAGAGCAGGGGCCCCAGTCGGCGGATGCGAACTTGTTTGCTCGTGGTGTTGTGGAGGAGCCAGGGCCTGATGCCGAGCATGCCGCGACGTTCAAACTCGGCGGCGAATTGAGGTGCCAAGAGTTCCTGAAACTGATTGGCTTCAATGCCGAACCGATCGGGCTGAAAGCAACGAAAGTGTTCAACGCCGCTGCTGATGGTATCCATCGTCGATCGTCGCGCCAGGTCCGCTTCGACGTAGACGACTCCGCTCGCATCGATGCCGAGCATCACAAACGCTGAGAAATCACCACGGCTAGAGTCACGCCCCAGGCTGGGGTCGAGGGCCAGTGTCGACATGCGCAAGTCGGCCGGCCAGCGGTCGAACCAGATGTGGTCATCGAAGTAGGCTTCCGGCCACTCGCACGCATCGGGTGCCGTGGGTGAGCTCTGCTTTTCGCGGGCAAAAACGCTGTGGCCGCTTTCCACTCGCATCCGCATCAACGAGTGGAGATCTTCTTGCTCCGGCCACAGGACTTTGGAGTCCTGAAGCATTTCTTCTCGATGTTGCAGGAAGAAGTCGTCGGCGCGGGCTCCGCTCGAGGATTCTTCCGTATCGCAGTAGATTGCTTCCCATGCTTCCCACAAATCATCGCGAGACGGCCAGCGAATCACCGATTGGAATCGGCGGCTAACCCAGCCTGGCGTCTGTTCGAGTTGAATCGCGAGCGCGTCGTGATGCAGTGCGGTCGCCAGATTGATCACGTTGGTTTCCTTCGTTCCGGCTTTCAGCAGCGTGCCATGAAACCAGCGACTCGAATGTTCTCGCTGCCGCGCCGAGTCCATGTGCTGATCGTTTTGAAGGTCGTCGCCGATGATCAGCGTTGGGCGAGCGTCGCGACGTCGATAGCCGCGTATTCGCTGGCCGGTGCCGAAGCCTTCGATGGTGACTCCGTTGCGAAGAGTGATGGCACTCTGACGCCAGATGCGCCCCTTACCGACGGCATCGGGATATGTCTTGGCTAGGTGAAGGTTGTCGAGGAGCTCTTCACGGATGTTCTCCAAGTGGCGGTTCGCCTGATGAAGTGTGTCGGAAACGATCCAGATGTACGGTTCCCGTCCCTCCACAGCACAGCGAAGAGCATATGCAAGTGTGGCGATGGTGCTCTTGGCACTGCCACGTGGGCCGATCGTGTTGATTCGCAGTCCCCGCTTGTCGTCGCACTTTTGTAGTTGCTCGTTGAGCCACCAATGCATGGCCGATGGCGATTTGGCGAAATGTTGCGGCAAGAAGTTGCGGCCCCAGGCGATCGTGGTGCGAGACGTTGGTGTAGCCGTCGCTTCGTGAAGGAGCTTCTCACGTAGCTGCGCGCAGAGCCGCTGGCCGATCGGGTCGCTCAGTCGCCTAGCCAGGTCCAAGGGGGCGTCGCTGTTGATCGGCGTGGTCATTTCTTCGCCTCCTTGCCAGCCGAAGAGTTGTCGCCGAACAGTTCTCCGAATCGGCTTTCAATCGCTTGTCGTCGCTCCGCCTCCGGCACGAATTCAAAAACAATTTCGACGACCTGCTTGAGCACGTATTCCAGTTGTTCGGCCGTGACCACATCGCCGTTCTTCTTCACGTATCGTTCGGGGTGTAAACGCTCCAGAGCCCAGGCGGCAGCCTGCCAATGTTTTTCCGCGGCGAGTGTGATGCATTTCAGGAAGCGGGCTTCAGCACTACGGGCGGCCAGGCGAAGTTGTCGGCGAAACACCGCATCGCGCCGTGCCTCGCAGAACACATCGTGATCACTGCAGCCAGCGTAGGCCGCGGCGGTGCGTCGTCGAAATCCGAGTTGCATCAGCGAACAGAGTTCTTCCTTCGTTGCCGCGCTGAGCGGACGATGGTTGCTGTCGTCGCTGTCGTTGTCGTGGGATCGCGTGGTGATGGGCGTGTGTCGATGCTGATTCATGTTGCCCCTACATATTCAAAGGAAACCACGGCCCGGCGAGGGGAACCGCAATAATGCGAGTTGCGAATTCGTTGGCTGCGCGTGCCGGACTTTCTTATCCGCCGCGTGAACCACCGGCTCGACCGCTGGCAGTGCGCGATGAGCGAAGGGTGAGACGCCGTAATGTTCAGCCGATGACCTTCCGCTCGGTGCTCCTCGGCAACCGCGGCGGCCAGTTTCATTCCGATGCCAATGCCTTGGTAATCGGGTAGCGTGACGAGCCGCGTGATTCGCCAGTGCTCGCGGCGCCCAATGATCGGAATCGTGGCTGCGAAAGCGATCGGTTGTTCTTGCCAATGTGCGAGGTAGCATCGAGCCGTCGGACTGAGATCGCCACTTAGATAGTGATGACGCGCAAACAGCGGCCATAGATTGCGCCGGCAACGATGGACGTGGAGTTCGATCGAGGGCCGCCGAAGACGCCTCCGGGTTAGTTCGCCGCTGGCCATATCAACGATCCAGTCCGGGGCGAGCCACTCGGCCACATCGTAGTGACAGGTCACGGCTATGAACCGACAGGGGATGTGGCCCTGGCGTAGCGCTTTAGCGACAGCTGCCGAACCGATCTTAGCGACCGTTCGATCCACGACGCTCGTGAACTCATCGAACACTACCAGTGGTGTGTCTTTTGGGCTCAGACT
>CAYLRE010000055.1:0-20719 GCA_964385715.1 uncultured Planctomycetaceae bacterium
AACGCCTGGCCGTATCGCGACTACGTGATCCGTTGGCTGAACGAGGACAAGCGTTACGATCGCTTCATCAGAGAGCAGATCGCCGGCGATATCCTCTATCCCGGCACCATCGACGGCATCGAAGCGCTCGGTTTCATCGCGGCCGGCCCCTGGGATCACATCGGCCATGCTGAGATTCCGGAAACGAAGATCGACGGCAAGATTGCCCGCCACCTCGATCGCGACGATATGGTACAGAACACGATCACGTCGCTGATGAGCCTGACGGTCGGCTGTGCTCAGTGCCACGACCACAAGTTCGAGCCGATCACGCAGAAGGATTACTACAGCCTGCATGCCGTGTTCGCGGCCCTCGATCGTTCCGATCGTCAGTACGACGACGACCCGGCAATCACGGAGCAGCGTGACAAACTCTACAAGGTCGGCGTGCCGCTGCGAAAACGCGTCGAGAAGATGAAGTCGGAGCTCAAGAAGGCCAAGATGGCAATGCCGGCCGAAGGCGAAGAGGCCGACGCGGCTGCGAAGGCCAACAAAGACGGTGACAAGAAGAAAGCCGACGAGTTGCCTTCGATCGACGAGTTGGAAAAGAAGATCGCTGCTGGCGAAGAAGAGCTGACCAAGATCCGCGCCGACCTGGCGGCCTTACCTGCGCCGAAGAAGGCCTACATCGGCATGATCCACAGTGGCTTCGGCACCTTCACGGGTACTGGGCACACCGGTGGTAAGCCTCGCGATATCCACGTGCTGCTGCGTGGCAACATTCTCACGCCCGGCGAAAAGGTCGGCCCCGCCGCCCTGCGACTGTTCGATGAATTGCCCGCCGACCTGGATGTGTCAGAGGATGCTCCCGAAGGAGCCCGCCGCGTCGCACTGGCCAACTGGCTCACCGACACCCGCAATCCGCTCACCTGGCGATCGATCACGAATCGCGTCTGGCAGTACCACTTCGGCCGTGGCATCGTCGACACCCCCAACGACTTTGGTCGCATGGGCGGAATCCCGACCCACCCTGAACTTCTCGACTACCTGGCAGCCGAGTTCCGCGACGGCAATCAATCGCTCAAAGATTTGCACCGCATCATCCTAAACAGTGCGACGTATCGCCAATCGAGTCATGCCCCGGCGACAATCGCCGACAAAGGCATGGCGGTCGATGCCCAAAACCGGTACCTGTGGCGAGCCAATCGACGCCAGCTTGACGCCGAGGCAATTCGCGACTCGATTCTGCACGTCTCCGGCAAGCTTGACCTAACGATGGGCGGCCCCAGCTTCCAGGACTTCATCATCGACAAGCCGGAACACTCGCCTCACTACGAGTATCGCCTGCACGACCCTGAGGATCCCAAGTCACACCGCCGCTCGATCTATCGCTTCCTGGTCCGCTCGCAAACGCAACCATTCATGACGGTACTCGATTGTGCCGATCCCTCCATGATGGTCGCCAAGCGAAGCGAAACAATCTCGCCGCTGCAGTCGTTGGCTCTGTTGAACAACAAGCTGGCAGTGGTGATGGCCAAGCATTTTGCCAAGCGGATCGAGACCGTCGAAGGCGACGATGAGGCCCGCATCCGCGAGGCCTTCCGCCTTGCACTTTCCCGCTCGCCGGACGCGGAAGAGCTTGCCGCCCTGCGTGCGTATGCCCAAGAGCATGGCCTGGCGAACACCTGCCGGGTGCTATTCAACGTCAACGAGTTTGTGTTTGTCGACTAACGGTCAAGCGACTATGAAACCAACCAGCTTGAAACCAACGAGTGCCCAGCAACAATCGGCCTTCTCGCACACGCCACAAGGCACCGCAGCCAGCTCGCGCCGTGACTTCCTCTGGCAGAGCGGTGGTGGCCTCGGCGGCATTGCCCTGGCCAGTCTGCTCGCTGGCGAACAGCAGGCTCAGGCCGCGTCGATGCCAGGCACGTCGGTCATCCATCACCCGCCCAAGGCGAAACGAGTCATTCAGCTCTTCATGTCCGGCGCGGCGAGTCACCTAGACTTATGGGACTTCAAGCCGGCCTTGATCAAGAATCACGGCAAGCCGTCGGACTTTGGCGAGTACGTTGAGGCCTTCCAAAACGGGCTCGGCCCCTGGCTCCGTCCCGTGTGGGACTTCGCTCCCTATGGCGAATGCGGCAAGATGCTTAGCGATGTAGTGGCCGACCTGGGCGACTGCGTCGACGACATGGCCTTCATTCACAACTTAGTTGGCAAAACAGGTGTCCACAGCCAAGGAACGCTGCTGCAGTCGACCGGCTTCAACCGGCCGGGCTTCCCTTCGATGGGCGCCTGGATCAGCTACGGCCTCGGCACGATGAACGAGAATCTGCCGACGTTCGTGGTCATGCCCGATCATCGCGGCATGGCCTCTAACGGAACCAAGAACTGGGACGCGGCCTTCCTGCCCTCGCACACCCAAGGCACGGTCGTTTATCCCGGGCGCGAGGAACCGATCGCCGATCTGTTCCCCGCCAAGCAGGCCGACTTTATCTCCAAGGCTAGCGACGCCGAAGCGGTCAAACTGATCAATCGCCTCGGACGCCGTCATGCGGAAGAGCGCAATGAAGATGGCCGCCTGGAAGCCCGCATTCGCAGCTACGAGTTGGCTGCGCGAATGCAGCTGGCCGCGCCCGAGGCACTCGACATTTCGCAGGAGCCGGCACACATTCACCGCCTCTACGGCCTGGACCATATCCCCAGCGAGTTCGACAAAGAGATCAACGCCCGCGAAGAGACGGTCCTCTTCTCGCGCAAATGCCTGGTCGCCCGTCGCATGCTAGAGCGCGGCGTACGCTTCATTCAGATTTGGTCGGGCAACGACAATCGCTTCCCACGTCGCAACTGGGACTCGCACGAGAATATCCAGCGCGACCATGGCCCGCTCGCCCGTGGCATGGCTCGCGGCACCAGCGCCCTGATTAAGGATCTCAAGCAGCGTGGCATGCTCGATGACACGATCGTGCTCTGGACGACGGAGTTTGGCCGCATGCCATCTTCGCAAGGAGGCAAAGGTCGCGACCACAATCCGTACACCTTTACGAACTGGCTCACCGGTGGCGGCATCAAGGGTGGCGTCACCCATGGCGAAAGCGACGAGTGGGGCTATAAGCCGCTCGACCGCCTGAACCCCACGACCGTGTACGACATCCACGCCACCATGTTGCACCTGCTCGGTATCAATCACGAGCGACTCACCGTCCGCAGCAACGGTATCGACCGCCGACTAACCGACGTCCACGGTCACGTGATCAAGGACATCCTGGCATAGCTTGTTCACAAACAACCGTTTCTTCGCAAACCGCAGCATCTTCGAGAACCGCTTGGACGCGAACTGCCTAGAAAGGCGCCCGTCGATGAAGAGTCTGTCGATGAAGAGTCTGTCGATGAAAACATGCCGCTGCAAATCGACCGGCACATCGACGTTGTCGTTTGGCGTTCTCATCGCCGCCAGTCTCACGACGTTGCTCTTTGCCGCCAGGGCAAGCGCGGCCACGCCTGGCAACTCGATCGACTTCGTCCGTGACGTGCAACCGATCCTGTCGCAGCATTGCTACGAATGCCACGGCCCCGACGAACAAGAAGCCCGACTCCGTCTCGACGCGCGCAACTCCGTTATGCACGGAGGTGATTCCGGCCCACTGTTCGAGAAAGGGCACGCCGACACAAGTCTACTCATCGCCCGCTTGAAGAGCAGCGATGAAGACGAGCGCATGCCGCCGGGAGACGAACCGCTCAGCGAACAGCAGATCGCCCTCCTCTCCCGCTGGATCGATGAAGGGGCAACTTGGCCCGACGGTGTCGGTGTTCACGTCGAAGCCCGCGAGCAGCACTGGGCCTATGTTAAGCCGGAGCGGCCTCCGCTTCCCGACGTCAAGAACACCCGCTGGCCCAAGAATGAGATCGATCGCTTCGTTCTCGCCAGGCTTGAGAAAGAAGGTCTGACGCCTTCGCCTATCGCCAAGCCGGCCACGCTGCTGCGGCGAGTTTACCTGGACCTTACCGGCCTGCCTCCAACGATCGCCGAGGTTGACGCCTTCTGTGCCAATCCCTCGCCACGAGCATTGGAAGCGGTGGTCGATCGTCTGCTCGCCTCGCCCCGCTTTGGCGAGAAGTGGGCCCGCAACTGGCTCGACCTGGCCCGCTACTCCGACTCCAACGGATATCAGGCCGATCAGCTGCGTGACATGTGGGCCTATCGCGACTGGGTGATCGACGCGATGAACGCCGACATGCCATACGACCAGTTCACCATCGAGCAGATTGCAGGGGACCTGCTGCCGAATGCTACGCTGGCGCAGAAGATCGCCACCGGATTTCATCGTACGCCCACCTGCAACATCGAAGCAGGCGTCGACCCGGAAGAGAATCGCACGAACCAGGTCATCGACCGCGTGAACACCACTGGCACCGTGTGGCTCGGCACGTCGCTCGATTGTGCTCGCTGCCACAGCCACAAGTACGATCCCTTTTCGCAAAAAGAGTACTATCAGATTTTCGCGTACTTCAACAACACGCCACTGGAAGTCAAACAAGACGGCAAGGACAGCGTGCAGTTCGACTTCTACGGACCGAAGATGAATCTGCCGCAAAGCCAGGAACTTCTAGCAAAGCGAAAGCGAATCGAGGAACAACTCGAAGGCCCTCGCACCAAGCTGGCAGCACTCGAAAAGCAGCTACTCGAACACTTGCCGTCGTGGGAGATTGACTTGCTTGCCGGCGACATCTTGCCTAGCAAGGCCCTTCCGGCGTCCACCATCGCACGGCTGAAGACGATCCTGAACAAGCCGGCCAACGAGCGCAGCGATTATCACAGAGGCCGCATCAAGCATTACTTCCTCGCCACGCGAACGGAAACAAAGGATCTGCACCAGCAGATCGCCACACTAGAACAAGAACTCGCCGGTACCAACCCTGACACGACGCTCGTCATGACCGAAATGGACGAGCCGCGGGCGACGAATGTCTTTAAACGTGGAGATTTCCTTTCGCCAGGAACCTCGGTCTCTGCGGGCGTGCCGGCCGTGCTACACGACCTACCGGAGGACGCCGCCCCAACGCGTCTCGCTTTTGCACGCTGGCTTATCAACACCGACAATCCGCTTCCAGCCCGCGTACGCGTCAATCACTGGTGGACCGAACTTTTTGGCCGCGGCCTGGTCGTCACCGGCGAGGACTTCGGCACGCAAGGCTCGCTACCGACGCATCCGCAGCTGCTCGATTGGCTCGCCGTGGAGTTTATGGAAGATGGTTGGTCGACCAAGCGAATGATCAAACGAATCGTCATGTCCGCCACCTACCAGCAGTCGTCGGTCGTCTCGCCGGATCTGCTACAGCGCGATTCAGAGAACGAACTGTTGGCCCGCGGTCCGCGGTTTCGCCTGCCAGCGGAGACCATACGCGATAATGGTCTCGCGATCGCCGGCCTCTTGAGCACGAAGATGGGCGGCCCGCCGGTCTATCCCCCGCAACCACCCAAGGTCTGGCGACAAACGGGTCGCGGCGAGCCAGTCTACAAAGTCGCCCAGGGCGAAGACCGCTTCCGCCGCGGCGTCTATGTCATCTGGCGACGCGTGGCTCCCTACCCCAGCTTCGTCAACTTTGACGCCCCCGATCGAACCCGCTGTGTGGTCAATCGCTCGCAGACCAACACCCCGATGCAAGCGCTCACGCTGATGAACGATCGCGCCTTCATCGAAATGGCCCAGGCGCTGGCCGCGAGAGTGCTAGAACTCGACACGCTCGAGAGTGACGAAGACCGGGCCACAATGGCGTTTCGGCTTTGTGTGGCACGGCAGCCCAAGCAGGCCGAGGTTGCGGTATTAACCTCGCTGTTAACCGAAGAGCGAACGCGACTCGCCAGAGAGCCGGTTGACGTTGATCTTCTAATCAAGGATGCTCGCCTGCCGAAGGCCATGGCAATGCCCAGCGACAAACAAGAATGGGCCGCCTGGGTCTGCGTCGCCAACGCCCTATTGAACTTGGACGAGACCATTAGCAAGGAATAGGTATCGCTGTGTCGCACTCGCCCGAACAAGTCATGGCAATCAATCGCCGCTCGATGCTCAAGTCATCTGGCATGGGCATCGCCGGAGCGGCCCTGGCGCAGCTCCTGGCGGACGACGCGGCAGCGGCTCCTCACTTCGACAAGACTCAGCCGACCAAGTCGTCACGCCCCGGCGACTTCACTCCCCGTGCGAAGAACGTGATCTTCTTGCACATGGTGGGAGCCCCGTCTCACCTTGACCTATTCGACTACAAACCAGAACTGCAAAAACGCGACGGCCAGAAAATGCCGGACGATCTGTGGGAAGGCCTGCGACTCGCCTTCGTCCGCAAGCAGCCAAACCTGTTCGGCTCACCTTACCGCTTCAAGAAGCACGGGCAGAGCGGGATTGAAGTCTCGAACCTGATGCCACATCTATCGGAAGTGGTTGACGAGCTGACCGTCATCAAGTCGATGCACACCGAGCAGTTCAACCACGCCCCGGCCCAGCTGATGTTTCACACCGGCTTCGGACAGTTCGGCCGCCCCAGTCTGGGCGCCTGGATCAGCTACGCCCTGGGAAGCGAAAACCGCGATCTGCCGACCTTCATGGTCATGAATACCGGCACCATCGCCGGCGCTGGCAATTCAATGTGGGGCTCCGGCTTCCTGCCTAGCACCTACCAAGGAATTGAGCTTCGTGCTGCTGGCGACCCGGTCCTCTATCTCTCCGATCCGCCGGGAATCGACCGCCAACGTCGGCTTCGCATACTCGACAGCATCAACAGGCTTAATCAATCCCGTCTCGACGAGGTTGGCGATCCTGAAATTGCCACCCGCATCAGCCAATACGAGATGGCCTGTCGAATGCAGTTGGCCGTGCCGGAATTCACCGACATTTCGGACGAGCCCCTTTACCTCCAACAGATGTACGGCATCGAGGCAGGCAAACCGAGCTTCGCCCGCAACTGCTTGATGGCACGCCGGCTGATCGAACGGGGCGTTCGCTTCGTGCAACTCAACGACCAAGGCTGGGATACCCACGGTAGCATTCGCGCTGGCCTGCCGCCCAAGTGCCGCCAGGTCGATCAGCCGATCGCCGCCTTAATCAAGGATCTCAAGACGCGCGGGCTGCTGGACGACACGCTGGTCGTGTTCGGCGCTGAGTTTGGCCGCACCCCCATGGCCCAGAACGATCGCGGCGGGCAGTCGGGCCGCGACCATCACAAAGACGCCTACACCATCTGGATGGCCGGTGGTGGCGTTAAACGTGGCTACACCTATGGCAAGACCGACGAACTCGGATTCAACATCGTCGAGAATCCCATGCACGTGAACGACTTCCACGCCACGCTGCTGCACCTGTTGGGCCTCGATCACGAACAGCTGACCTACCGCTACCAGGGCCGCGACTTCCGTCTGACCGATGTGGCCGGTAAGGTAGCAACAGAGATTCTGGCGTAAGGCCGCGGTCCCAGCCAGACGGAAAACCGCGGTCTTTCTTGCTCCCATTCTCAGCCCAATACGGCCGTGCTACACATCACCCTTTCCGACGACACCGAGCGCCGGCAGATCGTTGACCTGCCGAATCTCAACGAGACGCACGACGCTCGCCACGCTGTCGCAAACCGATAGCCTCGCACGCCACCCCACCAGAGGGGCCAGCGCCCCCCACGTCCGACGGCCGTTCACGGCTTCCCGCAACGCGCAACTCCCCCCGAGCGCCTCGTGCAATCGTGCATTCATCGCGCATTATTCTTGCGGTTATTTGACACCTCAGAACATTGACATAGGCTTAAATTGTTGCCCCAACCGGACGGGGGGCGAAGGGTGGGCCTCGACGACGCTTCTTGGGCTTAGACGATACCTCGAGCGACGCACCCCGTAGCACCAGGACACGATGAACTACCTTTCCGCTACAATCGATCCAGGCGGACTGGCCATCAGCCATGTTCCCACCGCTGACGATTACGACTGCAACATTGCGCTCGAATCGCTGGTTCGCTGGGACAAGAAGAACACCGGGCACCACACTCAAAAGCGCAGCTCCGATCGCCACGATTTCTTCGCCAAGATTCCGTTGATGATTACCTCGCCCTGGAGCGTGGGTGGTGGAGCCGTGCTCGACGAACCCGTCTGCTTTGAGGTCTGGGGCCGAAATCTTTCGCCAACCGGGCTGGGCTGCCTTTCTTTCCGAGAACTCATGCCGGCTCACGCCGTGGATGACTCCGCTGGACTACTGCTCGTTGACCAGCTACTCCGTCCCGGAACCAAGGTGACCGTCGGCCTGACGGGCGACACGCAGAAGACGATGTACGTCAATGCGGAAGTCGTGCGAATTCGCGAAACCTTCAATCGCGTGTTTGAATTCGGACTGCATTTCACCGGCAAGTCGGGCTCGCTCTTCTAATCACTCGTCGCTACATTTCAGTAATCCGCGATCCAGTGCCAAGGGCTGCTTCCACGATCCAAGGGCGGCATAACCTGCTGCCCCACTTCTTGCGGGGAAAAGGCAAGCCGACAACCGCGTACGCCCCCTGCCCCGACTTCGCCCCGATTTGACAGGCCGATTAGAATAGAACCATCACCTTACTCGCTCCCGCTTACCGCCTAAAACGAGGCGCGGCGATTCCCATCGAGAGCCAGGCATCGCATGTCGGAACTGAAGAGCTACCGCTTCTGCTCGCTCGAAGAGCTAAACCGCAGCAAACGCGTCACGCGAATCGTCGAAGAGCTCCGCGACGAGATCACGGCGATCGATCTCGATGGCAAGACGCACGTCTTTTCTTCCGTCTGCCCGCATTTCGGCGGCGAGTTCAAATTCGACCGCCGGGCCGGCAAGACGTGGTGCAAGTGGCACGGCTACGAGTTCGACATCCGCTCCGGCAAGTGCCTCACCTTCCCCAAGCTGAAGACCTGTCTGCGTCATTACGAGTTCCAAGAAAACGACGGCTATCTGGAGGTCCTCTACCATTAGCTTTCTATTTGGCAAAGAGATGATTCTCTCGAAGACGTTCGTGAGAAGAACCGGATTCCCGGCCGCCGTCGTGCTCTGGAACATTTTCGACCAAGAGCATGTCGAAGTGCTACACGGCAGCTACATCGAAGCCCGCGTGATGCACGAGGACGAAAAGCACGTGCTGCAGCGAATCCGCTATCGCCTTCCCTTCTTTCCCTTCATCAAACATTCGTCCATGTCGCTGATGACCATGACCGGCGAGTGGTCGCTCAACGACTACCAGCTCGTGCTGTTCGGCATCCCCTCGCTCGCCAGTTACGAAATCGAGCCCCACGGAGAAGAGGACAGCACCATCACGGCGACGTACCGTGTGGTGCTGCGCGGCTGGCAGAAGATGCTGGCCCCCATCTTGCGGCGGATGATGGCCGTCTGGCAGGAAAAGGTCTGGGAGGAAGACCTACCGCTAAAAGAACGCCGCACGATGGTGCTCAAATGGGGCTTCCAGGACTTCGTCGGCCTCAAGGAAAAGGTCGAAGACCGCGTGCACAGCGGCAAGTGGGAATGCAAACTGCCGATCCCGCGGCCGAAAGAATCGCCCATGGACGACTGGCGACGCGGACTCAAAGCCGGCGACTCCGACGAACCGGCGGTGCGGCTGGATTAGAAGGGCGGATAGGACACCTTGGTGGCCACTGGCTGCCTGGACACGAGATGTCTAAAACCGTCCCAAAACACCTTCTGCACCCCCAATCAAACTCTTAGCCTGGCCGCGGTAGTCGCGTCTGACTGCCGCTACGTTCTCCCCGGCAAACGATTCATGCGGTCGACCGCACACGCGAGACACTAAATTTGCCGGTCTTTCTTAAATCTCGGCCGGCGCAGGTCTCATATCCAGTACGATAGCTGGCATCTTATCCCGTCCTCTCGACCAAAGCCTTAGATGCCACCGTCGACGTTTTAGCGCAATCAGCGAGCGAAATCGCAAGAGCACAGCAGATGACACTCCAGCTTCGGACCTGACCATCCGACACGATCCAGTCCACAGGACACTCCTACAAGGCACTCAGCGGCGCGGTCTCTCCTGAAGAGCGCGGCATACAATCCCTCGGAAGGTCCAGGCGCATCGAAACCAGAACCTGTGTTTACAGGAAGATACACAGTCATGTGCAACTGATCGATGACCTGAAAGACAGTCGCTACGCAACTAGCGCGCCATCCAACAACAAGGCCGAACAATGGGTATTGAACGCCGCTGGTATCGATTGCATCCCGTGACGTGGCTCGCGATCCTTGGCGCTGGAGCCGTACTCGCTGGAATTAACATGACCTGCATGTGTGGACGCGAAATATCGGGTGCACGGCAGGTTGACGGTGATCCAACCGAGAGCATTTCCTACTTGAAATGCGAGTATGGGTGGCCCTTATCCTGCCTCCGAGTGCCGAAGTTGTTGAGGTGGTCAACGCTTCCTGGGAAGAAACGCCAATTGCAGCAAGTCCAATGGCTGACGCATCGTATTGCGTACCCTGAACTCCTTGCCAATATCGTTGTGAACCTGCTTCTTATCACGTGCATTGCAATCACCACTCAATGCTACTACCGACGGCCTGACCGATGGCATCAATTTACCATAGAATCTTTCATCGCGATCGGAGTGTTTGTCGCGCTGATGTTGGCAATCGCAAGGCATCAGGGGATTACCGCGCACACAAATGACTGCTTGTACCTTGTCTTTCTTGTCGCCGTTTCGTGGTTCGTGTATCGCGCGATTTGGACGTACTCACGCCGCGCGATCGCATGGTTGTTTCGGGCACAAAACGACCGGTAACGTCTGCAGCGCCTGCACAGGATCGCGCAGATCACCCTACAATATTCAAAAGGAACACCATGAAGCCGACGAGAGCACTTCTGTTAGGCACCTTTGAGTGCAGAATGACATTGGGGGTAGGGCGAGCGTGGCCGCCTATTCATCTTCCTCGATGGTGAATGGCACGTGCTTATCAAAGTCAGCCTTTTCCGCGTCCGACATCGACGCCCGTAAGACGCGAAGCGTAAAGCCGCCAACCAGCTTGCCATCGTCGACATACATCCAGTCGGATATCTCGACTTTGGCGACGGTGACAACGTCCCCAAGCTTAACCGTCGACACCATGTTCGGCTCATTGCCGACCCGCCCTTCAAACTTGCCATCTGCAAAGCGAACGGGATTGAGCCACATATGCTCAACATGGTCGCCATCCTCAAATTCAGCTTTAACCGCAAAGCTATCTTGTTGGGCGGTGGGTGACTCGAGCGCAGCAATGAATTCGTCCGCGGTGGTCCGGGCCTTGGCGATCGCCGCCGTCATGGCCTCATCGTCGTCCTCGACCATGACAATGTCAGGCTCTCCTTCTCGCTCAACCTTGGTCAGCTCACTGCCGTCATCGCCACCGCCACTTCCGCAGCCAATCACTGACAACAGACACCCCAACATAACAACGGACCGCCCTACCGCGGCCCGGATTTGTTCGTGCTTCATGATGTTCCCCTTTTTTGAAATGTTATCTGTTGATGAAATGAATTCTTGATCGTCTCGCACTCCCACAAAGGGTGTCGCCTGGGCCGACCTTCCCCCAAGAGGCTGATCCATCCCTGACCTGCGTTCAGTCTAGCGGCCGCGGATGGCATTGAATACGGCACCGGGCGTCACGCACCGGATTACCAAGAGAGTTTATTGCAAAAGGGGCGGGGACGGGAGCCGCTGTTTGACTCTCTCATTGCGGCCGCCGACGCACTACGGTGGCCCGCACCGAACAACAACACACATACGGCTTGAGAGGCCATTTTTCTTGCATTTCCCGCAAAATGCGATATCATCGCCGACGGAAGGACAAACGGTAGTCACAACCCAGCGTGCTTGGTCGGTGAACCGCGCCTAAAAAGCACCGTTCATCGGCTGCCCCTTCGGGACGGCCAGTCTGTCGCGATATCGATCGGCATACTTACTCACATCCGTGAGCGTCGAGAACCCGGGTTACCCCCCGTCGCCTGGTTAGTCGAACGAACAGCCGGTGCCGGTTACGAGTTATCCCACCATCAATCTCATTTCTACCCGAAACAAGTACCATGACACAAAACCTCATCGAACAACTTGATATTCTCGTCGCTAGGTCCGAGGGATCACGAACCGCCTCGGCGCGTCGAGAAGCCCTAGAAGAGGCAATCGTACTCGCATGCGCAGCAATGAAGCGCGTTGTCCGTGATATCACTGCGATTGCCAAAGGCGTCATGACGACTCATGGCCTTGCAGATGAAGGAGAAGTCAACTTCCGTGATCGGGTGAACGCGCTCAGCGACGGCTCGCTCTCCATGTTCGCATCTCGCGAGTCCTTGAGTGAATACCTCGATGCAACAAAGCCATTGATCCAGAAGCAACTAGACGTATCCGAAAAGAAGACGACTCAATTCATTTCGGCAATCCTGACCATGTACGACGACTATATTGACCAGACGATAACAGCCGATCACCTCGTGGTGTGGTGCAATCGCTTGAAATCGCTCTTCTGTCGCCCACCTAACGGAGGCTTGGGGGAGGCCACGCCTCCCTTGCTTCCAGAAGGAGGCGGGGGCAACAGTGCAACCGAGAGTCGAGTACGCGAATGGATTACTGTCATAGCGTCTGTCGTTTCGGCCGCTAGCGCCACAGCTGCGCTATTCATTGCGGCCAGGCAAGCTACCGCCCTGGACAAGTTCGCCTCGGAGGAACGCGAATCCAAAATCGGACTGTATGCCTGCCTATTAATAGCTGGAGTCACCTCCCAGGCTGACACCAATGGCCTCCTGCCCGCATTCGTGGCGCCGGACGGTTGGTCGGACTCCGACGAAGACGCGCTCACAGACGCCGAAATCGAAGCACTCGTAGATAAGGTTCCGGCAGGCAGCACTCGCTCATAACTTTCAAAACGAATCTAGACCGGACGGGCACCGGTAAAAGTGGGTTCAAAAATACTTGATCTGACCGGGTACTTCTGTATAGTGGGTGCGTAGCTGCGCCAGATAACGCAGTGGCAGCAACTGAGCACGACTGCTGCGTATAGCAGTCGGGCGCAGGGCGGTAGCTGGGAGGTTAGCACTGGCAAAGCCAGTGGCACCCAAGCGATCCCGGGCATGCCCGTTCTTTGACAATTCGAAAATAGACTGCAGGCTTGAGTGCTGAGACTTGAGGGTGGCGTGGAGCGTTTGCGCACTCGGATCACCAACAAGGGCGCCACTGGCTCTGCCAGTTCCGGGTGACACGGCGTGGAGCGTCCACGTGCTGAACGACCACGACTCGCACGCGAGCCTCGCCCTCTCGGTCAAATAGCAGCTCTCGCATGCGTCACAGGAGTGCCGCGCGACTATACGGCTAGTTCGAAAGTCGGCCGTCTCAATCGCAATGGCGTCACACTTGCTTCGAACATGTTCGACAATGTTCGACGTGGAACAGACGTGGAACAGACGTGGAACAAGTGGTGAAAATCCGTCGCACATGCGCGGAACGTTTTTCGCATAAGCGGTGGAGAACGGCCAGGTAAGAAGCTGCCAACAAGGCACTGGCAGAGCCAGTGGCACCCGCACCTAAACGAATACGAATGGCGTGTCAAACGTCGTGTCCCTCGCTGACGCTTCGGGTTAATTGCTGGAACCAGTGGACCACTGTTAATCCAGGCCACGGTCACCTACGGCCCCCGTTACGCAGGCCACTGGGGCGGACGCTTCTCGAGAAAGGCGGCGATTCCCTCTTGAGCCGCCGGCATGGTCGCATTCTTGGCGATGATGTCGGTCGCCTGAGAATAGGCCTCGCCTTCGCCAAGATTCAGCTGCTCGTAAAAGGCTCGTTTCCCCAAGGCGATCACCTCGCGGCTGGTGGCGGCGATCTTTTCGGCATATTCGGCCACGGCGGCATCGAGATCGGCGGCCGAAACAACGCGATTCACGAGGCCCAGCTCGTAAGCACGGGCGGCGGAGATCGCATCGCCGGTGAGCAGCATCTCCATGGCCGGCTTGGCGGGAATCGCTCGCACCAGCGGCACCATCGGTGTCGCGCAGAAGAGACCGATCTTCACGCCCGGCGCGGCGAAGGCGGCTTCTTCCGCGGCCACCACCAGGTCGCAAGCGGCAACCAGCTGGCACCCGGCGGCCGTGGCTAATCCCTGCACGCGGGCGATCACCGGAATCGGCAGGCGGCGAATCATCTGCATCACGCGACTGCACCGCCCAAACAGACTCTGGTAATCGGCTTCAGCCCGGTTGCGCATCTCCGTGAGGTCGTGGCCGGAAGAGAAGACCTTGCCAGTCGCGGCGATGACAACCACACGCGGGCCATCGCCAGCGGCCTGTGATTCTTCGATGAGCTTCGTCAGGGCCGCCTCAAGCTCAGAGAGCATCGACTCGGAGAGCGCGTTGCGGCGATCGGGTCGGTTGAGCGTGAGCGTGACGAGGGGACCATCGATCTCGACGAGCAGACCGCACGTCGCTTCGGAAGAAGGAACCGAAGAGGCCGGACCGGAAGCAGATTCCGTCATGGTGAGGCTCGCTTAAGAAGAAGTGGCGACAGCTGCCTGCGGCTCAAGGTGGACGACGATATTCTTAAAGGCGGGCGTCCGCGATGCGGGGTCAACGGTTCGCGGCACCAGCACATTCGCCTCAGGGAAATACATTAGAGCGTTGCCAGAGCGGATCTTCTCAAACGGGCGAACAAGAATGTCGGCCAGGCGACCGGTCTCGCTAACCACGGTGACGCGGTCCTCCGCCTGCACGCCAAGCCGCAGAAGATCGTCGGGGTGAATGAGAATCACGTCTCGCCGTTCCTGGCCTCGATAACGGTCGTACTCCTCGTAAACGACCGTATTGAACTGGCCCTCGCTGCGGACCGTCATCAGCCGCAACGTGGCGGAGGAGTTGGAGGCGGGGGTTTCGTCAGTGGGAGAGGCGGATGAGTCGGAGCCGGAATCGACGTGGCCAATCAACGGCGGCAGGTCATGGACGTGAAGATTGGCGCGACCGTCGGCCGTGGCAAAGCTCGGAGTGTGGAAGGTACGACCGCCAATCTGAAACTCCTGCTTGGTCTCGGCAATGGTCGCCAGCTTCTCAAAGCCGGGCACCACGCGGGAGATCATCTCCTGAATGCGGCTGGTGCTCTGCATCTCGGCCCAATCGATTGGACTCGCGGTCGCCTCATCTGCTTGGGCCGGATCTGACCGAGCTGCGTCTTGCTGAGGCTCAGCCGCGGAGCCGAAAAGCCGGGAGCCAATGGTAGCGACCACTTCGACCTCGCTCTTGGGGCCTTCGTAACGAGCAGGACCACCGTCGCTGAGCCGGACGTAATTAAACATCGACTCCTGGGTCGTCGGCTGCGGCTCCTCATCGCGGGCGAGCACTGGCAAGATGAGAGTCCGCTCCGCCAGACCGTGAGCGTGACCGGTGTTGAGAGTTGTGCTGAGGTAGACCAACGTCTTGAGACGACTCAGAGCATGGGCCGCGTAGGTGGAGTCTGGATTGGAGCCGTAAAGATTGCCACCGAGGCAAAGGCCGAACTTAAGCTGCTGCTCTGCGGCCTGCTCCATGCAGCCAAGCGTATCGAGGCCGGGAGTCGTCGGCAGCGTCACGCCGTACTGACTCTCCAAGCGCTCAAAGATGGCGTCCTTGAGCTTGGGCGTCACGCCAACGGAGCCGATGCCTTGGACATTGGAGTGACCGCGAATCGGCAATAGCCCCGCGTGAGGGCGGCCGACCATGCCTCGCATCAAGGCGAGATTAGCAATCGCCTGCACATTCTGCACGCCATAGGCATGGTGCGTAATGCCCATGGTCCAAGAGAAGACGACATTCTTGGCCGCGGCATACGAATCGGCCATGCGGTCGAGCTCCTCCTTGGTGACGCCTGACTTGTCGAGGATCTCCTGCCAGTCGAGCGAGCGAAGGTGAGCCTGCAGCTCGGGCCAGCCGTGGCAGTGAATATTGAGCATCGAGGCGTCGGTCGCGCCAAGTTCGTCGACCCGCTTGGCAATCCCGGTCAATAATGCCAGGTCGCCGCCGATATGTGGCTGCACATACTGCGTGGCGATTTTGGTGCCGAAGAACAGACTCCGCATGTCGCTCGGCACGCTGAAATTGACCAGACCCGTTTCGACCACCGGATTGATGACGATTACTCGCCCGCCGCGACGCCGCACTTCCATGAGTACGGTCATCAGCCGTGGATGATTACTCGCAGGGTTACCGCCAATAAGGAACACAAGATCGGCATGAGCAACGTCGTCGAGCACCAACGTGGCGGTCCCGCTGCCGGTGACGCTGGTCAGGCCGACGCCACTGGCCTGGTGACAGTAGTAGCTACAGTTGTTGACGTTGTTGGTACCGTAAAGCCGAGCCAGCAGCTGCAGCAGGAATCCTGCCTCGTTGCTGCTTCGGCCGCTGAAATACCAGAAGGTCTCGTCAGCCGAGAGTGAGCTGAGGTCATCGGCGATAAGACGGAATGCCTCGCCCCAACCGATCGGTCGATAGTGATCGCTGCCCCGCTCCAGCAACATCGGTCGCGTGAGGCGCCCGCTCGTCTCCAGCTCAAGCGGCGTGAACTTCTGCAACTGGGCGATAGAGTACCGCTGGAAGAAGTCCGGCTTCACGGCGCCCTGCATGTCAGCCGCCATAGCCTGCATGGCCTTCACGCAGACCTCAGGAAAGTGGCCACGCTCGTTGACCATGCCACCGCGTTGGCCGCCCATGCCGACGGCGCACGTCTTACAGGCATTCTTGCTCCGCAGGGCCTTATAGAATCGCCAGAAACCGCCCGCCTCGCGTGCTTTGCGCATAGCGTATCGCAGCGAACCCCAGCCGCCGCCAGTCTTACCGTCTCTGGCCGATGGCTTCTTCATCACGGGCTTCTTCATCCGATCGACTCGTTCGTACGCAGGGTCCTAAGTAGCACACTAACAACTGTATCGCCGCCACCGCCTACGCCAGCGACACCGTCACCGTCTTATCTTCGAGGTAATTATCCAAGGCCTTCGTGCCCAGCTCGCGGCCGATGCCAGACATCTTAAAGCCGCCGAAGGGCGCTGCCGCATCAAACACGTCGTAGCAGTTGACCCACACCGTGCCCGCACGAATCTTAGCCGCCAAATGGTGCGCCTTACCGATGTCACGAGTCCAGACCGCGGCTGCCAAACCGTACATGGTATCGTTTGCCCGAGCGACAATCTCATCGACGTCACTGAACTTGAGCACGCTCATCACGGGCCCGAAGATCTCGTCGCGGGCGATCGCCATATCGTCGCTAACATCGCCAAACAAGGTTGGTTCAACGAAGAACCCACGGTCACCAACACGTTCCCCCCCGGTCAAACAGGCAGCCCCTTCACTTTTGCCAAGCTCAATGTACTTCATGATCTTGTCGAACTGGGCCCTGTCGACCTGCGGTCCTTGCTGGGTTTCGGCGTCGAAAGGATTGCCGACATTGCGTGACTGATTCATCTCGATCAGCCTGTCGACGAATTGCTCATACACCGAGTCCTGCACGAACAGTCGACTGCCAGCGCAACAACACTGTCCTTGGTTTAAATAGAGCCCAAGGTGAGCCCCCGCGGCTGCCGCGTCGAGGTCAGCATCGGCAAAAACAATATTCGGGCTCTTCCCTCCTAACTCGAAAGTCAAACGCTTCATCGTATCGGCCGCTTCACGCTGAATCGTCTGCGCCGTGGTGTGCTCACCCGTGAAAGCAATCTTGTCGACGAGAGGGTGCTTAACCAGCGACGATCCCGCCGTCGGACCATAGCCAGGCACGACGTTGATCACGCCATCGGGAAAGCCAACCTTCTGTGCCAAGGCTGCCATTCGCAGACAAGTAAGCGGCGTCTGTTCCGCCGGCTTCATGACGATCGTGCAACCGGCTGCCAGGGCTGGGCCCCACTTCCAAGCAACCATCAGCATTGGAAAATTCCAGGGGATGATCTGGCCAGCAACACCGACGGGCTCGCGCCTCGTGTAGGTGAAATAATCGCCCCGAATAGGGATTGTCTCGCCCTGAATCTTGTCGGCTAAGCCCGCGTAGTAGCGCAGACAGTCAACGACCAACGGCAGGTCGACTTTGCTCGACTCACTGATCGGCTTGCCATTGTCGAGCGTCTCTAGCGCCGCGAGCTGATCGAGCTCCTCCTCGATGCGGTCGGCCAACTTGTACATCAGCCGCCCTCGATCACGGGCATCCATCGATCCCCAGGGGCCGCTCTCCAATGCCGTGCGGGCCGCCTGGGCTGCCAATTCGATATCTTCTGCATCCCCCTCGGCAACCTGAGCAATCACCTCTTCTGTGGCCGGATTGACGGTCTCAAAGGTCTTTCCGCTGACCGCCGGCTGCCATTTCCCGCCAATGAAACACTCCGTCTGCTTGACGTGCTTGCGAGCAATTGCCTCACTAGTTGCCACCATAACCCAACACTCCTTTCCGCTCTCCAGCCATGTCTGGCGAAGGCAATTCGCCCACTACTTCCCCATGAGAATCGATTGTACCGGGCCTCTACCGCCTGCACTACACGCTTTTTCGCCCTAGAATGCTACACGTGTTCCACTTTCCGCAAGTCGGCCTCTCGTGGTATAATCGGGCAGCGTCAAAAACCACTCGCAATAGAGCGACGTCGGTAGCGGGTCTGGCAGCGAGAACGCGGCTAGTGCTCTCTTCCGAGCAATTGAGAACTCGACACGCGGAGCAAAGAACAAATGGGTGTTACCCTTACCGAACGAGCGGCTGAAGAAGTCAAGCGAATTATCGGCGAGCAGAAGCTCGAAGACGGAATCCTGTTGCGAATCGGCATTACCGCCGGCGGCTGCAGCGGATTCAATTACGCACTTGGCTTCGACAAGAACTTCGACGAAAAGGCCGACGCCAAGTCCGAACAGCACGGCGTCAGCATCGTCGTCGACAAGAAGAGCGACCTTTACCTCGACGGTACGTCGGTCGACTTTTACGACGGGCTTGAAAAGCGGGGATTCACGTTTGAAAACCCGAATGCGGTGAAGTCCTGTGGCTGCGGAAGCTCCTTCCAGGCCTAGTGCGTCTGGGCGCTTTTGCCGCCACTACCCGCTACGGCGAAGACAATCACGGGCGTCGCGTTTCGCGATTGCCCGTTTTTTTTGTAGCCTTATGGTTCACGGAGGGCGACCGTTGACCTCCGATACGCCCGGCCAGGTATCATCTGGCGCAGAGACGAGGCTTCCGTGCCTGACACCATCGAAATCACTCCTGTCTCCGGTCCGGTATCAGGCAGCATCCGCCCGCCCGGCTCCAAAAGCATCACCAATCGCGCCCTGGCGTGCGCCGCGTTGGCAGACGGCAAGTCGCGGCTTTTCGGTGCACTGCACAGTGAAGACACGGTGGTCATGACCGAGGCGTTGCGTTCCCTCGGTATCGATGTGGACGTCGACACACAGGTGGCCACAATCGCTGTTGACGGTTGCGGCGGGAATCTGTTTTCCACCAAGGCTGACCTATACGTCGCCAACAGCGGCACCACCGTTCGTTTCCTGACAGCGCTTGTCGCAATCGGACACGGCACTTTCCGACTCGACGGCACCGCGCGGATGCGTGAACGCCCAATCGCCGACCTCGTCGACGCTCTGCAAGCACTCGGTGTCGACGTGCAATGCGAGCAAGACACCAACTGCCCACCCGTTGTGATCCGCGCCGCCGGCTTGACTGGGGGCGCCGTTCGAATTCGCGGAGACATCTCCAGCCAGTACTTGAGCGGGTTGCTGATGGCGGCCCCCTATGCCCGGCAAGACACTCATATTGAGATCGAAGGCGACCTCGTTTCCGTCCCTTACGTTGATATGACGCTCGCCGTGATGCGACAGTTCGGTGCGCACGTAACCACGAATGACGGCCGCACCTACACCATTCCCTCACAGCAAACCTACTCCGCCCAAGATTATACGATCGAACCGGACGCTTCGGCAGCCAGCTACTTCTGGGCGGCCGCGGCGATCACGGGCGGAACCGTGACCGTTGAGGGCCTTTCACGAACGAGCCTGCAAGGCGACGTTGCCTTCTGCGAATGCCTGGCGGCAATGGGCTGCGACGTTCAGTACAACAACGACAGCATCACAGTTACCGGAAATCCTCTTCGCGGGATCGACACGAACATGTGCGACATTAGCGATACGGTACAGACGCTTTCCGCCGTCGCCATGTTCGCCGAAAGCCCGACCACGATCACGGGCGTTGATCACATTCGCCACAAGGAAACCGATCGCATCGGCAACCTGGCCATCGAGTTGCGAAAGCTGGGGGCCGGGGTCGAGGAGCTCGCGGATGGCCTGCGCGTAACACCGCAGCCCAGACAGGGGGCGTCGATTGCCACCTATAACGACCACCGCATGGCAATGAGTTTATCGCTCGTCGGCCTGAAGACGCCCGGGGTGATTATCGAAGATCCAGGCTGCACCGAGAAGACGTACCCTCACTTCTTCAAGGACCTACGCCGACTCTGCGCTGACTAGCACAATCTGGACGCTCACTCGCACTACCTGACATACTTCCGCGCGTATGCTAAGGCAATTCTCGGTCTGTCTTCTAGGACAGTTAGTAGCGCAGCAACCAACGGCCCAACTACACGGGATAGACGCAGCGAACAAGAGTACCACCGAAGCAAAGCGTCTTACCGCGGGCGCGAACGGCTCTGCTCTTGAACAGTCGAGAGCAGTTCGTCTGCACGCTTGAGAATCGCAAGCCCCGACTTGTCCGGCGGATACGCGGCACTCGTCGGATCGCACGCTTCAA
>CAYLRE010000056.1:0-20425 GCA_964385715.1 uncultured Planctomycetaceae bacterium
AGTCTGATTTGTGGGCTCGCGTTAGACTAGGCCCTATTCTGGCACCGGTGTAAGTCATTGTGTCGTGCCAGTTTGAATCACGAACCTCGTAGCGCACGGAGGCGCCGATGTCCGCTTGGCCGATTCGCTTTGTTCACGCTAGCGACTTTCACTTGGAACTTCCCCTGTTCGGGGTGGCTCAGGTGCCTTCGCATTTGCGCGACGCATTCTTTGAAGCTCCCTATCTGGCAGCCGAACGTGTCTTCGATACGGTGCTGGCAGAGAACGCTCGTTTTCTCGTTCTGTCGGGGGACATTATCAACGCTCCGGCCGCGGGAGCCCGTGGTGTTCTGTTCTTGTTGGAACAGTTCCGCCGCCTCGAAGAGCGCGGTATCGAAGTCTATTGGGCCGGAGGTCGGGTCGATCCTGCTAGCGGGTGGCCGCCGGCGACTCCCTTGCCGGACAATGTGCATGTCTTTTCACCGAACGGTCCCGAGCACTTCGTTCATCGGCACAACGGCGAGACAGTCGCCCTGCTTGTGGGGCAAGGCCGCGGGCGCAGTGGTTTGATTCCCGCTCAGGAGTTGGCCGAGCTGGAAGCGGGCTGCGGGAGTGGCCTCTACTCGATCGCCGTCGCGCATGGGCATCAGAAACAACCCGTGCTGCAGAACTCGGCGTTTAATTATTGGGCGCTCGGCGGGCATCATGATCGCACCACGCTGTTTAGTTCACCCGTGGTGGCTCACTATCCAGGTAGTCCACAGGGGCGCGAGCCACAAGAGACTGGCACGCACGGTTGCACCGTGGTTGAAGTCGACGAACGTGGCACCTCGCGGTTAAGCCACGTGGCGACCGATTTGCTGCGTTGGCAGTCGGAGCGTTTGATGCTTGGTAGCGACTGGACGAAGGCCACACTTCTCAAGCGAATCACCAATCGCGCGGAGCATCTACGCGACGGTAGCGGCAACGTCGATCAATTGGTCGAGTGGGCCCTTGTGGGTGAAGGCTCGCTGGTTCGAGAACTGGCGGCGGGCGATGAAACGCGGCAGCTCAATGAACAGTTGCGAGAAAAATTCGGTCACGAACACCCGGTCGTCTGGAGTTTGGCGGTCGATGTCGAGGCGACTCAAGCGTTGCCATCCACTTGGTTTGAAGAAGAAACGTTGCGTGGCGAATACGTTCGCCAGGTGCAGGCTTTGCACGAAGACGTGACCGACTCGCTCGACCTGACGCCGTACATTCCGGATCGCTACGCCGAAACGGCCATTGGCGAAGCCTTGGAGTTGGCGATTGGCGAACAGCGCGAGCGGGTCTTGCACCGAGCTGCGGCGTTGGGTGCGGAGCTGTTAACGGGCGAGGCGGAAACGATGGCGTTGCCTGCGACTTCGGATTAGGGCTTCACGGCGAGTTTACGAGAGTTGAGAGTTTGGCGAGATTTGAACTACGAATTGATTTGGTAAGAAGCGACGAAAGCTGGCTATGAAAATCGCAGACATCTGTGTGGATGGCTTTGGCGTTTGGCGAGACCTGGAACTTGCCGAGTTGTCGGACAAAGTGACCGTCTTTTACGGCCCCAACGAGGCCGGCAAGACGACGCTTATGAATTTCATTCGCGCCATTCTCTATGGCTGTGAGCCGGAGCACGGGCGTCGCTATCTGCCGCCGCTACGTGGTGGCAAGCCGGGCGGAAGTCTGGTGATCGATTCGGCGACCGGCCGCTTCAACCTGGCCCGCCATCAGTACGACGGCGTCGACAAGGTGACGCTGACGACCGGGGACGGGGAGCCGACCAATCGCGGTGCAATTCTCGATCTACTCGCCGGCTGCGATGAAAGCATCTTCCGGAACGTCTACGCTATTGGACTACGCGAGATTCAGGAACTCGGCACGCTCAGCGATACCGAGGCGGCTCGCCATCTGTACGACTTGAGCGTTGGGCTCGATCGCGTTTCGCTCCCGGATGTGATGCGTGAGCTGCGCTCTGCCCGAGGCCAACTGCTTTCTGAAGAGGAAGGTTCGGCACGAATCGATCAACTGGTTGCCCGCCGCGGGGAACTGCAGTCGCAGCTGGAGCATCACGAACAGAGTTACCACGAATTCCTGCGTCTGGCCGATCAGCAGACGCAGCTTGAGAAGTCGATTGCTGAGAATGAGTCGCGTCGCAAGGAGCTAGAGCAGGAGTCACGACAGGCAGAAGTTGCGTTCTCGCTGTTCGACAAATGGGAGGAGCGCGAGGGAGCTATTTCGGACCTCGAAAAGATGTCCAATGTGCCGACGCTGCCGGACGACGCGATTGAGAAACTCGAGTCGCTCAACGACGCGATCGACGAGAATCAGCGAGAACGCGTGGCACTAAAGGCCGAGCGGCAGCGGCTTCGTGATGAGGCCGACGCGTTGGCTATCAATCAGCGATTGTCACGTGAGGCTCCGCGAATCGAAGCCTTGGCGCTTCAGCGAGATTGGATTGCCTCGCTGGAAACCGAGATCAATGCGCTCGATGCCGATGCCGCCCAGCTCGGGGCCCATGCTTCGACGGCTCGGCAGGACGCTGGGTTCGGCGCCAACTTCACCGCGCAGCAGGCGGCCGCCCTTTCCGCCGAAGGGATGCAGCGGTTGCGCAAGCCGGCTCGCGACTTGCGCGAGGCCCGCGAACGGAAGGCCCGTCAGTCTGGTCAGAATGAACAGCACGAAGAGGAGGCCCGTCGACTTTCGCGAGAGATTGAATCGAAGTTGGCCAATCATGGCGCGACCACGCTCGACGCGGCACTCGAAAAGGCCGGGAATGAGGCAGCCGAGCTGCGTCGCCGGATTCAGGTCGATGAGCGACTCGAGCAGCTTGAACGGCACGAGAAGGATCTCGAAGAACAGGGCCACGCCCTGCTCGAGCGGCAACAGATCATGCCTGGCAAGTTGCTGCTTGGCATCGGCGGTGGCGTCGCTTTGGGCGTTCTGCTGATTCTTGTCGGTTTGTTCATGCCGGAATCGGTCGTGGGCAGTGTCGGGTGGGCACTCGCCTTGCTCGGTGTTGCTAGTGCCGGTGTTGCGGTCGGTGCCAAGTTCGTGATGGAAAAAACGGCGGAGCGTGATCTTGAACAGTGTCAGACGCAGCTGGAGATGATCTCCCGGCAGCGAAAGGAAATCACCGAGGAACGTGACGAGCTTGATCGTACCTTGGCGAAGACAGGTGGTCCGCTCGCGGTCCGACTTCAGGCAGCCGAAAAGAAAGTCGCTGAACTGGAACAACTGTTGCCGCTCGATTCACAGCGTGGCGTGGCCGAACAGAACGCCGAGGCGGGCGAAGTGCAGCTGCGGCAGCTCGCCAGCGAATATCGCGATGCGAAAGAGAAGTGGACGCGAATCCTATCCAGTATGGGGTTGCCGAGCGATCTTTCGCCGCGACAGGTGAAGGAAGTTGCCGAGCGGGGAGCGGAAGTGGCCCGCGTCCATGAGCGTTTCGAGGTGCAGCGAACGCAGGCCGATGAACGCCGTCGGCACCTGGCTTCGTGTGCCCAACGCGTTGCCGAGTTGGTGCGAACGCTACAGGTTCCCGTCGCCGGTCACGGCACGCTCGCGCGACTCGATGCCCTGATGGTGGCCCTCGATGAACAGCAGACGCATCTTGCCCAACGAGAAGAACTGCAGGAAAAGTCCCGCGTGGCGCGTCGCAAGCAGATGCAGCACGCCAAGACGGTCGACAAGCTGACCGCCAAACGAACGCGGCTGTTACAGCGAGCCGGCGTGAGCACGGTGGTCGATTACCGTAAGACGGCCCTCGCCTCGACTCGCAAGTCGCTATTGGTCCGCCAACGCGACACGCTCACGGAAGAAATCAACAACGCCTTCACCGGTCTGTTCGACATGACGGACGTGGTCGATCAGGCTGCGGTCGCGGAATTATATGCCGACAAGAAGGCCGAGGATCTGGAGAAGCGCTCCACACAGCTTTCCGATCAGGTGGAGCAGGCCGATGTTCGTTCGCGTGAGCTGTTCCAGCAACGCGGTAGTCTAGAGGCCCAGATTGCCCGTTATCGAGACGATCGCCAAGGAGCGGAGGCCCGGTTTGAATTGGGCGTGGTCGAACAGCAACTCAAGGAGGCCATCGGCCGCTGGCAGGAATTGGCGGTAACGAGTCAGGTGCTCGAAGGGATCTGCCGGCGTTACGAACGTGAGCAGCAGCCGGCCACGCTGAAGGAGGCTTCGCGTTACCTGAACCAGATGACAGACGGGCATTATCAGCGTGTCTGGACGCCGCTCGGCGAGAATCGGCTGATTGTCGACGATGCCGACGGCAAGCCCCTGCCGCCGGAAGTGCTCAGCCGTGGTACGCGAGAACAGTTGTTTTTAAGCCTGCGTTTGGCGCTGGCAAGTTTGTATGTGCAGCGCGGCGTGCGACTACCTTTGGTGCTCGACGACGTGTTGGTCAATTTCGACGCAGTGCGGGCCAAAGCAGCTGCCAAGGTGCTGCGCGAGTTTGCTTCGGCTGGCCATCAGGTGCTGATCTTCACCTGTCACGAACACATGGTGAAGATGTTCAAGTCGTTACGCGTCGATACTCGCACGCTGCCGGATAACTCCGCCGTGCCGGAGCTGACCGTGAAATCGGTGGAAACGGAGGAGGTGAAGGCGAAGCCCAAGAAACCGAAGCGAAAGCCCAAAAAGAAGGCTGCTCCGCCGGTCGAGCTGGAGCCCGTCGTGGAGCCAGAACCGGTCGAAGAAGTGGCGGTCGAGGAACCGGAAGAAGTCGAAGTCGAGGAAGTGGCTATCGATCCGGAACCGGTTGAGGTTCGTGTCGTCGCAGAAAAGGAAGAGCCGGAGGAGCTGCCGGCGGCGGTGGAATACGATGCGGCCGACTGGGAAGAGGTCGACGAAGAAGATGAGCTCGAAGAGGACGAGTACGACGAAGAAGAATACGAGTATGAAGAGGAAGAGGAAGACGCCGAGTACGAAGATGAAGAGTATGAGGACGAAGAGGAGCTAGAGGTCGCCGAAGGAGAGGAAGGCGAATACGAAGAAGGAACCGAGGAAGAGGAAGAGTCCGACGAAGAGGACGCCGAGTACGAAGAGGGGGAAGAACTCGAGTACGAGGAGGAAGAATATGACGAAGCCGAAATGGAAGAAGACGAATCGGCCGAAGGCGAGGACGACGAGCAGGCCGAGCTTGAGGAGTATGAGGAAGACGAGCTGGAAGAGGACGAATACGAGGCCGACGAGTACGAAGATGAGGAGCGGGACTCGGAGGCGGCGTAGCGCGAACGCCGAAAGAATCTAACAGGTTCTAATCGTCAGCGGAGTCGTCGCTCATCGAAGGCAGACGTCGATCGGTCGGCGGTCTACCACGAGATTCGGCCTTTGGTTCGCGAGCAGCGATTCCAAATTGCGAACCGATTCTGGTAGCCACTCGTCGCTGTCATCCTTCGCTGCATAGGTCACAATGACTTCTTTGAGATGCGGAAGCGATAGAATTGGTCCACTTAAATGCGGCAGATCGTCTTCGCTGAGCCGCACGATGGTCACCCGATTGAAGGCGTGAAACCACAGGTCGCCCCGTTGGCACGCGACGCGCACCTGATTCATTCGGTTTCAGGAGCTTCCCACGGGGCGGGGAATGCCGAGATCGAACGGCAAATATTCAACGAAGCCGATTCTCCCGCCGCCGGCGCAAAGTCTTGACGCGGCCTCCGCCTGTCTAAAGAGCCGAAAGGTGTACGGTCCCAGCACCATTGTCGCCGCGATCGAAACGATCATTAGCGTACGTAAGCGGAACTGAAACAGACGTCGCCAGGGAACTCGCATACTTCTAGAGTACGGAGCTTCTGGCAGATTGGTTCGTGGCGGTTCGTAGGATTCGTGAGCCGTGCGCAAAAAAAATGGGGCGGTCGGCAGACCACCCCATAAAGTGTCTCAAATCAAGAATTACGACGCCTGCTTCGCTTCCAGGGCAGCGATCACATCGTCACGGAAGTCTCCCAGCGTCGGGGTTTCCAGGCCGATCACTTTGGCACCGTCGTCGCGACGGCGGAGTTCCAGCACCTTGTCCAGGTGCGGGTTCTTTTCCATTTCGGCCTTCTCTTCGTCCGACATCTTGCCACCTTGCACGGCAAAGCTTTTTTTGGACGACTCCGAAAGACCGTTGTAGTAACTCTCGTCGACCGTGCAGAGATAGCGCTTGGCTGGCACGTGTAGACGAATGGGATCGACCACGGCGGCAGTGAAATAGGGTTCCAGCAGGTCGCCGCCCAAGGTTTCGTGACAGAGGTCCTCTTCGAGAAAGTCGCCGGTCGCGTCGTGCTCGTCGACCATCAGGTGGCCAATGTCGTGGAACAGTCCAGCCACGACCTCTTCTGACGAGGCACCTGCATTACGGGCCAACAGAGCTGCCTGCAGACCATGTTCCAGCTGGCGGACATCTTCGTCGTAGAACGACTGTCCATGTTCGGCGAGGTAGCCAAGCAGCAGGTCGGCTCGTTCGGTGAGGCTCGCACCGGCGAGCGCGGCGGCCAGGGATTCGTCAACTTGGTGATTCATTTTTGTAGTACCGTCTTTCCTTGGAAATGCCCAATCTTGCTGATCCGAGTGGCTTCCGGGGATCCGCTCTCGTGGTTGGCGGCAAACACCTGCCGCTTATCTTTGTAGTAATCGTCGCGAAGGTTGCCTTCGGCGGCCGCGTTGTAAGTTAGGTACAACGCCCGTCGCGATTGGTCGGAGTTGTTTGGTGGGCTGTAGTGCGGGGCGTACGAACTGAAGAATAACACGTCGCCCGGTTCGGTCGCCATTTCTACCCAAGGCATCTTCTCCGCAACCGATTCCTCAATGCAGCCTTCGTCGTTGAGCGCGATGAGGCCTTGGGTGTGCAGTCCGGGGGCGAAGTACAGGCAGCCATTGTCCGCCGTATTGGCGTCGATGGCAACTGAGCAGGTGACGTGCTTCTTGACAAATTCATAGGCCGGCGCGTCCTGGTGTGCGGCGTAGCCTCCCCCGCCCGGGTACTTGTAGTTAATCTTTTCTTTATAAAGCACGGCGGGCTCGCCCATCAGCTGAGAAATGGCGGCCACAATCTTGCCTTCGGTGAGCAAGAGCTTGATGCCTTCGTGGAAGGGCATGAAATTTTCTGTGCGGGCGAGTCTCACTCCGTGCTCAGTATCTTCGCGATGGTGGAGCCACTTATCTTCGCTGTCGGGCCAGGCGGCGACTTCATCGACCCAGCGGACGGCTGCTTCGGTTTCGGCTTTGTTGAGAAAGCCGGAGACTTTGAGGTAGCCGTCTTGCTCCCATTGTTTGAATTGTTCTTCGCTGATCGGGTTGTCCATGATGCCTCTGTGGATGGTCGTCTGTTTGAAATCGTGGGTGCTTGTGCTGATGCGCGGGGGTGTTTACTCGGCGATGAGCCGCGTGCGCATTCGCTGAGTGAAGGTCTCTAAGGCCAGCACGGTGAGGAAGATCGCTAGCAAGATTGTCGAGACGTGGCCGTAGTCAAATTGGTCCCAGCGGCCCTTCAGTTCGACCCCAATGCCTCCGGCACCGACAATGCCCAGCACCGTTGCCGAGCGGAAGTTGCGTTCCAAGATGTACTGGCAGTAGGCGAGTACCTGCGGCAGGATCTGGGGGATGACCGAAAGTCGGAGCACGCGAATCTTGCTTGCTCCGGTGCTGAATAAGGCTTCTTGCGGACCCTTGGCTGAATTCTCGATGTCGTCGGCGAAGAACTTGCCGAGGAAGCCGGAAGTATGGATTCCCAGGGCGAGAATGCCGGCGACGGAACCCGGGCCAAAGGTGAAGGCGAAGATGAGCGCCGCGATCAATTCGGGGATTGCCCGATTGAAGCTGCAGACCGCGCGGGCCACGCTGTAGGAGAAGCGATTCGGGCTGTAGCCTTTCGCTCCGAAATAGGCGAGTGGGATGGCGATGCCGATCGATAGAATCGTTCCCCACACGGCGAGTTCGAGTGTCTCCAGAAGCAGCTCGCCGACGAACGTCACGTAGCCGACCGGTTGGTAAAGGTATTCTTCGTGGCCTGCAGTGACGACCTCGTTCTTCTCGGCGTCGAACTTCTTGATTGGCTCCTCGATGATCGAGGAGAACAAGGGCAAGTTGTCGGGATCGAAGTCTTCGATTCGCGAGACAGCTGTCTTGTTGGAGATCACCAACGGAAACGATTCGTCGACGAACTTCTTGGTGCCGGTAGCTACTTTGGAGTCCTCCGCTAGCCCGACCGAATAGGCCACGGCACGGCCGGTTTCGGCAATGCCTTTGTCGACCTCGGACCGATGAGCGGAAACCGCCAGGATCACGGCAGCGATGAACAGAAGGCCAAAGGTCTTGGGGCCGTACGGTTGTCGCAGTTCCCACTTCTCGGCCGCGAAACCAACCTTCGCAATATCGCTGTTGTCGTTCATGCGACCTCCGTAGCGGCAAAGCTGACGTCGCCGGCGTCTGGCGTTGGAATGCTCGTGGTGGCTGTGGCAGCGGCGGCGGCCGGCTCTTCGCTGCGGCTACCGTAAATGTGCCGCACGGTTGCTTCGTCGAGCTTATGGGGAGCACCGTCGAACACCATGCGGCCGTTCGCGAAGCCGACGATGCGGTCCGCGAATTCGCGTGCTAGGTCGAGCTGGTGCAGGCTGCACATCACGGTAGCGTCGTGGTCGCACGAGGCTCGCTTCAAGAGTTCGAGAATGTCCCGGCTAATTTCGGGGTCCAAACTGGCGACCGGTTCGTCGGCTAGGACCAACGTTGGATCGAGGATGAACGCGCGGGCGATGGCAACCCGCTGTTGTTGTCCGCCGGAGAGCTGCGACGCCCGGCGGCAAAGATGGCGCTCATCGAGTCCAACTTGCTGAAGTAACCCGCAGGCCTTGCGTTGCAAATCGAGCGGGAATGCAGCGAACATCGCTCGCCAGAGGGGAATACTGGGTAACGCTCCGGCCAGGACGTTTCGCAGGATGGTCGATCGCAGCACCAGGTTGAACTGCTGGTGGACCATGCCGATGCGTGGGCGAACGGCAGCGAGTGTGGACGGTTCGACGCGCGTTCCCTCAAATTCCACGTGCCCGGACGTAGGCGTGACGAGCCCGTTGACCATTTTCAGCACGGTTGACTTGCCCGCTCCGCTCGCACCGAGCAGCACGCAGAACTGCCCCTTGGGGATCGACAGCGTCAGGTCATCGACGGCCATCGTCCCATCCGCGTACTGCTTGGTCGCGTTCTGGAAGTGGATCATGGCTTGAAGGGCGAACTTGTTCGTGCAAGATCGTCATGGTGGGCGATATTGTGCGATACCGGTTTCTTACCGCGGCATCGGGGCCGGCTTTATCTCGGCCGCTACGCGGGTTGTTACCTTTCGGCCGCTTTGCGGACCATGGCGTCTTTAAGTTCTTTGGTTACGGCGACGAGCGGAGCCATCGCTTCGTCGAATTTGGTTTCTGGGAATTCGGCGTTGTAGCGATCGACAATCTTGCCGGCATAGCCGCGGATGCTCTCCTTGGGCACGCCTGGCTGCAGGTGCACGTTGCCAAACGCCTGCTTGAGCTTCTGCTTTGTCTTAGCAGAGAGATTCACATGCATCGCCAATGGGGGCGAGGGAATCGGGTCACTTTTCTTGAGTAGTTTGATCTTCTTTGGATCGAGCGTGCCTGCGACCACTGCCTTTTCGTAACTGTCGAGCGAAGCACAGGCTGCGGCTACCTTGCCACCGTCGAGGGCCTGCAGCGAATTGGCGTGACTACCCGCCAGGATGATGCGGTCAAGATCGCGAGCCGGATCGATACCGCCGTTCACCAACATGGCGACGGGATAGTTGAAACTCGACGTTGAGTTGACGTCGCCAAAGGCAACACTCTTACCCTTAAGGTCAGCGAGGGTGTTGATCCCGCTGTCGCCAGGCAAAAGATGCCGGAGTAGTAGATGCTGGTTCGGTCGCGTTCTTCGACGGCGAGTAGTTGTGCCGCGTTTCGATCGCGAGCGAGTTGGTACGAAACAGCTCCAAAGAAGGCGATGTCGACGAGCTGATTGCTCATCGCCTCGACGACCGTGTTGTACGACTGGCCGACGCGAATCTCGAAGTGCAGGCCGTAGTTCTTGGTAACCGCGTTGAAGACCGGTTCAAAGTCGCTGCGCGTGCCGCTTTCGGTGCCACCGTCGGCGGGCACGAGCATTACGCGCAACGGGCGATCTTGGCTGCCATCGGGTAGCTTCGATGCGGACGCGATCGCAGCCGAGTCGCTGTTGGTCGCGGATGCGTTTGAGCTTGCTTCGACGTTTGCTGAGCTGCCGCAGCCACTTAGCGCCGAGAAAACGGTCGCTGCGGAAAGAACATATAGAGCCAGTTCGGCGATGCGAATATTCCTTTTCGCACCACCGGTGGCATGTGTGTAGGATTGCTTCATACTTCGTTGCCTTGCGCGAGGCTGCCTGTTCCGTGTGAGCTGCTAGCGTTCCGTTGAATGGAAAAGCAACGCTGCGCACGACCTACAAGCTAGGGCACGAAGATGAAAGGGGTGTGAAGGCGGGGTAACTGTTGAGTTAAGATTTGTGAGTGGCTGCGGCTGTGTGGCGCTCACATTCAAGAAGGAGAAACGTGAGCGCGATCGTTAGAACAGGTGTTTCGTGCGCCCGGACCAGACCTTGACTTCCCGTCCGTCGCGAGCGAGCCGCTGCTGTAGCTTCGTTGCAGCGGCCTGCAGTTCGTCCCCGGCGGCATCTTGGGAGAAGATCCTGATACTTTGAAGGTTAGGCAGACTCAGAATCGCATCGTAAGCCAGCGGTAGTGTCTCGAGTGGAATCGCTATCCGCGAGATGGTCTCTCCCCAGTGCCGCCAGAGATCGCTGAGACTTCGCGCATTTTGCTGATCCAGCAAGACCTGCTGGTCATGACCAATCCATCACGATTGCGGCCGACAATACCCGCGTAGCCGTATTTCTGCACCAAGAGCCGCGAGCGTCGAGGCACCTTCTGCTTGAATTGACGCCCGTCGGTATTCCGCCCCCAGCCAGCCCATCACGATCGATAACACCAGTGTGGCGATTAGCAGCGTTCGCAGGCGGAATCGCAACAGTCTTTTCCAGGGAACTTTCCTGGGGCGTCGCGTGGAGAGTTGCATCGGGAGTTGCATGAATCGGCCGTTTTCTCTGGCGGCAATAAGTCCAGGTTCCGTTTCCTGAGACTTATTCGTTCCCCTGGCAGACTTATTGGGCCCTATTGTGCGGCGAGGATAGGGCGCCGAGGAGAGATCGCTTCTTACGTTCCCACCGCCGGTTGCGTCAGCTTGGCCCGGTCGAGCATGGCACGCAGGCGTGCCCTGGCCTCCCAGGCGATCCAGAACAGGAAGGCATTGGCACCGATCGATAGGAAGAGCAGGAACCCGGTGCCGACGAGCAGCCCCCATGGTTTCGATTCCGCCGTGACGGCATCACCGCCATCAGTGCTCGGTGGCGTAACTGCGATCGTCGCGTTATCTGCTTCCTCTTCCGACGACGGATCATCTTCGTCTTGTTGTTCGGCAACGGGGCCGGTCGTCGTTTCCTCCGGCTCGGGAACTGCGTTTTCCTCAGTATCCTTCTCCGGCGCATGACCATTGGCGTGCGCTACGTTGGGATCTTTAATACGAAGTCGCTCCGGTGGCGCTATATCGACAGTATCGGTCTCGGCCACACGGGGAGGAAGAGCAGGGAAGGGTGGGCGTTCTTCGGACGCGTTGGTGTCGGCGGTTGCTTCCGTCGGGTCATCGGCGGTGTCAGCGATAGAATCGGCCGGCGAAGCGACGTCTGTGTCGGTCTTGGGAATGACGCTAACACCAGGCGGTTTGTACTCGCCCGGCACTGGTGGTTTGTAGCCGTCTGTGGCGGGTGGCTGATAGCTGTCGCTAGACGGTGGTTGGTAATCTCCGGGGGAAGGTGGCTGGTAGCCATCGCTCTTGGCCGGGGGCGCAGACGCGTCGTCGGTGGCTTGTACTTCGTGTTCGGTTTCCGTAGGTGTCGGTGGCGAAAACGGATCTTCCGCCGTGTTGGCCTTGGGCGGATCAATCAACGGAGGCGCCGCCGGACGAGAATCGTCGTTGAGCAGACCGCTGCTTCTCCCCGGGCTCGTATCGGCCACAGGTGGCGGTTCAGCGGCGATTGGAGGTTCAGCGGCGCGTGGATCGTCAGTTGCCGGAGGAATGGTGCTCGATTCATCGAGCTGCGGGCGTTCGGTCGCCGGATTTGGCGTCGCTGGAGTGCCGGAGTCCTTGGGAAGTGGCTGACGCCCGACGACGATCCGGTATCGGCTGACGTTGCGGTGCGAGGGGCGCACGCCCGCTTCGATGACGATGTCGCCCTCTTTGAGTCGAGCGGCCATTTCGGGATCGATCTGAATGATGTATTCGAGCGATCCGTCCTCAACCGGCTGCCAACCAACATCGACACCCAACGTGGCGGCAACCAGGGCCGCGGTCCATGGCGCAAGCATGGAGAACCTCCGTGAAGGAAGCGTACTTCCTGTCTTCGTTTCCTTGATCCTGATCGTGCCCGAGAGTTACGGCACCATCGCAGTAGCCCGTAATCGTACCGCCTCGGCCGGCGGGCGGTAAAGCCGATTTCGGGCGGGAAGAGGGCTTTAGGCCGAAGAAACGGGCACTAGATGCCACTGGCTACGCCAGGGCTCTGGTTTCTGGTTCCCTCGCTCACCACTTGTTGCATCAGAGGACGCAACCTGGTGTAGGGCATAATCTTGCTTCTTGGCCCATAGTCGTGCGGCACTCCGTGACGCCAACGTGAACTGCCGATTGATATGATGCCTATCTGGTTGTGTCCCTCACTTACGTTTCGGGCTAGGGATCGGGTTTCAAGCCTGATCGGGAGTACTAGCCTGGATCTGAGAACCGCTAACCCATCAAGAAACACTTGCCTGATATTGTTCCGGCACAACCTTGGGTGCCATGACGCCGAGCGAGAAGTAGATCTGCATCAGCTCGTCGATCGACATATCGACGATGGTCACCTTATCGACTGGGACGAAGATGATGCCGCCGGACATGGGGATCGGCGAGGTCGGAATGTAGACCGCGTAGCTGGCCTGTCCGCCAAACTGGAAGACATCATTGGAGGTGAGAAGTGCCAGGAATCCACCGCCGTGCATGTCGCCGAATTGGCAATAGACAGCGGTCATGCCCTGCATCTCACTCTTGTCGTCCTTCTTGAGCATGCTGACGACTTGCGAGACGGGCTTGTAAATGGCGCTGATCACGGGGATTCGTTCCATCCAGCGGTGCAGCGATTCTTCCAGTCCTTGCCGCGTGGCGTTCTTGACGATTGCACCCAGTAGCCAGATGCCCAAGATAACAATCACCCAGCCGATGGCCGTGCCGACCCACTTACTCGTTTCTTCGTCCTCCAAGAGGCCAAGTCCGATCGAATGCAACACTTGTCCGAACGGGCTGCCAGGGCCGATCCAGCTGACGACCATCGAGGCGGCCCAGCCCATGATGGCGATCGTGAGGGCCAACGGCAGGACGACGAACAGACCCGTCATGAAGGTGGAGACGATCCCGTGTCGCCAGAGCCAAAGTGCCGCACGTCGCATGGTAAGAGTCCTTTCTCACGATTCGCGTCGATGACTTAGACGCGTCTGTATTTATTGCTGCGCGAGGACGCAATGTATCAGTCTATTCGTTGAATGAGCAATATGATTAGCGGCAGCATGGTCGAACGCTCTCGGCGATGGATAAGTTGTTGGGAATACACAATTAAGCCTGCTTGATGCAATCGATGACCTGTTTGTCTCGTGTATACATAAGGACGCAACCGATCGGAGTCGCCTTGTATGTTCGTCTTGTATCGATGTCCGGCCGGCGTCACAATGTTGGTGATGCCGAATACGACAGGCATCTGCGACTGGCGCCACGCCTTTGAATCGCACCCACCAAGAGTCCCACCTAAATTCTCTCCGCGTTTGTTGTGACGCTGATTGCGTACACCGTCGGCCTGCAAGTGTTTGTAGTCGTCTGTTCCCGCCACTGTTGTGAGCGAGCGATTTGAGCGAAGCCTCGGACAACACGAATGTGACGGAAGAAGAGGGCGGTAAGTCCTCCAGCTTCAAGACGAAGAAGAAATGGCTTAAGCGGCTATTTCATCTGATCATTCTGTCGCTGCTAGTGTGGTTCGTGTGGGGGACGATCGAGAACGCTATCGCGGAGCTTCGCGACAACGAAGCCAAGGGCTTTCGCTGGACGCTCGACCCGATGTGGACGGTGCTGGCCGGCCTGTTCTATCTGGCGGGAAGCGTGCCGATGGGCCTGTTCTGGTACCGCGTGTTGCGGGCACTAGGGCAACGACCGCGAGTCATGGAAGCCCTGCGAGCGTTTTTTATTGGGCATCTGGGGAAATACGTACCAGGCAAGGCTCTGGTGGTTGTGCTGCGAGCGGGGTTACTCAAGAGCGAGCGGGTTAGCGCCGCGGTCGCCGCCGCGAGTGTATTTCTGGAGACGCTAACCATGATGGCGGTCGGGGCGTTTCTGTCTGCGGCGGTGCTGGCCTTTCGCCCGCATGAAGACTTACAGCAACATTGGTGGTTATTGCCACTGGCGTTGTTGTTGATGTTGGCGGCGGGTGCGCCGACGATCCCTCCGGTGTTTCGCCGATTGGTGCTCAAGATCGGTGTGCCGAAGGGCGACCCGACCATTGTCGACAAGATTCAGAACGTGAATTGGCGGTTGGTCGCATCGGGTTGGGTAGCGATGGCATTCGGTTGGTTGCTGCTCGGTTTGAGTTTGTATGCCACGCTTCGCGCGATGGGAGTTGAAGGTCTCGAGCCGGTTGCGCACTTGCACTATTACGTGGCCGCGGTGGCGCTCGCGATGGTCGCGGGTTTCTTGTCGTTGATACCTGGCGGCGTGTTGGTACGTGAAATTATTTTGATGTCGATCTTGGGCGTCTATCTTGCCAAGGTTGTGGAAGTTACCCAGCCGGATGCGGTAGCGGTCGTTTCGGCCATACTGTTAAGGCTTATTTGGTTAGTGTCGGAGCTGATTGCTTCTGGTATACTTTATGTAGGAGTTCGTGGCGCCGCGGCGGATCGAACACCAAACTGATACGGCACTAACCCTGTCGAACGCACGTTAGTTTGGTTTTGTTTGACCGACGCACCCTCAGCCATCACACCTGAGCTCCTTCCCACCTTTACAACCTACCGCAAGCCATAGGGGAATGAGATGATCTCTACCGTCATTCCTGTCTACAACGAAGCGGAGAGCCTGGAGAAGCTGCACGCGGAATTGGCAGCTGTCGCCGAGGCTCAGGACTACAAGCTGGATATCATCTTTGTCGACGATGGTTCGACCGATGGTTCCTGGGACGTCATCGAGCGATTGGCCGAGGCCGACGAACGGGTGCACGGCATTCGCTTCCGTCGCAACTTCGGAAAAGCGGCCGCACTGAGTGCCGGTTTCGACGCCGTGCAGGGCGACCTGGTGATGACGCTCGACGCCGATCTACAAGACGATCCCAAGGAGATTCCTCGCTTCATCGAGAAGTTGGGCGAGGGTCTCGATGTGGTCAGCGGTTGGAAGCAAGTTCGCCACGATCCCTGGCACAAAGTTTGGCCGTCGCGCGTTTTCAATGGCATGGTTAGCCGCATGACGGGTGTGAAGCTGCATGATCATAACTGCGGCATGAAGTGCTATCGCCGTGAGGTGCTCAGTGAAGTGCGACTCTATGGCGAGATGCACCGCTTTGTCCCGGTGCTGGCCAATTCGCGCGGATTCAAGGTTGGCGAGATTCCAATCGAGCATCGGGCCCGAGAGTTCGGTCACTCCAAGTATGGCGTGAAGCGATTCATCAAGGGTTTTCTCGATCTGTTGACCGTGACGTTCTTGACCGGTTTTGGGCAACGACCGCAACACTTGCTCGGTTCGCTTGGCCTGACGTCGTTCTTCTTCGGCGGTTCGATGATGACCTATCTGGCCTTCATTTGGGCCACGTCGCGAATCCTGCCTGGCATGGAAGTGGTGCATTTGCATCAATCACCGATGCTGGCTTACGCGCTGGCTTTGCTGCTGCTCGGCTCGCAGATGCTCTCAATGGGCTTCTTGGCGGAACTGATCACGGCAAAGACGAGTCGTGATGCCGATATCTATTCCGTGATGCAGCGGACCGACGGTGCTCCGGATGACTTGCCGCCGCATGAAGACCTGGCGAAGAAGCGGCGCGCGTCCGATACCGAAAAGTCCAGCGTCCGTAACGGCTAAGCCAAACCCGTCTGCGCGGCACAGGTATGGTTCCAGATCAAGAAGATCGCATAGCCACCCTTCGTTGGGGAGTCTATTGGTTGTTGATTGCGCTCGCCGTGGGCAGCGTTACGGGGCGCATTCTGTCTGTCAATTCGATCGATCTAACCAAGATTGAGCGGCAGCGGATCGACGCGGCCGTCGGGCGACGGGCGAAGCAGTTTGAGGAAAAGGGCATTTCGGGCGGCGAGCTTGAGGAGAAGCTAACCCGGGTTCGTGCCGAATACGAAGAGCGGCTGCGATTGCAGCGACCGTTTTTGAGCGCCAACGATCGCAGTCGTTGGTGCACGATTCGCGCCCTAGTTGATCACGGTACGTATGAGATCGACGCGATCATCACCGATTCCACACAATATCCGGTGTGGAATACGATCGACATGGTGAAGCACGAGGGCGACGACGGTCAGCCGCATCTCTACTCGACCAAGCCGCCGCTGTTTCCCACGCTCGTAGCCGGCGAGTACTGGTTAATCAAGAAACTCACCGGGCTGACGCTCAAAGACAACACGCACACCGTCGTGCGGATCATCTTGATCACGGTCAACGTGACCGCACTAGTGATCTTCTTGTTGATGCTGGCTCGGTTGGTCGAGCGTTACGGTACCACGGACTGGGGACGCCTGCTGGTGATGGTTGCCGCCACCGCCGGGACGTTTCTCACCACGTTTGCCGTTTCGCTCAACAATCACATCATCGCCGCGGTTTGCGTGATCGTGGCGGTCGATGCCGCGATGCGAATTCTGTACGAAGACGAGCGGCGACTGCGGTACTTCTTCTTGTGCGTGGCATCAGCCTCCTTTGCCGTGGCAGTCGAACTGCCAGCCTTGTTGTTGCTGGCACTTGTCGGTCTGCTGTTGCTTTGGAAGTATCCTCGCCAGACACTCGTCGCGGGTGTGCCAGCGGCACTGCTCGTGCTGGGGGCGGCCGTGGGGACGAACTACACTGCCCACGGAACGATCAAGCCAGCTTACGCGATGCGTGATCGTGGAAACGACGAGCAAGGTAAGCCCCGCGATTGGACCAACGGCAACTGGTACAACTACACCTTCGAGATTCACGATCCCCACAATTCGGCCAAGTCGCCGCGCGTCGTGCAGAGTTATTGGAGTCGCGACGAAGCGAGTTTGGCGAGACGAAGTGCGGTCGATCGAGGCGAACCATCACGCAGCGTGTACGCCATGCACATGTTGGTTGGCCACCACGGAATTTTTTCGCTGACACCCATCTGGCTTTTCAGTCTGGCCGGCATGATCACGCTTTGTGTGAGAAAAGAGGAGCCTTCGCTCCGTCTCCTCGGAGGTGTGATTGTCACCATCACGCTGGTCGTGTTCTTCTTCTACCTGATGCAGCCGCAAGAGAATCGTAATTTCGGTGGCGTCACGACCGGACTGCGCTGGACCTTCTGGCTGGTTCCGCTTTGGCTGCTGGCACTCTTGCCGGCCGCCGATTGGTCCGCCGAATCTCGCTCTCGGCGCATCGCTGCGGGTATCTGCGTGGCGCTTTCGGTCATGTCGGCGAGCTTTGCGACTTGGAATCCGTGGACGCATCCATGGATGTCGCAGATGTTCGCGCATCTCGGCTGGATCGAACTGTAGAGGTCACGAGCGGAGTCTGAAGGTCGCTCGCGGCGCCGCTAGCGTGAATCTTCTCCGCACGACGGGCTCTCTCTGGCGCATGTTCATACGAATCAATTTCTTCCCGGAGGCGGTATTTGCCGATCACGGGGCCTCTTTTTTGCGGTTTGCGTCGCGGATTGTTACGCTCGAAGTGTTTCCCGACGCCCGACGGGTGTGCTAGAATCGGTCGCTAGGGAGGGTCAGTCATGAATCCACAAGAATCGGCTCCCAAGGTAGCTATGAGCGAAGATCGTTCACAGGATAAGGAAGGCACAGCGGGCGGGACGCCCTTCGATCAGACGATCGACAGCGACTCGCCAGTGACGATTCCCGAGAAAATGTCGCACTCGCTTGACGAGTTCTCGGAGATGCTGTCGCAGGCTGGCTTGATTAGTAACGACGACGTCCAGACGTTTCTCGCCCGTGGTGAGTCCGAGGGCAAGACGATCAATACGGCCGACGATCTCGCTTCGGCGCTGGTCGATAAGCAGCGTCTCACGGAGTTCCAATTGGAGCAGCTCCGCGACGGGAAGGCGTCTTCGCTCGTGTTGGGCAACTACATTGTGCTGGAAAAGATTGGCGCCGGCGGGATGGGCGTCGTCTACAAGGCTCGCCAGCGCCGGATGAAGCGTGACGTGGCGCTGAAGGTCTTGCCTGAAGCCCTGACGCAAAGTGAAAGCGCTCTGGCCCGCTTTCATCGCGAGGTCGAAGCGGCCGCTAAGCTGCAAGATAACAACATTGCGGTCGCTTTTGACGCTGATGAAGCCGACGGTGTTCACTTCCTGGCGATGGAGTTCGTCGATGGCCCGAACCTTTCGCAGTATGTAAAGCAACACGGACCGCTCCCACTACCACATGCCTTGGCACTATGCCTGCAAGCGGCACGCGGTCTGAAGCACGCCCATGACCAGGGGGTTGTGCATCGCGATATCAAGCCGGGCAACCTGATGGTCGATCAGCAGGGAACGCTCAAGATTCTCGACATGGGTCTCGCCCATTTGGCCGTTGATACCGATGGCAGCCAGGACGTCGAAGAACTGACGCAGTCTGGTCGTGTCATGGGAACGGTCGACTATATGGCTCCCGAACAGGCGGTCGACGCCAAACGAGCCGATAACCGGGCCGACATCTACAGCCTTGGCTGCACGCTTTACTACTTGATCAGTGGCAAGCCACTTTCGCCGGAAGGCTCGCTAACGCAGAAGCTGCTGTGGCACCAGACCGAAGAAATTCCGCCGCTCTCCTCATTCAGCGAAGACGTCAATGAGACCCTCGATGCGGTGGCGCTGAAGATGTTGGGTAAGAAACCAGATGATCGACAGGAATCGATGGCCGAGGTGATTTTGCAACTTGAATCGATACTGGGTGACATGTCTGTCGACACGGCGACGCTGCCGAAACTCGCGGGTCCGCTGGCGGAAGTAAACATTACTCCGAGCATTGCCAGTTACACGGCCTACGATCGCCAGACGATGGTCGATCGGACGCTTTCCGGCTCGGAGCCAGCGAAAACCTCGCGCGGTCCCATGGTGTTCGTGGCGGTCGTGGTTGTTGGATTGCTGGCAGGTGCGGCTTTCATGTTTGGCGGTGGAGACGATCCGCCAGAAGGTGGCGGGACACTGCTGGCAGGCACACCCGCGGATGGAACTCCCGCGGTGCCGGGCGCACCCGTTGGTGGTGGTGTTGATGGTGAGGATGTTGAGGAGCCGGCCGATGAGCCGTTCCGCAAGCGTATCGCTTGGATCTTCGCGCACGACGGTAGTGTTCAGGTAGTGGTGCCCGACGGGTTGGCCGCGGAGGTGGTTAAGAAGGGTGACGAACTGCCTGAGGGCGACTTTGTTGTTAATCGCGTGCAGCTGCAGCGTACGGCCCTGGGCGAGACGGAGCTGAGTCAACTGGCGGAAATCCGTGGACTCGAGGAATTGTCGCTGCGTGAAACGAAGTTGCCGGCCGGTGCACTGGCGCCGCTGGGAGCCCTTTCCAAGTTGTGGTCGCTCGATTTATCGCGTACCGATATCGATGATCTCGTCGCCGAGCCGATTAGCAAGTTGCGCGAACTTCGCGATCTGACGCTCAGCGGAACCAAGATCACCGATGCTACGCTTGAACATCTCAAGGGGCTCCGCAATCTCGAGAAGATTTATCTATCAGACACGCAAATTGGCGACGAGGGCCTGAAGAGCCTTTACGCGCTCACGAAGCTACGGCATTTGTCACTCAACGGTACTAAGATTACCGCTAAAGGGTATCGTGATCTGACTGCCGCCCTGCCACAGCTAGAGATCGATTGGGAAGGCGACGACATTGATCGTATCGTGGCCCGCAAGATCCTGGATAAGGGCAACATTGTCGACAAGGGTGCCGCCGTTACGGTGGTCGATCTCAATCACAATAAGGAATCGGTGATTCGCCGTCGCGTCGACTTGCCCGGAACTCGCTTTCGGATCCAGTCGGTCGACTTGAGTGGCAACTCTGCGATTACCGATGCCGAGCTCAGGCTGCTGGCGGAACTGCGTCATATCCAGGCCGTCAAGATCGACGGCACTTCCGTCAGCGAGCAAGGCTTGGCTCATCTCA
>CAYLRE010000057.1:0-20361 GCA_964385715.1 uncultured Planctomycetaceae bacterium
GATGTCGGTACCAGGGCGATAGATATCCTGGCCATCGAGCAAGATGTCACCTTCGATGCGAACCTGCTCGATCATGTCGTTCATGCGATTTAAACATCGCAAGAAGGTCGATTTACCGCAGCCCGACGGCCCGATCAGAGCCGTGACGCGATTCTCCGGAACGTCCAACGAGACGCCGTTCAACGCCTGCGACGGACCGTAGAAGACGCAAACGTCGCGAGTCACGATCTTGGTGTTGGTCGTTGTCGAGTCGTCCGAAGCGGAATCGGACTCTCGTCGTCCCACGACTGGTTTGAGAGATATGGACTCATCACGAGACTCCGTCGAGGGCGTCTTAACGCTTTCGCCAGTGCTAAGAGTCTTGGCGGGCATGGTCAAACTCAATTCTCCCATCTCCAATTATATCGCCACATATATCGCCACAGTGGCGACCTTGTGTTCGACTACCATTTTATACGTTTGCCGAAGCGGTAGCGAAGAAATACCGCCAGGGCGTTCATGCAGACCAATACGATCAAGAGCACAATAATCGCGGCCGCGGCCACCTCATGGAGCTCGGCCTTCGGTTCGGACGCCAACATGTAAATCTGAATCGGCAACGCGGTAAATTGATCCTTGAGGCCCTCTGGCAAGAATCCGACATAGGCCGCTCCGCCAACCGCAACAATCGGAGCCGCTTCACCAATCGCACGGGACATGGCGAGAATGATTCCCGTCATGATCCCCGGGATCGCCGCGGGAAGAACCTGCAACCTAACTGTTTGCCAGCGGGTTGCCCCCAAGGCATAGGAGCCGTGGCGTATCGAATCGGGCACGCCCCGCAGCGCTTCCTGAGTTGCCAGAATAATGATCGGCAAAACAACCAGGGAAAGCGTCAAAGCACCAGCGATGATACTTCGCCCCATCGCCATCCATTGCACAAACAAGCCCAAGCCGAGGATACCGTAAACGATCGACGGGACACCTGCCAGGTTAGCAATATTGACTTGAACCAGCTTCTTCCAGCGGTTGTCGGACGCATATTCCTCTAGGTAGATGGCCGCTCCCACACCAACCGGTAGTGAGATCAGAGCCGTCAGCCCGGTGAGCCAAAGGCTGCCCAGGAGCGCGGTCTTGATTCCAACGTCTTCCGCATGCCGTGAGGGAAAGTTATTGAGAAAATCCCAGCTCAGCCAGGCGTAACCTTCGCGAACGATACTAACGACCAAGACAACGAGCATCAGGGCACACAACAACGTGGCACCGACACAGAGCACGGTAAATCCGAAGCCGACAACCTTTCGCCGCTTGCGCCGTTTTTCCGCAATCGGATCGATCATTCGTACTTCTCCCTGACGCGGCTCAGCACCCATTGCGCCAACAAGTTCATCAACATCGTGGAGATGAATAAGGTGAGCCCGACTGCAAAGATCGTCCGATATTCGAGCGTTCCTGCCGGAGTGTCGCCCTTACTGACCGCCACGATATACGCGGTCATCGTCTGGATACTCTCAAGAGGATTGATCGTGGCATTCGGCGTTCCCCCAGCCGCTAGCGTGACCGCCATGGTCTCGCCGATCGCCCGAGAGATCGCCAACAAGAACGAGGCCACGATACCGGACATGGCCGCTGGCACCACGACCTGCGTGGTCACATCGTACTTGGTCGCCCCCAGTGCATAGGCACCTTCTCGTAGCGACCGAGGCACTGCTCGCAAAGCATCTTCACTGAGCGAAATGACCATCGGCATGGTCATTACCCCAACCACGATACAGGCGTTGAGAGCATTAAACACGCCAGCGGATGGAAAGATCGTCCGCACCCAAGGCGAGATAAACACGATGGCAAAGTAGCCATACACAACCGACGGAATTCCGGCCAGCACTTCGAGGACCGGTTTCATGATCTCGCGAAACCAAGGTTTGGCATACTCGCTCAAACAGATCGCGGTCCCTAGTCCGACCGGAATTGCGACGACAGCCGACCCGAAAGCAACCAGCAACGTTCCGCAGAACAGCGGAGCGATGCCGAAGTGCTGAGGATCCATCAGCGGCGTCCACTTCGAATCGGTCAAAAACTCGATGACCGATACGTCGAGGAAAAACTGAATCGCCTCGAGCAGTAGGACAACAACGATACCGATCGTCGTGAGAATCGATATGCTCGCGCAGAGAAACAGGGCGACGTGGACAACACGCTCACCAAAACGGCGCATTCCCTTCGAGGGCACCGTCAAATTCACTTCCGGTATTAAGTCAGTTGTTGCCACAATTCTACTGCTTCGGATACCGGCCTCTGTCGGTTCACTCCGACACCTGCGTCAGCGATCCTCGCATTGTCGCCTCGCACTCCACGAGACTTTGACGTTACTTGAGTGCCTCTGCGTTACGAGCGGCCACCTCATCCGAAACCGGCACGTAGCCGACTTCCTTGACGAGCGAGCCACCTTTCTCCATGTAGAAGTCAACAAAGTCTTTGACCTGCTTCTTCTTGAGTGCAGACGTACGCACATAGATGTAGAGCTGTCGCGAGAGTGGCTTGTAGGTTCCGCCTCGCACTGTCTCTTCGCTCGGCTTTACGGCTCCGCTACCATTATCGACGCCCAACAACTTGAGTTTGTCTTTGTTCTCCAAGTAATAAGCGAAACCAAAGTAGCCCAGGGAATACTTGTCCGCTTGAATACCCGTGACGAGGACATTGTCGTCTTCGCTCATCGTGTAGTCAGCACGGCTGGCGCCTTCCTTGCCGACGATCGCCTTGGTGAAGTAATCAAACGTCCCAGAGGCCGTGCCGGGACCGTAAAGCTCAATATCTTCAGCCGGCCACTCCGGGTTCAGGTCGCTCCACTTCTTGACACCACTCTCCGGACGCCAAAGCTCCTTGAGCTGATCGACCGTGAGGCTCTCACACCAATCGTTTTCCGGATTGACGATGACCGCTAGACCGTCGAAGGCGACTTCCAGCTCGGCGAATTCGACGCCAGCCTTGTCGCACTTCTCCCGTTCGCTGTCCTTGATACCACGCGAGGCATCGCAGATATCGATCGTTCCGGCGATGAACTTCTTGAAACCACCTCCCGTACCAGAAACCCCAACCGAGACGCGAACCTTGGGCTGAACCTTCTTGAACTCTTCAGCCACTGCCTGCGTTACGGGAAAGACCGTACTAGAACCATCGATAGCGACGCTCTCGCCGCCACCACCACATCCTGTGACAGCCAAAATCGAAGTGGCCAGCAACAACAGCGATCCAATCTGAACTTGCTTCATCAGTTTCCTTTTCTTCCTTTTCTTCCTTCCGACTTCTTCCTAGAAATCTCGGTATATGCAAGCGGCCGTGGAGGACTCTTTCCGCTCACGAACGACCGCCAAAGAACAATCTCAAGAACACCGCTAGCAGTCGCTCTGCGGCGTCTGAACCTACCGGAAATCGTATCGCCTGAGCGTTAAGAAACCATGAAGGTCGAGTTAAGGAGACAACAAGAAATTCTCCCAGAAAAATCGGCATAAACACTGGCCTGCCAATGCCATAGAACGAACGACGGGCCCAGAAAACGGCCAAGAACACAGCCCTCCGACTCACACTCTGGGTAGTTTGACGACGAAAACCGTACCCGCCCCCAGTTGGCTCTCCACCTCAACGCTACCGCCAAAAGATTGCGTCAAGTGTTTGACGATGGAAAGCCCCAGCCCGGTGCCGCCCAACTCGCGTGATCGAGCCTTGTCGACGCGATAGAAGCGTTCAAAGACACGGGGGAGTTGTTCTTCTGGAATGCCGATCCCGGTGTCGCGAACCTCCATCACGACTGTCCCTTCTTGTTCGCGAAGAGTCACCGTTACTTTACCATCGGCCGGCGTATACTTGAGCGCATTGTCGATCAGATTGTCGAGAATCTGTCGGACTCCCTCTTCGTCCGCCTGAACCTGCACGTCAGGCATTCGGTCGCCGGCAACCAATTCGACCTGCCGTGCTGTGGCGGCGGCCTGATGTTCGTCCAAGCAAGATGCGACTACATCCACCAACCGAACCGGTCCAATGTCGAACGCCTGCTGTTGCGATTCGATGCGAGCCAGGCTGAGCATGTCAAGAATCAGCTCGTGCAGGCGGTCGGCTTGTTCCTCGATGCTAAGGAGGAACTTCTTGTTATTCTGTTCATCGTAAATCGCTCCCGCCATGAGCGTCTCGGCATAGGCCTTAATCGCGCTCAACGGGGTCTTCAGTTCATGCGAAACGTTGGCCACAAACTCATGCCGCAACGACTCCAGACGCCGCAACTCGGTAACGTCCTGGAGCACCAGGATAAAACGGGTAGAAGGCTCACCTGCGAGCAACGTGGCGTAGACGCTCAGTGTTCGCGAACCGACATTGCCTAGCTCAACTTCCGCCCGCCGCGCTCCCTGCGAGGCGTTCGCTTCGGCCACGACCTCATGCAAGGCGTGATTCCGAACAACTTCTAACAGAGGCCGTCCTTCTGCTTCGATTGGCACAAAGTCGAGCAGTCGCCCGGCCGCAGCATTGGCCAGCACGATGCGTTCCCGTTCATCGAGCGCGATCACTCCTTCGGCCATACCTTCTAAGACAATCGCCAGCCGCTGCCGGCTAGAGCGAAGCTGGGCCTCGCGCGCCTCAAGTCGATCACTCATGCGATTGAAGCTCTTCGCCAGCGTGCGAACCTCGTCCTGCTGCTTGATGTAGACGCGATGTTCATAATTACCTGCGGCAATCGCTTCTGCAGCTTGAGTCAGCCGCCCCACCGGTCGGGCCACACTCGCGGACACGACGTAGGTGAGCACGACCACCGCGACGCTCACCAAGATAGCGACCAGCCAGATCACGCGTTCGATCGCCGCGACCTGCGCCAATACCTCGGTCATCGGCAAGGCGGTTCGCACCAATCCGGCCGAATCGCCGCGCACATCCGCTCGCAGCGCCACGTACAGCATCTGCTCCCCCACCGTCGGGCTCTTTCGCTGTGAAGTCCCGCTTCCCTGACTTTTTGCCTGCACCAGCTCGGGGCGATGCTGGTGGTTCTCCATTTGCTCGACTTCGGTCAGGCTGCCTTTGCTTGAATCGGCTAGTACCGTGCCATCCAAAGCCACGAGCGTGATGCGAACGTCGACCTCGTCACCCCGTTTCTGAGCGTACGTCTGGAGAGCCTTGGTAGGACGATCGGCAAGAAGCTCAGAGACATCACTCACCACGATCGTCGCCGCGTTGGTAAGTCGCTGCTTGATCTGCGAAACAACCTGATCCTGCTGCCAGCCGCTGACGATCACGACGAACGTCACCGTCGCCGCGAGATTTAACACGGCATAGGAAACAAACAACTTCCAGAACAGTCGCGACGACCACATGTTCGGTTGATCTTTCGGAGCAGGAACCGTCAAACACCCAGACAAGCAAACGCCCAGGCGCCGTCACTCAAATTGGAGTCACGCCACGTGCGTCGAACCTAACGGAAAATGAGAAGCCTGCCCAGCGGGAGCCAGGAACAGTTCGCGAGCAACTTCGCCCACCAGAGCGACCAACATGGCCCAATGCTCAGAACTAAGAATAGTGCCGGCTAGAAAAAAATGGCGGAAGTGTATGGGAATCGAACCCACTGAACGACAGGTTGACTGACGTTCCAACGGTTTTGAAGACCGCGGCCACCACCAGGTGTGCAAACACTTCCACAGATAACGGGTCGCACACACCTTTTTTGGCCAGGGCAGCAACTGCCCACGGCGCCCGAAAGAAACATGCGTCGCCTCTACTAACATGTTTAACTGCAACGCCTTGGCGTGACAAGATCCCGCCCCCGAGAAAGCCAGCGAAACAGTTGACATTATCCTGCCAGCGGGGCATCTTCGAAACAGATCGACAACCTTTTGGAATTGCCAATCACGCCACACTCAAATCCCTAACACTTTTGGTAACTCTAGGCATGACGACTTTTTTCGACGCCACGGCGGCCGTCGCCGTGCCTATTGTTCCCGGGTATAACGTGGAGGTTTATGCGAACGTAACCGACCCAACTCGATTATCATTCGCACCATGATGGAACGTTGCACGTAGGCCGGGACGATAGCGGGTCCGGTGGCGACGGGTTGGGAGCAACCTTTATCCATGAAGTAAGTCCCGGCGGCGCCTCCGTAACCGATTATGGTGCTGCCTCGATTTTTGATCCTGATTCAGTACTCTTTGACGTAGACGGCACGATTTCGGGAGTTGCTGGATCGGTCCTCGTCGGCAGCAGCTGGCCGATCGGAGGAACAGGCATCGTTTCTCCGATTCATCCCGACGAGAGCGTCGTGACACTCTTCGACCCTGCGTCGGTCGTAAGAAACCCGAGTGCAATGTCGTTCGATAGCACAGGGCGAATGCTGCTACTGAATGAACATTCCACGGGTCGATCAGTCGTTGAGAGCACCGGAGGACTGCCTACGGTTCTATTTACGTCACCATCGACAGAGAGGCCCTTCGACCAGGCAATCGACAGCCTTGACCGGATTTATACTCGGGATACCGCTGGAGTCATCCGCATCCACGATTCCACCGGAGCACTTGTCAACGGAAGCTTCTCAGTCCTATCACCCAGTTCCACCTCACGAGGATTAGAGATTGCACCAGGAGGAGTCTGGGGAACCGACCTGTTTCCTGCCGCACCGGGCGGCGATTTAATGCGAATTGATGGCGCAGGCGTGGCAAGCACATTTGGCACCGGGTTTGGCAACATTGGCGACATCAAGTTCGGCCTCGACGGTGCGATGTACATCTCCACCTTTGACGGCGATCAGATCCTGAGGTTGACAGTTGCCGGTACCCGAACCCTCGTCCTACGCCATGGCCGTGATTGGGCTGCTGGGCCCTTTGGCCTATCGACGGCGCCGCTACGCCGGCCGCAACAGGTAGTCTCATCTAGAAATCACCAAGAAGCCCCGCCAGCAGAACGGCAGGGCTTTTTTTGTGCGCGACTTCCGTGATACGGCCTGCAACTTTGCCTCGCCAAAGAGGCTGGCACCCCGCCTGTCCGATTCCGGACAAGTCGCTCCGCACGCCCGTAAGCCGTCTCTCTCTACCTGTCCGCTTCCGGACACCGCGCGCCGACCGCGTGCATTCTCTTACTCGTTTGCTAACAACAACTTGCGATCCCAGATCGGACCTTCTGACCACCGCTTCTTCACTGTGGCACACGCTTTGCGTTTCTCGCATTTGCGACTGCTTTCGTCCCCACCTTGGTGATGAAACCGAATTGCGTGCAACAAGCGTGGCCGCCACTGATACGGCGCCGCCGCAAACAGCATAGACACGAAAGGAGCTGCCGTGCAGCGTCCCCAACCTACAGGACTTCTCCCTGCCAGAGCGATTCTCCTCGCGCTCGTCGGACTCGCCCTACTAACAGGCAACCGCGCGGAGGCCGTTCCTTACGATCCGCTCGATCCAACGATGTCGCGATTGGAGCTGGCCGCGCCACCTCGGCAACTCGGCCCTGGTGACGATCATCCCGGCATGTGGGAATACGTTTACGACTACTACCACGCCGTCGGCAGCTGGGAGAAAGAGATTCGTCTCCATGGCTTTGAAGCCGACGCGATCGCCAACCTGCACGACGTCGGTGATGGCAACGGAACAGCACTCCATCAACGCTGGGACACCCACACTGCGGGCGGTTGGCCTCTTTGGGCCGGTTTCTGGCACAAGGGCATCCGCCCTTCTTATTGGAGCGGTGTCGGTGCCGACTGGGCACTTCCAGGCGATGCCGGCTGCGCCGGGTGCGTCAACGAAGCGTACGGGTACATCAACGAGTGGCACTCACCGTTCGACTACAACGATCAGATCTTCTACGGAGTCGAGCCAGGCATACTCTCAGATACTAACGGCGGGGTCGTCGGCAACGACGCGGTGACCTTCTCGACGTACGCGCCAGGGTCGCCGAATCAGTACTACATCGAAGGTCTAGGGCTTACCTTTCGCGTCGTGCACCCCAATGCCCCTGGGATCGTCCAGTGGACCGCCAACCACTCGCTTATCGAACCTGTCGATCAGTCGATCACCGGCACCATCGTCGGTCCTGGTCCCGCGGTGCCCGAACCCTCGACGCTGGTCATGGGCGGGCTGGGCCTGCTGGGGCTGGGCTTCTTAGCCGCAAAGCGTAGGCGCACTGCCTGAGTATTTCAGATCAGAGAAGAACAAACCAACAACAAGTTGCTAAGAGCCGAAACGAGTAACACAATGAAGCACTGCCCAACACTGGCCGTATTGGTAACCCTATCCATCACGACGCTCAATAATTCAGCATCGGCCGCCTCGATCTACGCGATCAATACTGGACTCAGCAACGATATCGCCGTCGTCGACGCGATTAGCCAGCTAAACTTCCTGGGCAACACCGTCACGACAGGCTCGACACTGGCCGATTACTCCGCGTACGACCAGGTCTGGGATCTCCGTTACAACCAAAATCTTGGTCCCACGGATGTCACCGCCATGGGCAACTATCTCGCCAGCGGTGGCCGGATGTTTTTGAGCGGAGAGCAGCCCGCCTACACCGAGTTGCGCAACGCATCGCTCGTCGACTGGGTCGAGGCCGTTGGCGGCGGCAGCATGACACTCGTCAATGTCCGCATCACCGGCGATCAGCCCGTTACGACCGCCGGTCAAATTGTCGCCCAACCCAACCAGCGTACGTTCCTCAGGTACTACGCAGCCAATAGCGTTTCCACTCCAGGCACCGGTTTCATGGTGACAGAAACACAATCCGGCCTGGGGCACAGTTCCCTCATCGGCTGGGACTTTGGCGACATCATCGGTAGCCCCAATGCCCGCATGCTCGTCGGGTTTGACATCAATCTCTTCCGCAACTCCAGCGCCTGGGCAGAGAACATGGTCCACTATCTCGGTGGGGATGCACCACCTCCGGTCGTACCGGAGCCATCCACCTATGCCATGGCCGCTCTGGGCCTGCTCGGCTTAGGCCTCCTCGCTTGGCGACGCAAGCACGCTAACCGGTCCCGCTAATCATATCCATTCGAATTCCAACGAAACACGAGACTCACCATGAAGCACCAGCTCGTACTCAGCCTGATAGCCGTCGTCGCCACCTGTGGCCTGCTGTCGAACAGTTCCGCGCACGCCGCCATTACGTCCGTGAGTGGCTCTGGGCAGCACGTCCCGATCTCCACCGATGTCAGCTTCAATCAATTCGAGAGCGAACTCGTCTCCGGCTTTGACGAACTGCAGAACGTCTCGGTCGCGGCCAACACGCTAAAGGTCGACTTCTTGATCAGCGCGGGCGATGTCGGCAGTCAGTTTCCTGGCGCCAACTTACCGCCGAACTCACCGACCTATCTCGGTGCCGGCAGCTACAGCAGTCACCTGTTGCATTACGATCCCGTCGGCGACGCAGGCGTAGGCGGTGTGGCCACTTTCACGTTCGATGGTGACGTGGTCGGCATCATTGCCAACACCACTTATCTCGTTGAGTCCGACGCTTCGGTCGGCGTCCCAACGACAACCTACGAGACGAGCGAACAACGCCGCTACGAGTCCTTTAACGGGACCGGAGATCCCGACCTGTTCACGATCGTTTCGTCCAACTCGGTCTCGATCGACTATGCCTACGTGGCGTTCGGCTACCTGGACGACCTGCGTGTGATCACCGCCCACGGCACGGATTGTGCCGTGCCGGAACCGTCGACTTACGCCATGGCCGGGCTGGGGCTATTGGGGCTGCTTGCGTATCGCCGATTTCGTTAAGCCTGGGCGTGGAGCGGTCGGGAGACCACTCCACCACAGCCTGCACCGACGACAATCACATCGCAAATCCGCCAGCTAGACGTCAACGAACACAGAACAACTCCACAAACCAACACCTAGAATAAGGCTCGATGACGAAATCCTCCACCATCCATACCGTTGCCATCTTGGCGAGTGCACTCGCGCTCAGCTTAACCATCAACAACCCTGCTGTGGCCGTCACATTCGACTGGGCCACCATTGGAGACGTCGGCAATGCCGGTGACAACGGGGGATCGCTAGGCTCCGTCGACTACGAGTTTCGCATCAGCAAGACGGAAGTCACCAACGCGCAGTACGTCGAGTTCCTTAACGCCGTCGCCGCCACCGACGCTTACGGCCTCTACAAGACCGACATGGGTAGCACAACCCTAGGCGGAATCGTCCGCAATGGCATCTCTGGCAGCTACACCTACGCCGTCAAAAGCGACGCGATCGGTCAGGGCCCCGGCGGCAGCGACTATGGCTACGCCAACAAGCCGGTCAACTTCATCTCCTGGTACGATGCCGTTCGTTTCACCAACTGGCTCACCAGCGGAACGACCGAAAGCGGAACGTACGCGATCACCGGCGGGGGCCCCAACTCCGGTTCGGTCAGCGTGCCCGACCACGCGAGCTCGGCGCCGGCAAGTTCTTTCTGCCGTCGAAAGATGAGTGGTACAAGGCGGCCTACTACGATGGCACCGGCGGCGTCTACTACAACTACGCCACGGGCAGCGACATTACGCCTGACAACAACCTGCCGTCGGCCGATTCGGGTAACTCGGTGAACTACTACGATCTAGCCGCTACGCACACAACGGGTGACCCCAATTATCCGCTCACCGACGTCGGATCATACTTACTATCGAGCAGCCCTTACGGCACGTTCGATCAGAACGGCAGTCTTTGGGAATGGACCGACACGGTTGGCAGCACCTCCGGAAGCATTCAAGGCGGGTCGTGGTACTATCACCCGCTTGGCGGCAGTTCCAGCATCTTGGATAGAGAATGGGACACGTTCGGTTTCCGCGTGGCTCAATCGGCGGTACCCGAACCGTCCACCTACGCCATGGCGGGACTGGGGCTAGTCGCTCTCGGTGGCATCAGCCTGAGACGCCGCCAAAGGCAGCGAAAAAAAGTGAACTAGCGGGCGATAGCATCGGCAATTCCGCCCCGTTGCCCGACTTCTCACGAAACCTGCACGCGTGTTGCGGGGTAATAGTTATAGAGACGTGCTTCGTGCTACGCTGATTGGGCACGCATGTTCTATTACCTAAAGAGTGACCCCACGGGGTGCCACTGGTAGCTCGCTACCAGTGCTGTAGCTCAGAGGCAAGATAAGGTTCGTCCCCATGTCGAGATGGTTTCCACAAGAGCAGGGCAGGGTCTCGCGCCGCAGCGGCGGGGCGATCATGCAGAAGGCATTCATCGTTTTGGCCGTCATGATCGCTTGCCTCGCGAATGATGCCACCGTTAGCGTCGCTGCCCAGCCGAATTCCGATGCCCGTGCGACCGCCGCCAGAATCGACGCCTCGCTCCAAGAGCATGCCACCAACACGGCCCCTTCAACCGCCGACTCAGTTACGCCAACGACGATCCCCGTCGACGACGCCACGTTTCTGCGCCGCGTCTACCTCGACCTGCTTGGAACGCCGCCGACGCCGGAGTTGATTAGCGCGTTCACGGGTGACGAAGAACCGCGGAAACGGGAGTTCATCGTCGAGGCACTGCTCGACGATCCTCGCTTCGGACGCAACTGGGCCAATTACTGGCGTGATACGATGATGTCTCGCCGCACCGACAACCGTATCCCAGGCCAGGTCGACAACAGCCTAACGCGGTACCTGACCGCCGCCTTCAACCGTGGCGACTCTTGGGACACGATCGCCCGCAGCTTCATCACTGCCCGTGGCGATGTCTCGCGTAAGGGTGCCGCCACGCTCTACTTTTCTCAGCAGGGCAAAGCGGAAGAGAGTGCCGCCGAGGTGTCGCGAATCTTTCTCGGCATTCAGATTTCTTGTGCCCAGTGTCACGACCACCCGACCGATTCCTGGACCCGCGAACAGTTCCACGAACTCGCGGCGTTCTTTCCTCGCATGCGCGTGCGGGCGGATTTCGCCGATGGTCGTCGCACCTTCAAAGTGGTCAGCCAGGACCGTGGTCCGCGGGTACCAAGAGTCAATCCGAAGAATGGTCGCCGCCGCCCGCCGATCGAGCACTTCATGTCGGACCTAGAAGATCCGGCCGCCGATGGTACCCGCATGACGCCGAAATTCTTCGTCAACGACAAGTCGCTGCGACTCGGCACGCCTGACGCCAAACGCCGAGAGCAACTGGCCGAGTGGATTGTGGAACCGGCGAATCCCTGGTTCGCTCGCGCTTTCGTGAATCGCATTTGGGCGGAGTTGGTCGGCTGGGGCTTCTACGAACCGGTCGATGACCTGGGCCCCGAACGCGACGTCGACGCCGAAGCTTCGCTCGATCATCTCGCGCAAGCTTTCGTCGACAGTGGACATGACATTAAGTGGCTGTTCCGCACCATCACCGCCACCGACGCCTACGCTCAACGAAGTCGCTCCCGCGATCCGTCCGGTCGCAAGCAGCTGTTGGCCAACAGCGCCCAGCCACTGCGAGGTGACGCCCTGTTCGACGCCTTGGTCGTCGCGCTCAATATGCCACGCATGGCCGTCGATGTCCCCAAACCGGCCAAGCTGCCTGAGCTGGCTCCGCTGAAAGGTAGACCCGCGACAGACAAAGACGGCGACAACGAAGCCACCGACGCCAACACGGAAATGGAACAGCCCGAAGACGCCATGCCGATGGAAGCGGAGATGGACGCCCAAATGGCCAAGATGAAAAAACGTGGCCGTGGCGCTCGCAAGCTCTTCAAAACCGCCTTCGATTACGACCCCAGTCTGCCGCGTGAAGAGATCCAGGGCTCCATCCCACAGGCGCTCGCCATGATGAACGCTCCGCAGATCCAGAGTCAGATTCGCGCCCGCCGCCGAGGCAGCCTGATTCGCAAGATCACCGACGAACACAAAGAAGATTCAGAGGTCGTCAGGCAGCTATACCTTTATTGCCTGTCGCGAGATCCCAGCCAGGACGAACTTAGCACCTGTCTCGACTACATCAAGACTGTCGAACGCCGCGACGACGCACTCGAAGACATTCAGTGGTCGCTGATCAACTCCGCGGAATTCCGTCATCGCCGCTAACGCGTCCCCCTTAGAAAGCACCCCATGCAACTCCCTTGGATCCATCAGGTCGACGTCGCCATGACTCGACGTGGACACCTGCGCGGTCGCCGCGACTTTCTAAGAAACGTGGCCACGGGTTCGCTCGCCGCTGGCTCCTTGGGCGCAGGCATGCTCTCCTTTCCGGACCTGCTTCGCGCCGAAGCGGCAACCATGAAGAAAAACAATAAGGCCTGCATCCTACTCTGGATGCAGGGTGGCCCAAGTCAGTTTGAAACCTTCAGCCCGCTCTCTGGTCACGCCAATGGGGGCGAGACGAAGGCCACTTCCACGAGCGTGCCAGGGGTCGAGATCGCCGAAAACCTTCCCGAAATCGCCAAGGTCATGGACCACCTGGCGGTGATTCGCTCCATGACCAGTCGCGAAGGTAACCATCAGCGAGCAACCTCGCTCCTGCACACAGGCTACTTGCCGACGCCGACCGTGCGGCATCCAAACCTGGGTGCCCATGTCGCTCATCATCTGGCCGACGCGGCCGCGGAACTGCCGTCCTTCGTTCGCGTCGGCAATCTACGCACCGGCGGAGGTGGCGGGCTATTGGGTGTCGAGTACGATCCGTTCGTGGTTCGCAATGCCAAAGAGCCGCCACAGCATTCCAAACCAACCACGAGTAAGGATCGCTATCGCCGCCGCCTGGCACTGATGCAGAAACTGGAGAAAGGTTACGCCGAGAGCGGGGCCAAGCGTGAGGTGGCAGACCACCAGAAGCTATACCGCAAAGCGTCGCGAATGATCCTGAGCCAGGACATGAAGGCGTTCGACCTCACCCAAGAACCGGAAGCGGTGCGAGCCGCTTACGGCGAAGGTCAATTCGCCGCCGGCTGTCTGCTCGCCCGTCGTCTGATTGAGTCAGGCGTAACGTTCGTTGAAGTCGTCGCCCGTGGCTGGGACACGCACGCCGACAACTTTGAAAAATGCCGCGACCTATGCGGTAAGATCGATCGCCCCACGGCAGCACTGCTGCGTGACCTAGCGGCCCGCGGCCGGCTCGACGACACGCTGGTCATCTGGATGGGTGAGTTCGGGCGCACGCCGAAGATCAACGGTCGCGGCGGACGCGATCACTTCCCGCGGGCCTTCAACGTGGCCATGGCCGGCTCTGGCATCAAAGGCGGCAAGGTGATTGGTGCAGTAAGCGACAATGGCAAAGAAGTCACCGAGCGACCGGTGACCGTGCCTGATCTATTCCGCAGCTACTGCCAGGCGCTCGGCATCGATCCGGATTACGAGAACATGAGCCCTATCGGCCGCCCGATCACCATCGCCGACAAAGGCCAAGCGGTGGCGGAGCTGTTCTCGTAGAACCGCGAGGCAGGCTACCTGCGCACAAAAAAGAGCCCCGCCAAAATTGACGGGGCTCTTTTCTATTCTTTCCGATTGCTAACGGCCAAGGTGACCGTGGCGCGAGGAGCCGATGACGCAACGCGTCAGCCGACCCCACACGCAATTGAATCGGTTATCTTATTCGCAGCCGCAGACGGGCTCAGCTTCGCAACCGCAGGTCGATTCGCAGATCGGCGTGCAGGTGGTGTGACCGCAAGGCTTCTTGCAGGCGCAGATGAGATCATCCGGGCAGTGCTTGCAGGGGAACATCACGCGGCGGTACTTGACCGTCGTCACGCAGACCTTCTTCTTGCAACCATTGCAGTCACGGACGCACTTCGTGCGAGTGCGGCAAACCTTCTTGTAGTACTTCATCTTGCAGCACTTGGTCTTGCAGCACGACTTCTCGCAACCGCAAGTGTCTTCGCAACCGCAAGTCTGTTCGCAACCGCATCCAGCGCCAAAGTTGGCGGCTTCAACCTGGCTGTTGCCCATGAAGCAAACGCCAAGTACGAGTGTCGCAGCAATCAATTTCAAATTCATCGTCTTGTCTCCTCGAATCCCAATGGACTCTATTCGTACCTAAGGGGCGAATCCGTGCCGAAGCCTCGTAGCCTCTACTGTTCACTCGTCGTTCTTATCGAACGAGCCCCAGCGATCATGACCCTACCGAATGACCTGCTCTCTAATTCGACAGTATTGCTATCGGTAGGTTGGTGAATCATCAGGATTTAGGGCCCTTGCGCCTATCCCCGTTTGATGGGTTGCGGAGAAAATACCGGTTATTCGGCTTGTATGGGAAGACTTTGCGGGCACCAGACAAAGCACACTCACTTTTTGCCGGGAACTGGCCCCATTTCGTGGCAATCTCCCGGCCGCTTCAGGGAGCCAACATCAAACAGCATTGATCCGTAGACTGCCCGCACGTCCGCTCTCACCCTCTACTCGCTATCTTGTTCGTAACCTGACGACCACCAAGCCTGACAAACAGATCGCGCGATGCTGGAGAATTACACAGGAGAACTGGCCGGGCTCGGTGCCGCATTGGCCTGGGCGATCGCGTCGGTGTTGTTTCGTCGGCTCGGTTCCCATGTCGCACCGCTGGCGCTCAATCTCTACAAGGGCGTCATCGCCACCGGCATGCTGCTCAGCGTGCTCGCCATCCGCCCCGATCTGGTCAAAGCGATCGATGCCGGGCCGCTGACGATGCTACTGCTCAGTGGTGCGATCGGCATCGGCATTGGCGACACCGCGTTCTTTGCCGCACTCAACCGGCTCGGCGAACGGCGAACCGTGTTGATGGCCGAAACGCTCACGCCCCCGATGGCCATCCTCATCGCCTTCATTTTTCTCGCCGAGGTGCTCTCTCTCTACGCCATGCTGGGCATCGCCATCACAGTGGCCGGAGTCTCCTGGGTCATCATGGAAGGCAAACCGGACCAGGCCATCGATCGCGTGCGAGCTAGATGGGGAATCGTGTTCGGGCTGACCGCGGCATTGTGCCAGTCGCTCGGGGCCGTGATCTCGCGAGGCGCCATGAACGAGGCAGGCGTCGATCCGATCTACAGTTCGCTAGTCCGCATCGTCGGCGGCATCGCGATCCTGCTGATTTGGATCCCCGCCACGCGGCAAAGCTTCTTCCCGCCCGCCGTTCGCAGCGGCAAACTTTGGGCGGTGATCGCCGGGACAACCTTCATCGGCACCTTCCTCGGCATTATCCTGCAACAGACGGCCCTCAAGCACACGCCCGCCGGCATCGCGCAAACGCTGCTGGGAACGAGCTCGCTGTTCATCTTGCCGCTGGTCGTCGTCGGTGGCGAAAAGATCAGCCTCCGCGCGATCGCAGGCGCCGTCATCGCGGTGGCGGGAATCGCCATTCTGTTCGCGGTGGAGTAGGGAAGGGAACAACCTAACCAGCGACGATTTGTGAGATCTGTTCCCGAATTCTTACCCCGTCCGATAGAATATGTAGACGCCAAGCGTGGATACCGACCTAAGGCTGGCCCTCAAGGAAGCTTCTGCTAGCGAAGCGAGAACACACCATGACTCGTGCATTGCTATTCATCGCCACACTCGGCGCCATTTCGGCGACCACCGCGAAAGCGGAATACACTCCGGCGACCTTTCTCGACCTCGCTGGCAACTGCCAACTCATCGTTGCCGGTACCATCGTCGCGTTCGACGACGACACCTATCAGCTGCGAATCGACGACACGGTCCTCGGACCTGCGAAGAAAGGTGAAACGATCACGGTCGCCCGCTTTCGAGACTGGCCATGTGCTTTGCGATGGGGTGACTACCAGGTCGACCAACGCGTGTTCGTTTTCCTGGGCTTCGACACGGACAAGAGAATCTGGCAGATCGCTGGCGCCGGCGGCGAAGGAGAATCCCCGGCAGCCGGCAACGCGGTGCATGCCAACTTCCATCTGCCGGGACAACCGGTCGAGTACGAACGCCCCCCGTTCAAGAGAGTCCTGTCAGCCGTGCCTTACAAAGAGTTCAAGCGAGCGATTCGAGATTTCCGAAAAACCTACAAGGTCACTCCGGCCACACTCCCCCGGTATACCTTCGACAATGAACCGATCTTGCTCCGCTACGACAAGATCGAACGCATTGCCGAGCATTCCAAACGCCGCTTCCGCCCAAGAAGGCCGCCGCCGGAATTCCGCACGCTATCAACGTTGCATCGCCACCTACAAGATCTGGTCGATATTGAGAAGCAGCGGATCGCCGATTACAACAAGAAACATCCAAAACGGCGGTCAACTCGCCACACCAACACCGCGGCGATTCGACAACCCTGACGAAACGGCAGAGCATGAGCGAAACGGACGGACGACTCCTTGCCATCGGCGATATTCATGGATGCTTCACGGCGTTGACGGCTCTGGAGCGCCTGGTCAACTTTCAAGAGGAAGATCGCCTCATCACGCTGGGCGACTATGTCGACCGCGGTCCGGACTCCCGTGCGGTCGTCGACTGGCTGATCGAACGACACGCCGGGGGAAGTCTCGTTCCGCTCTTAGGCAATCACGAACTAATGATGCTCTCTGCGAATCAGTCGCAGATGCAACTCAACCAATGGCTGATCTGTGGTGGCGATGTCGCACTGCAGTCGTACAGCAACTCAAAAGGTGCGGCCAACCTCGACGACGTGCCGGAAGCCCACTGGGAGTTTTTGATTTCGTGCCGGCCGTACTACGAAACTAAACGGCATTTCTTTGTGCACGCCAACGCCGACCCGAAACTCCCACTTGATCGGCAACCGGATGACTTGCGGTATTGGGAACCGTTTAACGATCCCGAGCCGCACGAATCGGGCAAGACGATGATCTGTGGTCACTCGCGGCAAAAAGAAGGCGCTCCGCGAAACATCGGACACGCGGTCTGCATCGACACGGGTGCCTACGGCGGCGGCTGGCTGACTTGCCTCGACGTCGAGACAGGCCAATACTGGCAGGCGAACCAAAACTCGGAAACGCGCACGGGCCAATTGTGATGTGAAGCGAATGACAAGTCACTATGGGGTCAGGTATCGGTCGTTCTAGGCATGCGACTGGCAAGTGGTCCGCAGGCTGAGAACGACGAGACCAGACCCCGGAGTCGCTTCATTTATCAGACAGGATGAAGCAGGATAAGAGGGGGTCGAATGTCGCTGAATGCTCCGCATTCAGCTGTAGGTCAGGTTGTGCTCAACGGAACCCGCGGGTGCCATGTCCACGCTCGCGTGGACATGTGAATGACGTTTGACGCAAGCATACTCACCAGCGGTGAGCATGGCACCCAGGCCTGACAGAACCCTAACCCGAAACGTCAGTGAGGGACCACGCCGTTTGGTAGTGTCCCTCGCTGACGCTTCGGGTTATTAAGGAGGTGGCCACTCTGGTTCCCGCATGCACAGCATGCCCTACGGCTACGGCCACGGGCAGGTCTCCAGACCATCCTCACGTGGAGCGGTCAGGAGACCACACTCCACAACCAAGGGCGGACGATCACTACCCATGAACAAACACACCAAAAAATACTTCGACGCCGTGCCAGAGGATCGTCGGGAGATGGTCGACAAGCTCCATTCGATCATCGTCGGGCTGTTTCCAGATGCGGAAATCTCGCTCGACTACAAAATGCCGACCTACCGCGTTGGCGACGGCTGGGTCGCCCTGGCCAATCAGAAGAACTATGTCTCGCTCTATACCTGCGGCGAGCAACATCTGGTCGAGTTCAAGAAGAAGCAGCCAAAGATCAAAACCGGCAAGGGCTGCATCAACTTCAAGCCGAGCGACAAAATTCCAGTCACGGCCGTGAAGCAAGTCGTCCGCCACGCCATTCGCAAGCCGAAAGGGTAGGGCAGAGGACCGCTCAAGCTCAGATGAGAGGAAGGGTTCATTCTTGCTTGAGGTTCCTCCCCAGCTCGTTATCCTGAAAGGTGGCGGGGCATAACTCCGCCTGAGAGGTCCTGCGTGGAGCTATACCGCTAAGCGGGGCGGACTTTTTTTGCGGTTCGCGTTCTAATTGGCCGATATTTGATATCCCCTTTTGAGGCAATGAGTTATGACGATTACCGGACAACCAGGTAGTGCGGGATTAGTGTGTGGCTGTCATTTCGAGTAGCTCCCGCACCGTCCATTGGTGATCGGTCAGACCTGATTCTACCGCCGGCGTCGTTTTGATTGTGCCGTGAATCCGGCAGAAATTATAGTAGGCCAGATACAAGGCCGTGGCTGCCTCGTGGTTCTCCCACTTCTTGCTGAACGCATTGGTCAGCCGGGTCATGCGTCGCACGCCCATGCGGATATTGAGGTTCTGTCGTTCGACGTGGCTGGTCGAAATGCGATCCCATCGCGGGTTGCCCCGAACCGGCTTTTTCTTCGCGTCCCGTATATTTCCGGGAGAGTAGCGGGCCTCACTGCTACGTCCGCCGCTTCCGCCGTATATCTTGACCAATTGCGCGAAGTCCACGAACAACGGCAGATTGTAAAACGTCGCTTCACGGTACTCCCGGAATCCGTCCGTGGTTAGCTGATATCGGCCCTTCGCTGCCTGCGATAGCTTGTACATCATGGCGTTGGTCGATTCGTGGTTTCGCTTTCCGAGATGCCAGCAGAGAACTAGCTTGGACTCTCGCTCGAATGCGATGAACGTGTAGGCATCGCCTTTGTCGTAGCCATTTCCGCGACGCTTTGCCGTCGCCTGTTTGCAACCAACAAATCCCCAAATCTCGTCGACCTGCACGTCGCTGACCGCCACGTTGCGAATCTTGCGACGCATGAATCGTTCGCATCGTTGGCCGACCAACACCATGAGTCGAGCGATTGTCTTTTCGTCCAGGCCCGTGATACGCGAGGTGCTCAGGATTGAGTTGCCTTCCATCAAGAGTCGCAAGGCTAGCTCGGCGTTCTCGATTGGAATCCGCATATCATCCAAGATCGCTCGCGGCGTGTCGGACCACGTCTTGCCACATTCACGACATTTGAACCGCTGGTGCCCCTTGCGGTCTTTACCGTGTTTCTTGCGATCCGAGTGGGCACATGCCTTTATTATCATCAGGAAACGCCTTGATTTCTGCGGCGTTTCCGCTAGACTTGTACCTGCTCAGTTGCAGTCTAGGTGGAAACGCCTGATTGTGATTGCCCCCGGCGCTGTTAGCGCAGCGCTGGGATTTTTTAGAACGCGGAGGCCAGGGGTTACGATCCCATCCGGCACAAGCCGGCCCGCTCCGACCGCTTATAAGGCGGCTGTGGCGCCAAACCACGCGGCTGACCTCCGCTCTTAAAAGAGTCGCCTCGCCGAGCAGGTTGCTAGTTTCCAGCCAACTACCTGCCCGACTGCCCGTCTCAGGGCCTATTGCGGCCAATCCAGCGGCGACTTCCTGGATTGGCCTTTCTCGTCTTCTCATTACATTCTCCTTTCAAGTATGCTGCCATTGTAAGGGCCGTATGGGTTATGTCAATGGGTCAACCGACAAAATATATGTATTGACAGTGGGTTCCTCAGTCGATATGCTTATGGGTGTACTCGGAATCTAAGGAGGGCCCTGAAATGG